>JAIXQE010000222.1 GCA_027485815.1 Opitutaceae bacterium
GTGGTGAGCTGCTGCAACCCCTCCGCGCCGCTCACCGGGACGTGGCCGGGCCCCAGCAAGCGTTCGACCAGATAGCGGCGGCGCACGAAAGTTTCGGCCTCGTTGGGGTCGGTACCGATAATTGAGAGCGGTACCGTGGTGACCGCATACTCGACGTAGCTGGCCTCGGTACCCTGAATCGGCCGCGGAGCGTGGCAGGCGCTGCACTTTTGCTGAAAGATCACCCGGCCGGCTCGCGCCCGCGCGGGATCGTAGGCGCCCAGAAGGTCCGCGGGCCACGCCGGCGCGCGAAGCTGGATGAATCCCGCCTCCAGATCCCGCAACGCCACTACATCGATGTTGGTGTCCCATTTCGCGGGCTCTGGCGCTGGGGTGCCGTCCGCAGCGAGGAAGTTCACGCGGCCGCCATTACCCAGGATCTGCAGTATATTCCGCGACATTGCCTGGGTGAAGGAAGCGTTGTGGTGCACCCAGTTTAGACGGGGCACGTCCCACATGTACGGAATGCTCACCGGGCCATTGGACGCATGGTAGTTTCTCGGCTCCCGCAGGTGCGAAGCGAAGACCGAATTACCGATGGTGTTGAACGGATCGAGGCGCGCGTGGCCCGAAGCGCACGGCACGCCGGGGGCGCCGGCACTCGCGACGGAAATCTCTTGGGCCTCGCGAAGGAATCCCTGCACCTCGTCCCGGAGCCGGGTGCCAGTGCCTGGTTCAAGGGCGACCACGCGCTGCGCGAAGCGTTCCCATTTGGCCGCGTCTGCTACCGTCTCCCCGAGTCCGCCGTAGAGGTCCTGAAAGTAACGTATAAGGTCGAAGGCAGCCGGGGCTCCATCCACGCGCAGCGCGCGGCCGCCGCTTTCAATTTGACCCGTGTGGCAAGCAGCGCAGGTGAGGCCCACTTGCAGTCGTCGCCCTGGGCCACCGGCAGTCAAGACGAAGCCGACCGGCAGCGCCCAGGGGTTCGCGAAAGAGGGCTCCTTCGTCAGAAAACCGAGCTCACGCAAGTTGTCGGGATCCATCAGCCGCCGCGAGCTCCCCGGCTGCTCGACTGCCTGAATCCAACTGAGCGGCGCGAAGGCCTGACCGGCCGAACGGTGGTGCCACACCTCGCGTTCCGCGTCACTCCATCCCTGCTCCGCCCAACGGATGCTCGACGGGGCCGGGAAACTGGGTTCAACCGGGCCGGCCGCCACCAGCGCCAACGGCAGGGCACACAGCAGTCCACCCGCGAGACACCACAGCGACGCAGACCTGCGGCGGGAAGAGCGGGCCAGCCACGAGGAGAGTTGCGGCGTGGCGATCATCATCGCGGCAACGAACATCCGCGACGACAGCGATGGTCAAGCGGGGAACCGGTAGCAACCGCTCCCGAGCTTACGCCGCCGCTCCGGCAGGCCCGTGGCGCGGCTGAAGACCGCCGCGCAGGGAAACAGCCGCCAGCGCGGGGGGCGTGGGGCCGTGTGGCGACGCGCTGGCGTAGGACTACCAGCCGCGCGCTATCGCGGGTGACGCCCGGGCACCTCTATTCCCGCCGACCCCGATCGGTGTCCAGGCGGCGCCCTCATGCCGGTGGTGCAGAAGCGGCTGTCGACGCGGACCAACCCCAGTGTGGCCCTTGCCCTCGCTCCGGCCCATTCCGGGCCGGAGCGCCAGGTTCGATCGAGCGTCAGAAACGACCCGTGACGCCCGCGACCACCTTCGCGACCACGATGCGCGTCTGCGTCGGACGATCCTTGGTGCCGGCGTAGGTCTCCGTGATCGGCGACTTATTCAGGTTCTCGATGTCGCAGAAGATCGAAAGTTGGCGCGAGACCGTGTAACGACTCTTCAGGTTGATCTGCATTTTCGGCTCCTGGTACACCACCAGCGCGGGGTTGGTGGAGTTGGTGATCAGGTAGGTGTCCCGCCAGACTGCGTTGAGCCGCAGGTTCCAACCGAAACCGAGGTAGGTCAGGGCGACGTTACCCGTCTTCGGGACGAAGCCCGCGACCTGGGTCGTGACGGTGGTCCCGCCGTAGTCGCCCTTCGTGCTGAGCTGGGTGTAGTTGGCGCTAAAGCCGAAGCCGCGCCAGAAGCCCGGCAGAAAGGTGAACTGCTGCTGGTAGGCCACCTCTACGCCCCGATAGCGGGCACTGCCGCCGTTACGCGCGGTCGTGATCCGGTAGCCCTCATACAGGCCATCAAAACCGTTGTTGGCGCCAGGAGCCACAAACTGGCTGCTGTCGGTGAACTGGAAGTCAGAGATCTCCTTCAGGAAGGCGCTGATCGAGACCATGCCCACCGGCTCGAAGTAATATTCGGCGGTCGCGTCGAAGTTCTGGGAGTACTGGGGCTTCAGGGCGGAGTTGCGGATGTTTACGGTCTGAGCGACTTCGTTCACGGTGTCCGCCGGCATCAGTTGCTCGAAGGACGGTCGACCGATGCCGGAGGAGTAGCTGAGCCGCGAGATCAGGTTCCGCGAAGGCGCGTACCGGAAGTGCACGCCCGGGAAGATGTCGGTATACTCCCCTTCCCGCCGCAGTCGGCTCCGCACGTTGCCGACGGTCACCGGGCCTTCGGCGTCCGTCTCGGTCTTTTCCATCCGCACGCCGGCGAGGATCGAGAGGCTGTTGAGCCGCGTATGGCCCATCACGTAGGCGGCGGTGACCGTCTCGGTGATGCTGCGGTCGCCATTAA
>JAIXQE010000133.1 GCA_027485815.1 Opitutaceae bacterium
ATCCTGGTCGTCGACGATGAGCCGGACGCCCTCGAGGTCCTGGCCTTCAAGCTCAAGGAGGCCGGCTACCTCCCGCTGCTGGCCCGGGACGGCGCGCGCGCCCTCGCCCTGGCCCGCGAGGAGCAGCCCGCGGTCATCCTCCTCGACCTGATGCTGCCCGAGGTCGACGGGCTTGAGGTCTGCAAGCTCCTGCGCCGGGATCCGCGCACCGCCACCATTCCCGTCATCATGCTCACGGCCCGCGCCGCCGAGATGGACCGGGTCATTGGGCTGGAGTTGGGTGCCGACGATTATGTCACGAAGCCCTTCAGTCCACGCGAGCTGATGCTGCGCATCCGCCGCCTCCTGGAACGGACCCGGGCCGGGGCGGCGGAGTCCGAGCGGATGCGGTTCGGCCGGCTGGAGATCGACGTGCCCAGCCACGAGGTGCGGCTGTCCGGCCGGCTGGTCGAGTTGACGGCCACGGAGTTCCGCCTCCTCGAGGTGCTGGCCCAGCGCCGCGGGCGCGTGCAGACCCGCGAGCGCCTGCTGCAGGACGTCTGGGGCTACGAGAACCCGATCGACAGCCGCACGGTCGACACCCACATGCGGCGGCTGCGGGAGAAGCTGGGCACCGAGGCCGAACTGCTGGAGACCATCCGCGGGGTCGGTTACCGGTTCCGCGGCGCGGAATGAGCGTCGTCGCCGTCCTGCTTGCCCTCGGCTGGCTCGCCACCGCCGCGGTGGCCTGGCATCTCCGGAACCGGGCCGTCCGGGCGGCCGCGGCCCATGCGCGGCAGCTGGAGGAGCAACGCGGGCAGCGCGAGGTGGAATTCCGCGCCCAGGCGGCTCGCACCGAGGCGCTCTTCGACCGGATGGTGGAGGGCATCCTCGTGGTCGGACAGGACGGCCGGCTCCGCCTCGCGAACCGCGCGGCGGCCACGATGTTCCAGTTTGAGGCGGGCGCCGCCGGCCGTACCGTGCTGGAGGCGACCCGGCACCACGAGGTCGCGGCCATCGTGGCGCGGCTGACGCGCGAGCCCGAGGTGCTCAACCACGAGCTGCGCATCGATGGGGTGACCGAGACCCGCTGGCTGCAGGTCAACGCCCTCGCGCTGCGCACGCCGGAAGGGGAGGGGGAGGGCGCGATTCTGGTCTTTCACGACCTCACCCGGCTGCGCCGCCTCGAGGGGGTGCGGCAGGAGTTCGTGGCCAACGTGAGCCACGAGCTGCGCACGCCCCTCTCCCTGATCAAGAGCGCCACCGAGACGCTCATCGACGGCGGCCGCCAGGATCCCCAGATCACCGCCCGCTTCCTCGAGATCATCGAGAAACACGCGAATCGCCTGACCCTGCTCCTCGACGACCTGCTGCTGCTGGCGCGCCTTGATTCCGGCCGCATCGACCTCGACCTGCGCACGGTCCCGCTGGCTGCGGCGGCGCAGGACGCGATCGACGACGCCGGGATTCTGGCCCGGGGCCGCGGGGTCACGCTCGTGCAGGCGGTGCCCGCCGGCCTGGCGGCCCACGCCGACGCCCACCGCCTCGGGCAGGCCCTCGCCAATCTCATCGACAACGCGATCAAATACGGGCGGGAGGGGGGCACGGTCGAGGTACGCGGCCGGGAGCTTGGCGCCGGGCAGGTCGAGGTCTCCGTGCGCGACGACGGCCCGGGCATCGCCGGGGAGGCGCTCGAGCGGGTGTTCGAGCGCTTCTACCGTGCCGACAAGGCCCGCGCCCGCGAGCAGGGCGGCACCGGCCTCGGCCTGGCCATCGTCAAGAACGTGGTGCAGGCCCACGGGGGCGACGTGCGCGTCGAGAGCACCCCCGGGCGCGGCACGGAATTCTTCCTCCGGTTGCCCGCGGCACGGGAGTGACGGCAGCCGTCGGCGGCGTTGCGCTCGGCCGGGGTAGCCGCCAAGCCTGTCCGCCATGAGCCGCCTGGTGCACCCCCGCCTGTTCTGCCTCTGCCTTCTGCTCGTCGCGAGCGCCGTGGGTGCCGCCTTACCCGCGTCGTCCGGCGCCCGGCCCAATCTCCTCGTGTTCATCTCCGATGACGAGAGCTGGCTCGAGCGCGGCATCTACGGCTGGAACCGGGTGCCGACGCCGCACTTCGACCGGGTGGCCCGCGCGGGTGCGTTGTTCAACCGCGGCTACGCCTCCGCCCCCTCCTGTGCGCCGGCCCGCGCGGCGCTGCTCACGGGCCGTAACTTCTGGGAACTCGAACAGGGCGCCTTCATCCAGGCGTGGGTGCCGGCGAAGTTCCGCTGCCTGCCGGACCTCCTCGCGGCGGCCGGATACCACACGGGCTTCACCGGCAAGGGCTGGGGCCCCGGGGTCCTCGGCGCGCCGTCGGACCGGAAGGGGAATCCCGCCGGCAAGGCCTACGCGGCCCGGCGGCGACCCGCCCCCGGGCCGGGGATCAGCGTCACGGATTACGCCGGGAATCTCGAGGCCTTCCTCGACGAGCGTCCGGCCGGTCAGCCCTTCTGGTTCTGGGTTGGCGTCACCGAACCCCATTCCCCGTGGGCGGAGGACAACCATCGCCGGCTGGCCGCCGAGACCGGCATCACTCCGGAGCAGTTGCCCGTGCCCGGTTTCCTGCCGGACACGCCGGGCCTGCGCCGCGCGCGCGCCGACATGATGCAGGAGCTTCGGCAGGCGGACGACGACCTCGGGCGGGTCCTCGCGGTGCTGGAGCGGCGGGGCGAGCTCGACAACACCCTCGTGATCGTCACCGCCGACAACGGCACCGGGATGGCCCGGGCCAAGACGAACGTGCACGATTGGGGGATCCACGTGCCGCTCGCGATCGCCTGGCCGCGGGGAATGGCCGGCGGGCGGGTGATCGACGATTTCGTCAACTTCATCGACCTCGCCCCGACCATGCTCGAGGCGGCGGGGGTGCCGGTGCCGGCGGAAATGACCGGACGCTCCCTGGTGTCCGTGCTGCTTTCCGGTCGATCCGGGCGGGTCGATCCCGCGCGCGGTTGGACCGCGGCCGGCTTGGAGTGGCACGGCGAGGAGCCGGAGCTCAGCCTCGCCGCCCGGACGATCCGCGACGAGCGGTATCAGTACATCGTGAATTACTCGGCCACCCCCCGGCTTCGGCTGGATCCGCGGGAGCGACGGCCCGACGCCGACTATGCGGCTTCCGCGACGGCGGTCGATGAGCTTGGTCTGATCGCGCGGCATCCTGACCATCCGGCCGTCCGTCCCTTCACCGAGCTTTATCTCGCGCCTCGCCCCCGGGAGGAACTCTATGATGTGCAGGAGGATCCGTGGCAGTTGCGCAACCTCGCGGCGGAGCCGGCCCTGGCGCCGGTGAAGGCGCGGCTGCGGGCCCAGTTGGAGGACTACCAGCGTCGGACCGGGGACCCGCGCATCACGGGCGAACTCGGCCTCTTCAACGCCACCCGCGCCTTCGTGCTGGAGCGCAAGTTCGGGGCGGAAGGCTACGAACAGCGCAAGGGCCGGAAAAAGTAGCGGACGTCGCGTGGTCCGGCGGCGGCCGGGAGCTCGGAATTGCGCTTGCCCCGGGCGGGAGCGCCCGCGAGCCTGCTCGTTCGCGGCAGTCAGTCGGTCGGGTTGGCGTTACGCCGCGAGCTCCCGCCAGCCCCCACCGTCAGCGCAACCTTCAACCCATCCGGGCCCGCCTCGCGGCGGGTCCGAACCCGTCGGAAGACCGCCCGTGGAGCAGGCGGCCGGCCGGCGTCATTGCCTATGAGTTCCGTAATGCAAGAGCTGCTCGCCCAGTCGTCGTTCGACAAGCTGCGGGAGGGCGGGATCGTCCCGGGTGTCATCACCGAGATCCGGCAGAATGAGGTGGTCGTCGACATCGGCGGCAAATCCGAGGGCGTCATCTCCGCCAACGAGTTCATCGACATCGGTGAGCTCCAGATCGGCGCCACCATCGAGGTGATGGTCGAGAAGCTCGAGGACAAGTCCGGCGCGCCGGTGCTGTCCTACGACAAGGCCGAGCAGAAGAAGAACTGGGACAACATCCTCACCAAGTTCCCGGAGGGCTCCGTCGCCGTCGGCCGTGTCAAGGCCAAGGTCAAGGGCGGCCTCATCATCTCCATCGGCGTCGACGCCTTCATGCCGGCGTCGCACATCGACATCCAGCCCCCCAAGAACCTGGATCAGTACGTCGGCCAGACCTACGACTTCAAGGTCCTCAAGATCAACCTGGAGCGGAAGAACATCGTCCTGTCGCGCCGCGAGCTCATCGAGCAGCAGCGCGCCGAGAAGCGCCGCAACCTGTTGGAGAGCATCCAGCCCGGCCAGATCCGCAAGGGCGTGGTCAAGAACATCACGGACTTCGGCGCCTTCATCGACCTCGACGGGATGGACGGCCTGCTGCACATCACCGACATGTCGTGGGGCCGCATCTCCCACCCGAGCGAGATGCTCAAGCAGGGCGAGGAGGTCCAGGTGATGATCATCGAGGTCAACCGCGAGAAGGAGCGCGTCTCCCTCGGCCTTAAGCAGACCACCAAGAATCCGTGGGACGAGATCGACCGCAAGTTCCCGGTCGGCGCCAAGGTCCACGGCAAGGTGGTCAACCTGGTGCCCTACGGCGCCTTCATCGAGATCGAGCCCGGCGTCGAGGGCCTCGTGCACATCACCGAGATGTCCTGGACCAAGCGCATCACCAAGCCCTCCGAGCTGCTCAAGGTCGGCCAGGAGCTCGATGCGGTGGTCCTCGGCATCCAGAAGGAGGAGCAGAAGATCTCCCTCGGCCTCCGCCAGCTGGAGCCCAACCCGTGGGACATGGTCCGCCACAACTACCCGATCGGCGCCCGCGTCCGCGGCAAGGTGCGCAACATGACCACCTACGGCGCGTTCATCGAGCTCGAGGAGGGGATCGACGGCATGGTCCACGTCTCCGACATGAGCTGGACCCGCAAGGTCAACCACCCGTCCGAGGTGCTCAAGAAGGGCGACGAGGTCGACGCCATCGTGCTCGACGTCGACGCCCAGCAGCAGCGCATCAGCCTCGGCATGAAGCAGCTCGGCAACGATCCGTGGAGCGACATCGACGCCTTCTTCAAGATCGGCGACGTCGTCAAGGGGACCGTGACCAAGATCACCTCCTTCGGCGCCTTCGTGGAGCTGAAGGACGGCATCGACGGCCTGGTGCACATCTCGCAGATCAGCGAGGAGCGCATCGACAAGGTGAAGGACGTCCTCAAGCCCGGCCAGGAGGTCACCGCCCGCGTGGTCAAGATCGACCGCGAGGAGCGCCGCCTCGGCCTGTCCATCAAGGCGGCCAACTACTCGGACGCGGAGCTCGCGGCGGAGACCTCGGCTTACGAGGCCCTCAACCGCAGCGCCTCGAACGACATGATGAACCTCGGCGACATCCTCGACGAGGCCCGCAAGAAGGAGTGACGGCCCCCCGGCCTTCCGCTTCCCGGCCGCCCGCCACCGCGGGCGGCCTTTTTTTGCGCCTCAATTGCGGCCGGCGATCGCCGCGACCGTCGTCGCTCTCCCCGCGCCGCGCTCGGCCTCGGCGAGCCGTTGGATGTGATTGGTGAAGTCGGGATCCTCGCCGGGCAGCAGCTGAGGCAGGGCCTCGCGGAATTCCGCCCGCCGCAGCCATTCCCGCATGTAGTCCTCCCACGATTGCCAGAGGCGCGCGGTCTGCTTGTCCATCTTGTCCTCATAGACGAGCAGGTAGGCGCGCTCGAAGAGGGAGACGAGGATCCCGAAGATGACAAAGCGGCGTTCCTTCTGCTCCGGGGAGAGCTCGCGGGTCGAGGCGTCGCGCTGCAGCAGGTGCAGGTCGGAATTCTCGAGGACCAGCTTGAGGAACTCCCGGTACTCGTCGGAGAGACGCTGGAAGATCTCCTCCTGGTCGTTCTGCCGCTCCCGGCGCTGCTCATACACGAAGACCAAGATGGCCAGCGGGAGGCCGATCACCGTCACGAGATAACTCAGCAGCTCCCAGGTCTGCAGCAGGTCCATGGCCGGAGGCTGGACGGGCGGAGGCGGGAAGGCGAGCCCCCGGGCTCACGGCTTGCCACCCGGGGGGCGCGCCGGTTCAGATGCCGCATGAAGCGCCGCCAGCTCCGCGGCTTTGACCTCAAGCAGATCCAGGACGTGGCGCACCTCATCGGCGTGGACGAGGTGGGCCGCGGCGCGTTCGCCGGCCCGGTGGTCGCCGCGGCGGTCGGGGTCACCCGTGCCTTCCTGGAGGGCCGCTGGGCGGTCGGGCGGGGCGGGCGGGTCAATGATTCAAAGCTGCTGACGCCCGCCGAACGGGAGGAGCTGTGGACCGAGTTCGCCGCCCTCGCGGCCGAAGGGGCGATCGTGCTCCAGCTGGGCGTGGCCTCGGTGGAGGAGATCGCGCAGCACAACATCCTCGGCGCGACGAAGCTGGCGATGCGCCGGGCCCTCGAGGCTTGGCAGCCCCCGGAGGCGTTTGCCGCGGACCGCGACGAGCCCGACCTCTTCTCCAGCCTCGAGGAACGGCGCACCTTCGCCCCGCCGGTCTCGGCGCGGATCCTGATCGACGGCCTGAGGCTGCGCGGCTTCCCCTATCCCCACGTGGCCTTCGTGCGCGGGGACGCGCGGTCCCTGTGCATCGCGATGGCTTCCGTGGCCGCCAAGGTCACCCGGGACCGGCTGATGGTGGAACTCGATGGCCGTCGTCCCGGCTACGGCTTCGCCCAGCACAAGGGCTACGGCACCGAGCAGCACCGGGAGGCGGTGTTGCGACTGGGCCGGTGTCCGGAGCACCGGGAGGCCTTCCTGCGCAAGCTGCTCGCGGAGCGGTCCGATCCCGCGCAGATGAGTTTCCTCGATCCGGATTCCTGAGCCGTCCCGCCGCGCACCATGGCCGTCAAGAAACACTCCTCGCTCGACCGCGTCCTGGGCCGGCTCGACACGCTGGATTCGATCAACCTCGCCAACCTAGTGCAGCGTCTCGCCCGCGAGCGGGCGGTCTTCGAGGAGATCTTCAACACGCTCCAGGAGGGGATTTTGGTCATCCGGGACGACGGCGCGATCGAGTATGCCAACGCCGCGGCGGAGCGGCTTGTGGGCTTGGGCGGCCCGGAGGTCGCGGGCCAGACCCTGTGGCGGCTGGTGCCGGGCTTGCGCAGTTCGCTGGGGGCGGCCTTCGAGCCGGGCGGGGACGAGTCCGCGGCGCCGGTCGCGTCGCGCGAGTTCGAGCTGACCTATCCCGAACCGCGGGTGGTGCGTCTTTACATGGTGCCGTTCCGCGGGGCCGGGGGCCGCCCGGTGCGCCGTTTCGCGGTCATCCTCACCGACGTCACCAAGGAGCGGGCGACCACCGAGGAAAGGATAGAGAACGAACGCACCTCCTCGATCCTGCTCCTCGCCGCGGGGGTGGCGCACGAGCTGGGCAACCCGCTCAATTCCCTGACCATTCACCTGCAGCTGCTC
>JAIXQE010000168.1 GCA_027485815.1 Opitutaceae bacterium
AGGCGTCTCGGGGCTTTTTGCCCTCTGTCCTCCTGCTTAAAGCCTTCGGTTATCCTTCGGTCATCGTTCGGTATTTCAGAGGTAATACCAATGTAAGTGGTTGAAATAACCGAAGAATGACCGAAGGATAACCGAAGGGTGACTGAAGGCTCACTGCAGGATCCGGCCGGGAGCCGCGGGGGAGCGGGGTCCGGGGCGTGATCGAGCGTAAGGGGCCGGGTGGGCGGTCCGGGTTCCCCCACAAGGATGGCGGAGGCTGAGGCTAATCCGGAGCAGGGATCTTATTGTCTTCCCGAGGCGCTTGGAGGCCTTTCGCTGCAACTTAGGATGGGTTGGCGCCGTCCCTTACGGGCTGCCCCGATGCAATTCCCCCTTGGTCAGATCACCCGTTCCGCCCGCGTCCTCGGTTTCGTCGGACTCTTCGGACTTGGGGCCTTGGGGGTGCTGCACGGAACGCCTCCGGCCAGTTCGTTCGGGGTCTGGGATCGGGGCAGCACGTACGATCCCAAGGACCATCCGTACCTCAAGGGCCTCGCCTTCAACCAGACTTGGGCCGATCTTGAGCGGGCGCCCGGAGTCTTCGATTGGAGTGCGCTGGACGCGGCGATGGAGCGCGCGGTCGCGCGGGATCAGTTCATTTACCTGTCGCTGGGCGTCGGCCCGGATGCGCCCTCCTGGATCTACACCCAAGGTGTTCCGGCCGTAAAGACCGACGGGCAGATGCACGACAGCTGGCCGGTCTACCCCTACTATCCCTCCGCGGCCTACCGCGCGTTCTTCCAACGACTGGTCACGGAATTCGGAAAACACATCCGCCAGTACCCCCGGGAGAAACAGGAGCGCATCGCGTTTATCCAGGTGAAGACTGGCTGCACCGGGGATGAGTGCGCTTACAAGGGCGAGGTGACCGAAAAAAAGTTCGAGTTGCCGGTCCGCTCCCGCGAATGGCGGGAGTTCCGCCTCTGGGCCTTCGAGGTGTTCGTGCAGACCTTCCAGCGGGCCAACGGCGAACCGAGCATCAGCCTGCTGTTCAATCACGTCGCTCCGGACGAGGATACGCCCGCCGGGCGCGGGTTCGGGGAAGAGTGGAATTGGGTGATGACCAACGCGCAGGGCGGCGTGGGGATCAAGATCGCCGGCAGCGGACGGGGGCACCATCTGAGCGGCGAGCGGAGCAAAATCCGGACCTGGGAGCCGCGGCTGGTGAACGCGGCGGGAACCCCGCTGTTCGCCCGTTCCGAGATGGACCAAACGTGGCGGCGCGCGTGGTACCAGCTCAACGTACCGCTCAGCTTCTATTGGGGCGCCCTGACTGGCTTGCAGGGTGGCCAGAGCATCTGGGACATCTCCTCCGCCGCGCTGGAGGCCGCCAAGGAACAGGGCTTCGACTACGCCTTTCATTTCTTCAATCGCTACGCCGGGCAGATCCGACCGGAGAGCGCCACCGGGGCCTTCTGTGCCCTGCACAAGGGCCTCGATGCCGCCGACACGGCGGCCTACCCGGAATCGGAGTTCGGGCCGGCCACCCCGGGCAACCTCGCACGGATGGAAAAGATCGTCGCCGCCCACGCCAAGTATGGCGCCGCGGTGGACGATCGGAACGCCCTGTTGCTGGGTCAGGTAAGGCAACGTGACACCCAGCGCGGCTTCAATGACGTGGGGTGGGACATCTGGCCGGATAACTACGGGCGTTTTCTCTACCAGATCGACGCCGACGCCACCTCGATTCCCCGCTGGCGTGTCGGAGGGCCGATCACCAAGACCTCCTCCATCTACTCCCGGTTCGCCCGCGGCTTCGAGCACGCCACCGGCAGGAATGCCCTGTATTTCAAGCTGCACGACGGCTTCGCCCAAGGCAGCGAGGCCAAGGTGATCTCGATGACGGTCGTCTGGTACGACGGCACGGCGGGATCGACTTGGCGGCTCGACTACGATGCCGGCCCCGCCGGGATGAAGACCGCGCTGGCCGTCCAAGGAAAGGGTGACCGGCAATGGCACCACGAGACCGTCACGGTGGAGGATGCGGTCCTGCGTCAGGGAGGCACCCGGGGCGCCGACTTCGCCCTGGTGAACACGGACGACCAGGACGACATCTTCAGCCTGCTGGAGGTGCATCGGGGCCGGATGACGCTGCCCGTGCGCCAACCGCCGGCGACCTACAGGGTTTCTGAGCAGGAGCCGCTGCCGCCCAAGTCGGAGAAGGCCACGGAACCGGTCCGAGAGCGAAAGGGCAAACGGAAGGCGAAGGGCGGGTCCTCCTAAAGGCAGCTTGCGACTGACCTCAGCCGGCGGTTCAGGCTGAGCTGCGGGGCGCCTTGGCTCGATGTAGCCGGGGCATCTTGCCCCGGGCTGAGGGACGGGAACGCCGATGGGCGCGGTGGATTCGACGATTTGGATCGAAGCGTTGCGCCTTAGGGGTGACGTGCGCGTCGAACGCGGGCTCGACGGGCTCCTGGAGCCCTAACCGGCGCAACTCTTGGCTCCGGTTTGGCTCGAGGTCCTAGGCGGAGCGCCGGAGCCTCAGCCCACGGCGCGTGGCGCGGTGGGCTCCTCGACCGCGGGTTCCGCGGCCGCCAGGCCTTCGGGCAGCACCCGCTGGGCCTCGCTGGCGGGGAGCGCCTCGACGTCCCGCAGCTTGCGCTCGATCGCCCGCGAACGGACCCCCGTCCGCTCGATCTCCTTGGTGGCCGACTCGAGCTTGCGTTGCACGGTGTCGAGGGTGTCCCCGAACTTGCCGAACTCCGTCTTGACCGCGCCGAGGACCTGCCAGACCTCGCTGGCCCGCTGCTCGATGGCGAGGGTGCGGAAGCCGACCTGCAGGCTGTTGAGGAGGGCGGAGAGGGTGGTGGGGCCGGCAACGATCACGCGGTGCTCGCGCTGGATCGCCTCGGCGAGGCCCGGCTGGCGGACCACCTCGGCGTAGAGCCCCTCGGTGGGTAAAAACAGGAGGCCGAAGTCGGTCGTGTGCGGGGGCGCCAGGTACTTGGCCGCGATGGTCCGGGCCTGATCCTTGACGCGGGCGCCGAGGGCCTTGGCGGCGAGGGCGAGCTGCTCGGCATCCCCGCGTTCCGCGGCGGCGGCGAGGCGGTCGTAGTCCTCGGTCGGGAACTTGGCGTCGATGGGCAGCCAGACCGGCAGCGCGGACGGGTCGCGCCCCGGCAGCTTGAGGGCGAACTCGACGCGGTCGGCGGAGCCGGGGACGGGAGCGACGTTGGCCTCGTATTGCCCCGGGTGCAGCATCTGCTCGAGGAGGGCGGCCAGTTGCACCTCCCCCCAGGTGCCGCGGGTCTTCACGTTCGTCAGCATCCGCCGCAGGTCGCCCACGCCGGTCGCAAGGTGCTGCATTTCGCCGAGGCCTTGGTGCACCTGCTCCAGGCGCTCACTGACCAGCTTGAAGGATTCGCCGAGGCGTTTCTCCAGAGTGCCCTGCAGCTTCTCGTCGACGGTGCGCCGCATCTCCTCGAGCTTCGCGGTGTTGTCGGCCTGCAGTTGCCCGAGTTTCCCCTCGACCGTGGTGCGCAGTTCCTCGGATTTGCGGTCGAGCCGGTCGGAGAGCGCGTTGGCCTGGGCGGTGGCGGTCTCCTGCTGGCGCAGCTGGGCCGCGGCGGCGTCGGTGGCCTGTTGCTGGAGGGAAGCTCGAAGCGCCTGGAAGGCCTGGGCGAGTTCGGTTCGGGTCTTCTGGGACGCTTCGGCCTCGGCGGCGCCGAAGTCGGTCAGGCGGCGGGCGAACGCCTCGAGCTGCTGCTGGAGCTGGGAGGCGTTCTCGCTCAGCCGGCGGTCGACGGCTTCGCGGTTCTGCGCCAAGGTGGTGCCGAGTTCCGTGCGGAGCGCGCGGGCCTGATCCTCGGCCGCCTGACGGCTGAGGGCGAACTCGTCCTTCAGCGCCCGTTCCGCGCGTTCCTGCAGGCGCTCGAGCGCTTCCAGCCGGGGCGCGAGCGCGGCGACCGGGTCGCTCCCGGCGCGGGGGGCGCGGAGCACGAGGAACACGAGCAGCCCCACCGCCGCCGCCGCCAGCACGAGGATCAGGATCTCCATAAGGGGGCAGCGTGAGCGCGCGCCTGGCCGACGCCAAGCCCCGGCTCAGGAGGCCGGGGGTCATGTCTGGAATCAGGACACAAGCAGCGGTGCTGCCACCGGCGGCTCGAGTGGCGGAACGGTCCGGATTCCGGAGATGACCCCTTGCAGGCGGTCGCCCAGAAAAAAGCCGCCCCGCGGGTGCGGGACGGCTTGAGAAAAGGTCGAGGGAGGGTTTTCGCGCCGATCGTCCGAGTCGGGAGTCAGCGCGTGATCGCCCGTCGCCCGCCAGAGGGCCGGTCAGGGAAGGATGACCGTATCGATGACGTGGACCACCCCGTTGCCGGCCGCGAGATCGGCCGCGACCACCTTCGCGCCGTTGATGGTCACGCCGCCCGCCGTGGCGAGGGTGGCCTCCTTGCCGTTGACCGTCTTCACGGCGCCGGCCTTCACGTCCTTGGCCATCACCTTGCCGGGGACGACGTGGTAGGTGAGCACGGCCACCAGCTTAGCCTTGTTCTCGGGCTTGAGCAGGTTCTCGACGGTGCCAGCCGGCAGTTTGGCGAAGGCGGCGTTCGTCGGGGCGAAGACCGTGAAGGGGCCCTTGCCGCTGAGGGTTTCGACCAGGCCGGCCGCCTTGACCGCGGCGACGAGCGTGGTGTGGTCCTTCGAGCCGACGGCGATGTCGACGACGGTGGCGGGGGCGGCGGCCGTGAGGCCGGTGACGGAGGCGGCCCAGAGGGCCAGCGAGAGGAGGGTCGTGCGGAGTTTCATGGGTTGGATGCGGACGGGGATTCGGCACCGTTTGCGGACGTTGGGTCTGCGGGCGAGTGCCGGACTGCAACGCGCGACACCGTCGTCGGGATGCATCCGCCCCAGCGAAACTGGGTTGATGCAGAGGGCGGTTGAGCAGCGGGGCGGCGCGCCCAAAGGAATCCGTCCGGATCAGGAGTCGGTCCGGAAGAGGCGGAGAGGCGTGCGTCGGTGGACGAGGACGTGCTGGCGTCGCTGCACGTCACCGTCCGTCGGGTCCGCGCCCAGCGCCCTGGGGGCGTTTTGCGGTCATCCTCGGGCCGTCCGGATTCCAGACGTGACCCCTTGGAGGCCGGAGCGCGCGCTCAGAACGTGCCCTTGATCCCGA
>JAIXQE010000121.1 GCA_027485815.1 Opitutaceae bacterium
AGTGTTGCCGCGGGTAGTTTACGATCCGCACGCCATCGCCGCGGAAGAAGCACACGCCGGTTTCGTAGCGCAGATCCGACTCACCGCGGAACCGGAAGTAGCGCCGAAACTCGAAGGTCACGACGACATCGGCACTGCGCCGACTGCCGTTCGCCGCGACGTTGAACACCTTGTTACCCGGGGTAACGTCGGTTTCGAAGGCGTTCCACAATGCGATGTGCACATCGTCCTTGAAGGCATCATAGCGATACTCACCGTCCGGATGCGTGGCGGCAAACGCCGCCTGCTCCGTCGCGGAGAGGTCGGTGAGATCGTGGAAGAAAGCGCCGTCGTAGCGGATCACGGTGTCGACGTCGCTTTCGGCGTAGATATTGGTGTCGTTGGCGTAGGAGCCCTGGAGAAATACGCTGACGCTGCGACCGCGATAGGGAACGTCGCGAGCTTCGAGGGCGCGCTTGATCGTCGCGTAGGTGGTTGCCGATTGCGCCACCGCCCCTTGCCCCGCCCAAGTCTCAAGTTGCCGTTCGGGAATGGCCATAACTTTTATAGCGCGTGCTCCCGGAACCACGTCTGGCTCGCGAGCGCCCGGATCTCGCGTAGTCGCTCGCGAAAGACGCACCGGCCCAGACGCTGCCCGCACCCACAGGGACAGGGTTTCTTGTTCGCGTGACGTTCTTTCATTCCAAGCAGCGTCCAGATGGCGCGCGCCTGCGCAGGGCGCTTCACCCCGAACAGGTCCATGTAGTCCGCCAACGCACCTGGCGCGCCGTGATCCAGCTCATCGAACACAAACGGGCCGCCGAAGCGGAGCTTGTGGCTGATGGCATAAAGATAAGGCACGATGCAGCCGTCGGCATAACCCAGCAACGTCGGCTGCTTCGCGAGCTTCAACAGCAGCCGGAGCGGAGAGCCGAGACAGAGCGTGTCGTCCGGATTAACATGATAATCTTCGTCACGGGGGATTTGCCTTCCCGTCTCGATCACCGTCGGCAAGCTGGCGGGAAACGCCGGCGGCACCATGATCGCGAGCGAATATGTGTCGGTGATCTCCGGCTTACCCGGCGGCTGAGCGTGAAACGACAGGGTGCCGCGCAACTGTAAGCCCGGCGTGGCGCATGGGTGGACCGCCATGCCGGGATGCTGTTCGAGGAATTCACCGAGCCCGGGCGTCATGGCTGAGTTCAGCTCCGTCGCCACGGCCGCGCCGGTTCGGTGATCGGCACCGACCGCGGAGTGACCACCACGCTCGGGAAGCCGATGCCGAGCCGCCGCCGGATTTCCGCTTGGTCCACAGGGGCGCGGAAGCGAGCCCGGGCCTGCTCGGCGATGAATCCTGGGTCGCTCGATCCGGAGAGCTTGCCGAAGTCGGCTCGTGCCTGCGCGACCCAGCGTTTGAAGTTGTCTTCGAGCTGCAACTGCCGGCCTTCAGGCGTGCTCCACTTGTCCGCGAAATCCTCCTCCGGATTGACCGGGTTCGGCACCCGCGGCCGGGCGGGGTTCACGAACACCTCCATTTGGAGCAGAATTCGCTCCATGGCGGCGGCCACGTCCGCCTCGCCGCGGTAGGCTCGGGCTGCTAGCGTCGTGATGATGATCGAGATGGGTTTCGCTTCAGGCAGCGCATCAAACATCACGTCACGGTGACGCTTCAACAACTGCACGCAGCGCTGCAGCGGCGTCTTCCACCGGTGCGCCGGCAGGTCGTCGATCGACGCGGCGCGGGCCTCGCGCACGCGCGCTTCGAGAAGATTGACGGCCTGCCGCATCCGGGACTCGAACCAACGCGCATATCCCTCGGGGTTGCTCACCAGCCAGTCCGGGGAGATTAGGCGGTAGTTCGAAAGCGCGCGATCCGTGATGTCGACGCTGTGCTCCGCTACCAGGCGGGCCAAAGCTTCCGGCAGACCATGGCGCTGCATCGCGAGCGCAATGAGCGTCCTTCGCCCAACTACTCCCGGTAGGCACGGCACGCCGTCCAGATGAAACCGGATGTCGTCTTTGTAGTGCAGCCGCCAGCAGCGGTTCTTTTCTTCGCGCGCCGTTTCGATCTGGCGCGCGCGGCGGTAGGCTTCGAGGTCACGCCCGACGAGGGCCTTCAGATCGGCCTGCGAATGCTGGTCCTTGCCATAACCCCGGCGCAGCAACCAGGAAAGATCGAGGTCGTATTCGTCGTCCTCCTTGAGCGGCCGGTTCACGGTGCCCAAACGGAAAGATCCCTGGACCGAAATCTTCGCCCCGAACTTCGCCGATTCGGACGAAGCGTCGATCCAAGTCTCCAAGTCCTTGGCGCGCGCGATTGCCTTATCGTAGGCGGAATCGGGGATGTCGATCGTTTCGGTGATCGACGCGATGATGTCATTTGCAGCGTTGGTGTTCATGGGTTTTCTCCGATGGTCAGGGCGTAGGTGAAGCCCTGTAGCTTTTGGTTGTAGTCATAAAGCTTCCACGGGGCATCGAGCTTCGGCATCCGCACGCGACCCAGCTCCACCGCGCACGAGACCGGCACCGCGGGAAAGATGTGAAGCGGAATCCGGCCGTGCGTCTGGCGGATTTGCTCGATGGCAGCCCGCGCGGCTCGCCGAAACTGGCTCAATTGCTCGCGCGTGCGCAGGAAATCGTTGTGTGGTTCCGAAACGGTCAGCTCCCAAACGGCGAACTCCCGCTGCAGCTTCGCGCCGAGACCCGCGTGATCGACGCGACCGCTGCACGACAGCACCAACGCCGGTTCGCCGCGCGAGTTCTGCGGGCGGTTGAGCATGAAACGAAAACCGCGGGGCGCATCATCACGGCGATGCCAGGTCTGGGGCTCCTTTTTGAGCTGATACGTCTCGACGGCCTTCTGGCTCGTGAACAGCGAGCCGAGGAAGACCAGCAGTGGAATATCACCGAATGCGAAAACGGAAAAATGCGTCGCGTGGCCGTCGGCGGCTAGCTGCGCCACCTTCCGCTCGAAGATGGCCCGCAGATGCGCGGTCTCGTTTTCCCAGAAGCTGCGCTTGTTGTCCTCGTGCTCGCAGGTCATCGACAGGTCGATGGGTTTGTCGTCCGCCGGGTGCCATATCGGGAAAAGGGCGCTAAACGCGTCGTCGGTATCGATGTGAGCGTCATGCTCGCCAATACGGGAGCGGTAGAAGACGACATGCGAACGGCGTTTCGGCGCGACGCCGGTGACGAGCATGATCCGCGCTTCGTGATCCGCCTTCCAGCTTAGCAGCAGCTCGGCGGAGTATTTTTTCCCGAGCTTATCCCGATCGATCGTCTGGTGGCAGCCGTGACAAACCAGCAGAAGATTCTTCGTGCTGTTGAGGCCCTTGGTTTTCTTGGCGTAAGGCCCGCGCCCGCGCGGGCCGTCGGGCGAGAACGAGTAGATATGCGCTTTCTGGGCGCGGTTTACGCGCTCCTGCGTCACCGGCGACTTGTAGAGCAGTTCGTTGCAGCCCCGAAATTGGCATCGGCCGCCTGCAAGGACCCACAGTTCGCGCGTGACCTCTGACGGAATGTGCCGGGTCGCCTTGGCGTCACCTTCGTAGTTGAGCATGGATCGGAGAGTTGTTTTTACCGCTCGGCGGAAACCCACCGATGGTTGCAAAGGAATACCGGCCAGCCTTGGGTGTTTTTCCGCGAAAAAATATTTTTCTGATCGGCAAAAATAGCCCTCGCTCGCCGGTATAACCCAGTTGTGTGTTCTATCTTTCTCCTCAGCCATCCTCGGCGCGGGCTAATTCGGTTGCTCCGCCCGAAGGCTGTTTTTAGCTGGATGGGCAAATCCGGTCATGGCCGTCCAGCTATCAGACGATCGTCCCCAGGCCCAACGCGTCTCCGAATATTTTTCGAGCGCGGGAGGCCAGGATCGGTATTTTGCACTTTTGCACTACGCCGAGCGGCTGATACGGTCGATGCACTGGTGTGTTCCCACTGACGATGACTCCATGCCGGGCGGCGCCCAAGCCCGGGACGTCGTGCATGAATCAGTCCAAGCCTACCTCATCGAGGATCCAAAGGCTGACGGTTATCGCAAGCTACCGCCGGACGTGGGGGTGGAAGCTGCACTCCACATGGTCATCCGGAGCAAGGTCAGTCACATCGCCCAAGGGGCGGAGAATACTAACCGCGACGACCGGGTCGGGATCGACAAGGCCGGCGAGGCGGTTGATCACCTCGAAACCGACGCGGTTTTCTGGGAGTCCAGTGAGGCGAAACTGTCGCCGCAACAAGAGGCGTTCATCGCGGCGCGGTGCACGCGCTTCATCGAATTTTGCCGCAAGGACAAACCCGTGTGCGACATGCTAATCGTCATTCGTGACCAGGGGTTCGATCGCCCAGCGGAACGTTTGGCCCGGGCGCTCGGCGTTCGCGTGGGCGAGGTGTATCTAATTCGCAAACGTTTGGGCACTCTCCTGCGTCAATATCGGAAGGCGGCTGCGTAATGAACAATCCTCGGCAACAGCCCGTCCCTCATCCCCGGCGTTTCATTGGCTCGCTCTTTGATCTCGCCTACGGTGCGCGCGACGGCTCGGAGCCGCTCTCGACGGCCGAGATAAAAGTCAATCTACGCGAGGCGGGCATCGATCCTGACGCAGCATGGAAGGAGTTTTCGACGCTGCTGCAGCCCCAGGCGAAACGAGAA
>JAIXQE010000203.1 GCA_027485815.1 Opitutaceae bacterium
AACGCATACACCAGCGGTAATAGTTTTGGCCGCTGGTCCGGCACCATCGACTTCACCTTCGCCTCCTCCGGCGGCAGCGGCGTCCCGGACGCCAGCCGCACCGCCCTGCTCCTCGCCCCCGGCACGCTCGTCCTCCTCGGCTTGGCCGGGAGGTCGCGGCGGCGGAACTGAAAAGCGCCGTCAGGCCGCACCCGCGTACGCGGGGCGGCCGTTGGATCGGTTCGGGAATCAGGACGCGCCTGGCGCGCGGCGCACGTAGAGAGGCACGCTGGCCTCGTGACGGCCGTTGATGGCGAGGTCGATCGAGTATTCGCCGAACTGCTCGAGCTTGAGGCCGGCGATGTTGGCCACGACCTGGATCGCGTTGGAATCCGCGTCCGGCGGCATCTGGACCTGCAGGGCGATGTCGATCGGGGGGAGTAGGGCCTTGCCGTCGTCGTCGACGATCGCGAGGCGGAGCTGGCGCTGGCCTTCCTCGAACTTCTGGAAGCGGATCTTCACGGCGAGGCAGCAGTGGGGGTGCGTCGCGGGGACCTGCCGAGCGTAGATGCTGTCGAAGCTGCCGGCCACGGTGAGCTTGCCGCCGTAATCGGCCGCGAAATCGCAAAGGGTGAAGATCTCGATGGTCATCGGTAAGGGGCGCGGAGCGTGGCGGGGCCGGGCGCCGTGGCGAGCGCGGAGTGCACGCCGCGCTGACATCGCGGTTGCGTGCCGCGCCGCGCCTCCGCAAGGTCCGCGGCCGTGACTTCCCTGCGCCTCCTCGTTCCCAGCCTGGCCCTCGCCGCGGCCCTGGGCGCGCGCGCCGGGGAGCCGCGGGCGGCGGCGGGAATCGTGCCGCCGGTCCCCCTGGTGGCGGCGGCCGGATCGGGCGCGGGGGCGGAACCGGGCCTCACCTTGGCCGCGGCGCGCCGGGCGCAGGATCTGGGCCTGCCGAGCGTGGCGGCCGACCTGTACCGGCGGCTGCGGACGGCGGATCCGGCCGATCCCGATGGCTTGACCCTTGCTTTGGCGACGGCGCTGATCGACGCGGGCCGGGCGGAGGAGGCGTTGACCGTGCTCGAGGAGTACCGGGGCGCGCGCGGGTCCGCGTGGCAGTTGCGGGCGGGGTTGGCGGCGAGCCAGTTGCGGCGCTTGGACGCGGCGCGGGCGGCGGTGGCGGCGGTGCGGGAGGCGGACCTGCCGGCGAGCGATCGCGCCTGGTGGTGGTTCCTGCAGGGCGAGCTGGCGGATTTGGCTCGGGCGGGGGAATTCGCGCGGGCCAATGAATTTTACCGGCGCGCCGAGGAGGCGGCCCCGAATGAGCTGGCGCGGGCCCGGTTCCAGTTGGCCGCGGAGACCCTGCGCCTGCGGCTGAACGCCCCCCGCGAGGCGGACCTCCGGCCGATGCGCGAGAACTACGAGCGCCAGCAAGGCTCGGCGCTGGGTTATGGGTTCGCCCAGACCTATGCCGTGGCCTTGGACGCCCTGGGCCAGAAGGGGCAAGCGGTGACCTTCCTTCAAGGCGTGCTCGTCGGTTTGCCGCGGGCGGAGCGCGTCTGGTGGGACAAGCTGCGGCTCGTGTTGGGCCTGATCGGCGACAAGTCCCGCACCGGCGCGGGCCGCAATGCGTTGGGCCAGTTGCTGGAGTCGGGGCACGATCCGCTGCGGCAGCGGCAGGCCCTGCAGATTTTGGCGGCCGAATCGGGGGCGGAGCCGGAGCGGGCGCAGTTCCGGGCGCTGTTGAGCCGGCTCCTGGAGGCGCGGCCGGATCATCCGATCAAGGAGAGCCTGCTGTATTTCCGGGCCCAGTTGGCGCTGCTCGAACGCGAGTTCGCGACCGCGGAGGAGGATGCGAACGCGCTGCTGCGGCAGTTCCCGCTGTCGCCGTTGCGGGTCCATGCGCTCGGCGTGCTGACCCAGTCGGCGTGGGAACAGCGCCGGTACCGCTTGGCGGCGGACTTCGCCCAGCGGACCCGCACGGAGCTGCGGGCGCAGGGGGCGGCGGGCGCGGGGGAGGCGGCCTTGGCGCTGTTGGAGGCCGAGGCGTGGTTCCGGGCCGGGCTGGCGTCGGGGGATCGGGCGGATTACCGCGGCGCGGCGGCGGCGTATGCGGCGGTGGTGCGGGCGCGGACCGCGGAGATCCCGGCCGAGCGCTGGGGCGGACTGATGCTGCAACGGATTTTGGCGGAGATCCGCGCGGGCTCGGGGGAAGCGGGGCGGGTGCTGGACGAATTGGCGGCCGATCCGGCGTTCGATGCCGAGAACCGCTGGCGGGCGGAATGGAGCCTGGCGCGGGCCCTCCTGACGGAAGGCGCGGCGGGCGTGCGGGAGGCCTACGGGCGCGTGAATCGCCTCTTGGCCGTGGCGCCGCCGGCCGGGTTGCCGGGCGAGCTGCGCGTGCGGATGGCGTGGCTGCAGGCGCGGTTGGCCTATGATTCCGGGGAACTGGAGCGCGCGGTGGAGTTGAGCGGGGCGCTGCTCGTGGCGCCGGAGCTGCCGGCGGCCCTGCGGACCGAACTCACCTCGACCGCGGCGTTGCTGCGGGGACGGGCGGAGTTCGCGCTGGGGCGGGAGCCGGCGGCCCTCGAAACCTTGCGGCGCCTGCGGGCGGAGCATCCCGGTTCGGAGGCCGCGGCGTCGTCCTTCCTCACCGAGGCGGAGCACTTCGCCGATCAGGACAAGATCGATGAGGCCCGCAACCGGCTGATCAGCCTGACCGACAATCCGGCTTACCGGACCAGCGATTACGTGCCGTTTGCCTTGTTCCGGCTGGCGACCCTGGCGGAGCGCCTGGGGCGACCGGAGAACCTCCAGGAGGCAAACAAGCGCATCGAGGAATTGGTCGCCAGCCCGGCGGGCGCCACCCAGCCGGACCTCGTGTTCGCGGCGCGCCTGCGGCAGGGGAACATCTTCCGCAAACTGAACGATTTTCCCGCCGCGCAGCGGGCGTACGAGGATCTCGTCAACCGCTACCCGCGGCGGCCGGACGTGGTGCTGGCGCAGCTGGCGTTGGCGGACACCCACAGCGCGCAATCCTCGTCCGGGGACCCAACGCACGCGGATGCGGCGCAGCTGTTGTTCGAACAATTACGGGATCGGGTGGATGCGCCGCGGGATGTGCGCGTCGAGGCGGGGCATAAGCTCGGCCTGCTGTTGGCGCGGCGGGGGCGGGTGGAGGAGGCGATTGCCGTGTGGTGGCGCGATGTGGTGCAGCCGAACCTGCGGGAGGAGGCGGGGCCCTTCGAGCCGGGGGCCACGCGGCCGTACTGGTTGGCGCGGACCCTGCGGGAGCTGGGGGAGGCGCTGGAGCGGCTGGGGCGGACCGACGAGGCGCGGCGCGCGTACGAATTGCTGCTGGACCAGCGGTTGCCGGCGGGTGAGTCGATCGCCCGGGCGCGGCTGGAGCAGCTGGGGGGAGGCGCGCGGCGGTGAGTGGGCGCGCTTTCAGGTTTGCCGTGCGGCGGTCCGCGCCAAGGCTGCGAGTTTATGCCCGGTCCTGACTTCAGTCTGCTCGCGCGCGGCGGCCCGATGATGCTGGTCCTGGCCGGGTTGGCGGTGCTGGGCGTGACGGTGTTCGTGGAGCGCCTGTTGTTCCTGCACCGGGGGCAGATCCGGGCGCGGGAGTTTCTGGAGGGCATCCGGAACATTCTGGCCAAGCGCCGCCTCGTGGAGGCGTTGACCGTGTGTGAGGAGACGCCGGGGCCCGTGGCGGCCGTCGTGAAGGTGGCCCTGCTGCATGCGGGGGAGCCGGAGAATAAGTTGCGGTTTCGCGTGCAGGAGGCGGCGTTGCTGGAGTTGCCCCTGTTGGAGCGGCGGATCGGGGCCTTGGGGGCGATCGCGCAGGTGGCGCCCCTCGTGGGCATTCTGGGCACCGTGCTGGGGATGGTGGGGACCTTCCAGGCGTTCGAGCAGGGCGGCAACTATGCGATGGCGGCGGGGTTGTCGCGGGGGATGTGGCAGGCGTTGCTGGCGACCGGCGGCGGCCTGCTGGTGGGCATTCCGGCGCTCGTGGCGCACCATTTCCTGGCGGCGCGCGTGCGGGCCATCGTGCACGACTTGGAGTGGTCCGGGAATGAGATCCTGCGTTATCTGGTGACCGAGTATCAGGGGGCCGGCGTGGCGGCGGGGGCGACGGGGGAGGGGAGCCGGTGATCACGCGGCCGCTCGACTTGGCCTCGCGGTTGCGGCCGCCGCCGGCGGCGCCGGTGGCGTTGTATCTGGCCGCGGCGGGGCTGTTGGCGCTGTGCTTCAGCGTGTTCGGCTCGCGGTTTGTACTCGCGCCCGGGGTGGGGATCGATTTCCGGCTGCCGCGGGTGGCGGGGGCGGAGGCCGGGGCGCGGCCGGCGACGCACGTCGTGACCATCATCAGTTCCGGGCAGATCTTCACCCCGGAGGGATTGCGCAAGCTCCCTGAGTTGGGGGAGTGGCTCCGGGTGCAGGCGCGGGTGACGCCGCAGCCGCTGTTGCTGGTCCGGGCGGGCACGGACGTGGCCGCGGACGTGCTGGCGGAGGTGGCGAGCCTCGCGCGTGGGGCGGGTTTCGAGATGATCTGGGCGGCCGGCGAACCCGTGGGGCGCAAGTGAACCCGGGGCGGGCGCAACGCTGGGGACAACGCGTGCGGCGCTGGCTGCCGGCGACGATCTCCGGGGTGCTGGTCGTGGCCGCGGGGCTGCTGCTGATCCGGGGGCTGGATCCGGTGCCGGCGCGGGGCCCGACGGTGGCGCCGGCGCCCGTGCGGTTGGCGCGTTCGGCAGAGGCGGATGGATTCCTGCGGGACGAGGCAAGCATCCGGGATCTGCGGCCGCTGTTCTTGCCGACGCCGGTCAATGCCCGGGCGCCGGAACCCCGCCGGGAAGCGGGGCGTTCGCTGCTCGACGAGGATCCCGTGCGGTTGACCTATGGGGAAGGGGAGGCGGGCCTGTTGCCGCGGCTGCCGCCGGTGGCGACCTTGGGAGGCCGGGCCGTGGAGCGGGCGGAGCCGCGGCTGACCTTGGAGGCGGACGGCACCGCCGTGGCGCCGGTCGGTTTTGGGCGGGCGGAATCCCGGGTGGTGCCGGAGGCGGCGCGCGGGGGCCTGCTCGAGGTCATCGCGGCGGGAACCGGCGAGCGGGTCCTGGCGGTGGAGTTGCCGGAGGCGCTGGCGCCGCCGGCGGGCAAGCCCTGGGAGCCCCTCGAGCTGATGGCGATTGTCGACCGGGCGGGGCTGGCGGGGCCGCTGGTCGTCACGGAGAGCTCCCGCGTCGAGGAGGTGGACGTCCATTTCCGGCGTCAGCTGCGGCAGGTTTTCCGGTTGGGGGAGCGGCTGGCGCCGGGCGTTTACCGGGTGGTGGTGGGACCGTGAGCCCGAAAGTGGCGCTTCCGTCGAATTTGCTGTTGACGGTGCCGAGGCGCGTTCGCACCGTTTCCGACTCTTTTCGTTTTTTCACACCTTCTTTCCGCCCAGATAGCTCAGTTGGTAGAGCACCCCCTTGGTAAGGGGGAGGTCGACGGTTCAAATCCGTTTCTGGGCTCCAGGTCCGCAGCTCCGTCGATCCGGTTTCGCCGACGTTAAACCGCGAGGCCACTCCGTCTTCAATCCTCACCCAAACACCCGTCACCCATGGCTAAAGCCTCATTCGAACGCAAGAAACCGCACGTGAACGTCGGCACGATTGGCCACGTTGATCACGGCAAAACGACCCTGACGACCTCGATCCTCGCGTGTCAGGCCCGCAAGGGGCTGGCCGAGGTGAAGACCTACGCGGACATCGCGAAGGGTGGTACCGTCCGTGATGCCTCGAAGATCGTGACGATCTCGGTGGCGCACGTCGAGTACGAGTCGGACAAGCGCCACTACGCGCACGTCGACTGCCCGGGCCACGCCGACTTCGTGAAGAACATGATCACCGGTGCCGCCCAGATGGACGGCGCGATTCTGGTGGTCTCCGCGGCCGACGGCCCGATGCCGCAGACCCGCGAGCACATCCTCCTGGCCCGCCAGGTCGGCGTGCCGAAGATCGTGGTGTTCCTCAACAAGGTCGACCTCCTCGAGGACAAGGAGCTGCTGGATCTCGTCGAGATGGAGATCCGCGAGCTGCTGTCCAAGTACCAGTTCCCGGGTGACACCACCACCATCGTGCGCGGTTCCGCCACCGCGGCGCTGGCCGGTACGCCCGAGGGCGAGAAGGCGATCGCCGAGCTGATGGCCGCGATCGACAACGACATCCCGGAGCCGGCGCGTGAGATGGACAAGCCGTTCCTGATGTCTGTCGAGGACGTCTTCTCGATCACCGGCCGCGGCACCGTCGCCACCGGGCGCATCGAGCGTGGCGTGGTGAAGGTCAACGACACCGTCGAGATCGTCGGCCTCAAGGACACCGTGACGTCGGTCGTGACCGGCATCGAGATGTTCCGCAAGCTGCTGGACAGCGGTCAGGCGGGCGACAACGTCGGCATCCTCCTGCGCGGCATTGAAAAGGACGGCATCGAGCGCGGCCAGGTCCTGGCGGCCCCGAAGTCGATCAATCCGCACAAGAAGGCCAAGGCCGAGATCTACGTCCTCTCGAAGGACGAGGGTGGCCGGCACACGCCGTTCTTCAACGGGTATCGTCCCCAGTTCTACTTCCGGACGACGGACGTGACCGGAGTGGTCAACCTGCCGAAGGGCGTGGAGATGATCATGCCGGGCGACAACATTGCGGTGGAGATCGAGCTGATCGTCCCGATCGCGATGGAGAAGACCCAGAAGTTCGCCATCCGCGAGGGCGGCCGCACCATCGGGGCGGGCCGCATCACGGACATCATCGAATAAACCGCGAGGCGAAACCCTCCCGACGTCTCGCCGAGGCATCCCCCGGATGCCTCGGCTGCGTTGTCTAAAAGGACCCTCCACAGGCGCGTAGCTCAATTGGTAGAGTAGCGGTCTCCAAAACCGTTGGTTGGGGGTTCGATTCCCTCCGCGCCTGCCATCTTTCCGTATGAAAAATCCTTTCCGCAGCACCCGAATCTTCATTGGTGAGATGGTGGGTGAACTCCAGAAGGCCACCTGGCCGACCAAGACCGAGCTGCGCGATTCCACCATCGTGGTGATCGTGGCGGCGATCATCATGGGGGTGTTCACCAGCATCAGCGATTTTTCCCTCACGCAGGTCGTGATCCTGTTCACGGATCTCGTCAGCTGACCCTCCGCCCATGCCCGCCCCTTCCACCTCCCCGGCCGGAGCCCAATGGTTCGCGGTGCACACGCTCTCCGGCCAGGAGAACAAGGTTAAGACGTACATCGAGAAGTTCAAGAAGCCCGAGGAGCTCGATGACCACCTGTTCGAGGTGCTCCTGCCCACCGAGGTGGTCTCGGAGGTCAAGGGGGGCAAGAAGAGCACGAAGGTGCGCAAGCTGTATCCGGGCTACGTGTTCCTGCAGGCCCGGCTGTATGGGGAAGATGGCAAGCTCATCAATAAGCCCTGGTACTTCGTGAAGGAGGCCTCCGGGGTGATCGGCTTCGTCGGCGGCGACCGTCCGGCCGCGCTGCGGCAGGCGGACGTGGATGAGATCTACGCGCGCATCGAGGCCGCGAGTGGCAAGGAAGTCCCGAAGGTGCAGTACAACGTGGGCGAGGAGGTCAAGATCACCGATGGCGCCTTCGCGTCGCTGACCGGCCGCATCGACGAGGTCGACCCGGAGCGGGGCAAGCTCCGCGTCTCCGTCTCGATCTTCGGCCGCTTCACCCCCGTCGAGCTCGAGTACTGGCAGGTCCAGCGGATGACCGAGTGACCCGCCGTTTCCCCCCCGCTTCAACCCAAGTAAATCCCTTTTCCCATGGCTAAGAAGATCCAAGGTTACATCCGACTCCAGCTGCCGGCCGGTGCCGCCAATCCCGCTCCCCCGGTCGGTCCGGCGCTGGGCGCCCAGGGCGTGAACATCATGGCGTTCTGCAAGGAGTTCAACGCCCGCACCAAGGATCAGAACGGGATGATCCTGCCGGTGGTGATCACGGTCTTCTCCGACAAGAGCTTCACCTTCATCCTGAAGTCCCCGCCGGCGTCCGTCCTCCTGAAGAAGGCGGCGAACATCGCCAGCGGCTCGGCGAAGCCGAACCAGGACAAGGTGGGCAAGGTCACCCGCAAGCAGCTCCTCGAGATCTACAACATCAAGAAGGCCGACCTCAACGCGACCACCCCGGAGGCGGGGATCAAGGTGATCGCCGGCACTGCCCGCAACATGGGCATCGAGGTCATCGACTGAGTCTTTGCCCCGGACGCCAGTCCGGGGCCCGTTCCCAACCCATCGCGGGAGTCCCGCCCGGGACGTTCGCACCGCACCCAACCATGCCGAAAAAGCACAGCAAGCGTTACCAGGGCGCCGTCAAGGTCGCCGATCTGGCCAAGGAATACCCGCTGAAGGAAGCGGTTGAGATCCTGGCCAAGTTCCCGAAGGCCAAGTTCGACGAGACCGTCGAGCTTTCGTTCCACCTCGGGGTGGATGCGACCTCCGGTGAGCAGAATGTCCGCGGCACGACCCCGTTGCCCAACGGCTCCGGCAAGAAGGTCCGCGTGCTCGTCTTTACCGACGATGCGGCCAAGGCGCTGGCCGCCGGGGCGGACTTTGCCGGTCTGCAGGACATGATGCAGAAGGTGAACGAGGGCTGGCTCGACTTCGATGTCGCCATCGCGACCACCGAGGCGATGAAGCAGGTGCGCACCCTGGCGCGCGTGCTGGGTCCCAAGGGCCTGATGCCGAACCCGAAGGCGGGCACCGTGACCGACGACGTCGCCGCGGGCATCAAGGCCGTCAAGGCCGGCCGCGTGGAGTTCAAGATGGACAAGACCGCGAACATCGGGGTCGGCGTGGGCAAGCGTTCGTTCACCCCCGCCCAGATCCTGGAGAACGCCGCTTCGGTCCTCGAGGCGGTGGGCAAGGCGAAGCCGAACACCTTCAAGGGCGGCCAGTTCATCAAGTCGGTCACCCTGTCGTCGAGCATGAGCCCGGCGGTGAAGGTGGCCTCCACCGAATTCTCCAAGTACTGAGGGCCCCGACCATGAGAGCTGAAAAACAATACCTGATCGCCGAGGTCGACACCCACCTCAAGAAGAGCGACTACGTCATCCTGGCGAATTTCACCAAGGTGACCGTCGCGGACACGGCGGACCTCCGGAAGCTGCTGGCCAAGGAGAATGCCGAGTTCCACGTGGTGAAGAACAGTTCGCTGCGGGTCGCGGCCAAGGCCCTGGGCCTGCCCGACATCGAGGCGGCGCTGACGGGGCCGACGGCGGTCATCGTGGGCGGCCGCAATTCGGCCGGCGTGGCGAAGATCCTGAAGAAGTTCTTCGAGGACAAGCAGAAGCTCGACATCAAGCTCGGCGTGCTCGACCGCAAGCTGGTCTCCCGCGACGACCTGCGGGCGATTGCCGACCTGCCGTCGTTCGACGCGCTGCGTGCCCAGTTCCTGGGCCTGTTGACCAGCAATGCGGCGGCGTTCGTCCGCGTGCTGGATGCCAAGGTCAAGAAGGAGCAGCCCGCTGCTCCCGCCGCCTGAGCCCTTGGGTTCGAGGCGTTTTCCCTCCCTTCCCCCTTCCTCCCTTTCCCGTCCCGGGTGGCCCTGCCGCCAGGGGCGGAAACCCAACATCCACGAGCCGGCTAGGAGATACGTCTCTTAAACGCGCGCCTTCCCGCGCCGCTAGTCGGATTCAGGAGTCGTTACCATGAGCAACATCACCAAGGAACAAGTCATCGAGTGGCTTTCGGGCCAGTCGGTTCTCGAACTCGCCGCGCTGGTCAAGGACCTCGAGGGCAAGTGGGGCGTATCCGCCGCCGCTGCCGTCGCCGCCGCTCCCGCGGGCGGTGCCGCGGGCGGCGCTGCCGCTCCCGCCGCCGAGGCGCAGACCGAGTTCACCGTCATCCTCAAGGATGCCGGCGCGAACAAGATCGGCGTCATCAAGGAAGTCCGTGCGATCACGGGCCTGGGCCTCAAGGAGGCCAAGGACCTGGTCGAGGGCGCCCCGAAGCCGATCAAGGAGAACGCCCCCAAGGCCGAGGCCGAGGACATCAAGAAGAAGCTCGAGGCGGCTGGCGCCAAGGTCGAGCTC
Organism: Opitutaceae bacterium; assembly: GCA_027485815.1. GTDB lineage: Bacteria > Verrucomicrobiota > Verrucomicrobiia > Opitutales > Opitutaceae > ER46. The sequence continues at coordinate 10,041 of JAIXQE010000203.1, forward strand.
AAGTAATCCCGCCCGGCTTGGCGACCTTCCTCGCCCAATCTGCGGTTTTTGTCGGGACAGGCTGCGGGAACCCCGCGGCCTGTCCCTTGCCTGCTTAGTGCGTTTCATCCGTCCGCGCCCGTCCGCTTCCCTCCGCCCTTTTTTCCCTTAACGGGATCCTCCCATGGCCGACCGTAACCACCTCGACCGCGTCAACTTCGGCAAGCTCCGCGAAGTGATCCAGCCGCCGAATCTCATCGAGATTCAGATCACGTCGTACCTCGACTTCCTGCAGAAGGGCGTGCCGGAGAAGCAGCGCAAGCCCCAGGGGCTGGAGGCGGTGTTCCGCGAGGTGTTCCCGATCCTCTCGTATGACGAGCGGCTGACGCTGGAGTACGTCTCCTACACGTTGGGCGACGCGAAGAACTCCGAGCTGGAGTGCCTCCGCGAGGGCATCACCTATTCCGTGCCGCTGTACGTGAAGCTCCGGCTGCGGGAAGAAGATTTCATCAAGGACGAGGACATCTACATGGGAGAAATCCCGATGGTGACGGAGCGGGGCTCCTTCATCATCAATGGCGCCGAGCGCGTCGTGGTGTCCCAGCTGCACCGTTCGCCCGGCATTGCCTTCGAGGTGGCGCTCCATCCGAACGGGAAGCCGCTCCATTCCTTCCGCATCATCCCGGATCGCGGCACGTGGCTGGAGGTCCAGTTCGACAACAACGACCTGCTTTACGTCTACCTCGACCGCCGTCGTCGTCGCCGCAAGTTCCTCATCACGACCCTGCTCCGCGCGGTCGGCTACAGCTCCGACATCGATCTCCTGAACCTGTTCTACGAGATCAAGGACCTCAAGGTCTCCAAGGCGCTGGACATGGAGAACGTCTCCACGCTGGTGCTGGTGGAGGATGCGATTGACGCCCAGAAGGGCGTGGTCCTTGCCCGTGCCTTCGAGCCGCTGACCAAGGCGATCGTCCGGACCTTCGAGAAGCACGACATCACGACGCTGCGCGTGATTGATACCTCGGTCGACGAGGGTGCGATCATCCGCGCCCTGAAGAAGGATCCGACCCGCAATGAAGAGGAGGCGCTGAAGGAAATCTACAAGCGCCTGCGTCCGGGCGAGCCCCCGACCACCGCCAACGCGAAGGCCCTGCTCAAGCGCCTGTTCTTCGATCCCAAGCGTTATGACCTCGGCCGCGTCGGCCGCTACAAGGTCAACCAGAAGCTCGGCCTGAAGGCCGACCTGGAGCAGCGCATCCTCGAGAGCGCCGACGTGGTGGCGGCGACCAAGTACCTCGTCCGCCTGAAGCGGGGCGTGGGCGTGGTCGATGACATTGACCATCTCGGTTCCCGCCGCGTGCGCACCGTGGGCGAGCTCCTCGCCAACCAGTGCCGCGTCGGCCTCAGCCGCACGGAGCGGCTGGTGCGCGAGCGGATGACCATGTACGACCAGAGCGTCGACTCCATCACGCCGCAGAAGTTGATCAATCCCAAGGCGTTGACCACGGTCATCCGCGACTTCTTCGCGCGCAGCCAGCTGTCGCAGTTCATGGATCAGATCAACCCGCTGGCCGAGGTGACGCACAAACGCCGCCTGTGCGCCCTCGGGCCGGGTGGTCTTAACCGCGAGCGCGCCGGCTTCGAGGTCCGCGACGTCCATCCGTCGCACTATGGCCGCATCTGCCCCATCGAGACCCCGGAAGGTCCGAACATTGGTCTGATCAATTCCCTTTCCACCTATGCCCGGGTCAACGAGTTCGGGTTCATCGAGACCCCGTACCGGGTGGTCAAGGAGGGTCGCGTCACCGACAAGATCGAATACCTGACGGCCGACCAAGAGGAGGCCAAGGTGATCGCGCAGGCGAACGCCGAGATCGACGAGAAGGGTCATTTCGTGGGCAAGGTGACCGTCCGGCAGGATGGCAACTTCCTCGAGGTGCCGCCCGCGGAGGTCCACCTGATGGACGTTTCGCCCAAGCAGGTGATCTCGATCGCGGCGGGGATGATCCCCTTCCTCGAGCACGACGACGCCAATCGCGCCCTGATGGGTGCGAACATGCAACGCCAAGGCGTGCCGCTGCTGCAGGCGGAGGCGCCGTTCGTCGGCACGGGCATTGAGGAGCGGGTGGCCCGCGACTCGAAGATCGTGGTCGTGGCCGATGAGGCCGGCGTCGTCGCCTCGGTCGATGCCAAGCGCATCGTGGTCACCAAGGACGGCGAACTGCCGCGCTCGGTGCGGCACGACCCGAAGAACCACGTGCACGTGTATGAGCTGCGCAAGTTCATGCGCTCCAACGCGGGCACCTGCTTCAACCAGAAGCCGATCGTCCGCCAGGGCCAGAAGGTGAAGGCCGGTCAGATCATCGCCGACGGTCCCTCGACCGATCAGGGCGAGATGGCCCTGGGCCGGAACGTGCTGGTGGCGTTCATGCCTTGGAACGGCTACAACTTCGAGGACGCGATCCTGATCTCCGAGAAGGTGCTCCGCGAGGACATCTTCACCTCGATTCATATCCAGGAGTTCGAGGTCACCGCCCGCGACACCAAGCTCGGGCCCGAGGAAATCACCCGCGACATCCCGAACGTGGGCGAGGAAGCCCTCAAGAACCTCGACCACAACGGCGTCATCCGCATCGGTGCGGAGGTGAAGCCCGGGGACATCCTCGTCGGCAAGATCACCCCCAAGTCCGAGACCGAGCTGGCTCCGGAAGAGAAGCTGCTGCGCGCCATCTTCGGCGAGAAGGCGGCCGACGTGAAGGACACCTCGCTGATCGTGCCCTCGGGCGTGGCCGGCATCATCATGGACGTGAAGGTCTCCTCCCGGATCGACAATCAGGAGGAGAAGCTGTCGCCGTCCGACCGGCGCCGTCAGGCGAAGCAGATCCAGGAGGAATTCAAGACCCAGATGGACAAGCTCCGCGAGGGGCTGACGGAGTCCCTCTCGAACATCCTGCTGGGCGAGAAGATCCCGCTGGATGTCGTCAACGGCGAGACCGGGGAGATCATCATCCCGGCCAACCGCAAGATCACCAAGACGCTGCTGCGCAAGCTGGCGGCGGTCTCCAAGCACGTGCAGATCGACCCCTCGCCGGTCCGCATCAAGATCATGGAGATCATCGGCTCCTATCAGACCAAATTCGACGAGCTGGAGACGGATCGGGAGCGCAAGATCTCCGCGATTGAGGCCGGCGAAGGTTCGGCCGACGGTGCGATCAAGCAGGTCAAGGTCTACATCGCGACCAAGCAGAAGCTGGAGGTCGGCGACAAGATGGCCGGCCGCCACGGTAACAAGGGCGTTGTGGCCAAGATCGTGCCTGAGGAAGATATGCCGTTCCTGCCGGACGGTACCCCCGTCGAAATCTGCCTGAACCCGCTCGGCGTGCCTTCGCGCATGAACGTCGGCCAGGTGCTCGAGACCCACCTCGGTTGGGCCTGCAAAAAGCTCGGCATCAAGGTTGCGACCCCCGTCTTCGACGGCATCCCCGAGAAGAAGGTCCGCGATTACCTGAAGGACGCCAAGTTGCCGTCCTCGGGCAAGAGCACCCTGATGGATGGACGCACGGGCGAGAAGATCGATCAGGAGGTCGTGGTCGGCTACATCTACATGATGAAGCTGAACCACCTGGTCTCCCACAAGATCCACGCCCGGGCGGTCGGTCCCTATTCCCTCGTCACCCAGCAGCCGCTGGGCGGCAAGGCGCAGTACGGCGGCCAGCGCTTCGGCGAAATGGAAGTCTGGGCCCTCGAAGCCTACGGCGCCGCCCATACGCTCCAGGAGCTCCTCACCGTCAAGTCGGACGACGTCCAAGGCCGCACGAAGATCTACGAGTCGCTGGTCAAGGGTGACAACACCCTGCAGGCCGGCACGCCGGAGTCCTTCAACGTGCTGATTAAGGAAATCCAGTCCCTCGGTCTCGACATCAAGCTGCAGAAGCGCGACGCCCTCAGCTTTGGCGCCTGAGCGCCGGCCCCGGCCCATTCATTAACCTTCAGGGAGACATCCAAATGATTCAACCCAACGAAACCGCCGCCACCACCCGTGATCAGGCCCGCGAGGCCATCGGCTTGGAGGAGAGCGCGTTCGACTGCGTGTCCATCACCGTCGCCTCCCCCGAGACCATCCGGAAATGGTCGAAGGGCGAGGTGAAGAACCCGGAGACGATCAACTACCGCACGTTCAAGCCCGAGCCGGGCGGCCTCTTCTGCCAGAAGATCTTCGGCCCGGTCCGTGATTACGAGTGCGCCTGCGGCAAGTACAAGCGCATCAAGTACAAGGACGTGGTCTGCGATCGTTGCGGCGTCGAGGTGACCATCGCGCGGGTCCGCCGCGAGCGGATGGGCCACATCGAGCTGGCCGTGCCGGTGGCCCACATCTGGTTCCTGAAGTCGATGCCCAGCCGCCTCGGCCTGCTGCTCGACATGACGGCGCGCTCCCTCGAGCGGGTCATCTATTACGAGAACTACATGGTGATCGATCCGGGCAAGACCCCGCTCGAGCCCCGTCAGCTGCTCACCGACAACGAATACCGCCAGGCCCTCGATGAGTACGGCGATGACTCGTTCGTCGCCAAAATGGGTGCCGAGGCGGTCCGGGATGCCCTGGTCAAGACGGACATGGAGGCCACGGTCGCCGAGCTGCAGGAGCAGATGCGCGCGACCAAGTCGAAGCAGATCAAGAAGAAGCTCTCCAAGCGGCTGAAGGTCATCCAGGGCTTCATCCAGTCCAAGAGCCGGCCCGAATGGATGGTGCTGGAGGTGCTGCCGGTGATCCCGCCGGACCTGCGCCCGCTGGTGCCCCTCGAGGGCGGGCGTTTCGCGACGTCTGACCTGAACGACCTCTACCGCCGCGTCATCAACCGCAACAATCGCCTGCGGAACCTGATGCAGCTGAAGACGCCCGACGTCATCATCCACAACGAGAAGCGGATGCTGCAGGAGGCGGTGGATGCGCTGTTCGACAATGGCCGCCACGGCCGTCCGGTGACCGGCGCGGGCAACCGTCCGCTGAAGTCGCTCTCCGACATGCTGAAGGGCAAGCAGGGCCGGTTCCGGCAGAACCTGCTGGGCAAGCGCGTCGATTATTCCGGCCGTTCGGTGATCGTGATCGGTCCCGAGCTGAAGCTGAACCAGTGCGGTCTGCCCAAGAAGATGGCGCTGGTGCTGTTCGAGCCGTTCATCATCCGCCGCCTGAAGGAGCTGGGCTTCGTGCACACCGTGCGCGGCGCCCGCAAGATGATCGAGAAGAAGTCTCCGGAGGTCTGGGACATCCTGGAGGAGGTCACCAAGGGCCATCCGGTGCTGCTCAACCGCGCGCCGACCCTGCACCGCCTCTCGATCCAGGCCTTCGAGCCCACCCTCATCGAAGGTGAGGCCATCCGCATCCACCCGCTCGTGTGCACCGCGTACAATGCGGACTTCGACGGCGACCAGATGGCCGTGCACGTGCCGCTGTCCCTGGAGGCGATCATGGAGTGCAAGCTCCTGATGATGGCCACCTCGAACATCTTCTCGCCGTCCTCGGGCAAGCCGATCCTGACGCCCTCGCAGGACATCGTCCTCGGGGCCTATTACCTGACCATTGAACCGCGCAAGAAGCCGGCCAAGGGCGAGCGCGTGCCGCTCCTCAGCGGCCTGCAGGAGGTGCTGTACGCCAAGGCGGACGGCGCCCTGAAGGTTCACAGCTGGGTTGAGGTGCCGAATCCCGACTTCGGCCGGGAGACCGTGTTCGGGGATCCGAAGCGTCGGACGCTGCGGACCACCGTCGGCCGGGTGATCTTCAACGAGATCTGGCCGAAGGCGCTGGGCTTCGTGAATTTCCCGGTGCCGAAGGGCAAGCTGGGCGACCTGATCCTCAACACCTACAAGACCTCCGGCAATCACGTCACCGTCGAGACCCTCGACCGCCTGAAGGAGCTCGGTTTCCAGACCGCGTTCCAGGCCGGCATCTCGATCGGCATCGACGACATGATCATTCCGGATTCGAAGAAGGAGATCGTCGCGGACTCCCGGAAGAAGATCGCCGAGGTGGAGGCCCAGTTCCACAAGGGCATCATCACCGACGGTGAGCGCTACAACAAGGTGGTCGACATCTGGACCGGCGCGACCGACCAGATCGCCAAACAGGTGTTCTCCAAGCTGGAGAACAACGAGGGCCGCAACGAGGTGAACCCGGTCTACATCATGATGGACTCGGGCGCCCGCGGCAACAAGCAGCAGGTCCGCCAGCTGTGCGGCACCCGCGGCCTGATGGCCAAGCCCTCCGGCGAGATCATTGAGCGCCCCATCCTGTCCTCGTTCCGCGAGGGCCTCACGGTGCTGGAGTACTTCATCTCGACCCACGGCGCCCGCAAGGGTCTGGCCGACACCGCCCTCAAGACGGCGGACGCCGGCTACCTGACCCGCAAGCTGTGCGACGTGGCGATGGACGTCATCATCGCCGAGGAGGACTGCGGCAGCCGCGACGGCGTGTGGAAGAAGGCCATCTTCGAGGGTGACGATGAGATCGTCGGCCTCAAGGAGCGCATCATCGGCCGCTTCTCCAGCGACGACGTGATCAACCCGATCAATCCCTCCGAGATCCTCGTGGGGGCCGGCGAGCTCATCACCGAGGAAAGCGCGGCCCGCATCGACGAACTGGGCATTGAGCGCGTCAAGGTCATGTCCCCGCTGACGTCGACCGCCAAGGGCGGCATCGATGCCAAGTCCTACGGCATCAATCCCGCGACCAACAAGGTGGCGAAGATCGGCGATTCGGTCGGCATCATTGCCGCCCAGTCGATCGGTGAGCCCGGCACGCAGCTGACGATGCGGACCTTCCACATCGGCGGCGTCGCGTCCGGCGGCTTCAAGACCCCCGAGATCCGCGTGCGCTCGACCGGCAAGGTCAAGTACCGCGGGCTCCGGCTCGTCGAGACCGCCGACGGCGGCTCCATCGTGCTCAACAAGACCGGCACCATCCAGATCCTCGACGCCGAGGACAAGGAGCTGGAGGTTTACAACATCGTGGTCGGTTCGTTCCTCCACGTGGCCGACGGCGAGAAGATCGAGAAGGGCGCCGTCCTGGCGCAGTGGGATCCGTACAACATCCCCGTTCTCTCCGAGAAGGGTGGCACCCTGTCCTTCAAGGACATGATCCCGGGCGTCACCGTGAAGCGCGAGTTGGACGAGTCCTCGGGCCGCATTGCCACGGTGGTCATCGAGCACAAGGAGGACCTAAATCCCCAGATCGCGGTCCGCGACGCGAAGCGCACCCTGCTGGCCGCCTATTCCATCCCGGTGGGCGCCCAGATCGCGGTCAACGAGGGCGACACCATC
>JAIXQE010000166.1 GCA_027485815.1 Opitutaceae bacterium
GTCGGTGCCGATGAACGGCACGTCGCTCACCGCCCCGGCAGGGATGCGTCCGGGCCAGCGCACGATCCAGGGCACACGGATGCCGCCCTCGTGCAGATTCCACTTGCTGCCGCGCAAGGGTCCGTTGGCCGAGTAAGCGGGATGGCCGCCGTTGTCCGAGGTGAACACCACGAGGGTGTTCTCCGCCAAGCCCAGTTCGTGCAGCGCGGTGAGCAAACGGCCGACGAGGTGGTCGAGCGTCTCCACCATCGCCGCGTACTCGGCCCGGCGCGGATCCGTGCCGGCCGGCAGGCGCGCCGCGTACTTGCGCACCAGCCACGCCGCGCGGCTGTGGATCGGATCGTGGACGAAGTAGTGCCCGAGCATCAGGAAGAACGGGCGATCCCGCCGCGCGCGCAAAAAGGCGATGGCCTTGGTCGTCAGCTCATCCTCGCCGTACTGGCCCGCGGGCAACACGTCCTCCCGCACGCCCGGACGGCCGGGATAGGCGTAGGGATGCAGGCCGAACTCGGCGTCGCCCTCCGCGAAACCCTGCTGGCGCGGCCCGTGCGTCGGGGACCAGCCGAGGTAGCCGCCGTGGTGGGCGCTGACGTGCCATTTGCCGAAATAACCCGTGGCGTAACCCGCGGGCGCCAGCACCTCCGCGAGGGTCACCTCCGCCAGCGGCAGGTCGCGCGGGTAAGGCGGCGCGCGCAGCGGGAGGCCCGCCGGGGGCCGCGCGGTGGCGGGCTTGGTGACAAACTCGAAGCCCAGCCGCGCCGGGGAACGGCCGGTCAGCAGGGCGACGCGGGCGGCCGAGCAGATCGGGGCCGCGGCGTAAGCCTGCGTAAAACGCGTGCCCTCCCGCGCCAGCCGGTCGAGGTGCGGGGTGTCGTGCCACGGGCTGCCCGTGCCACGAAGGTCGCGCCAGCCGAGGTCGTCCGCGAGGATGACCAGGACGTTGGGCCGCGGGGCGGCGCCGGACGCTGCCGCCGCGAGCCATAGGAACCCCATGGCCACGACGACGCGCCCGCGCCGGAAGGCGCCGCGCGCGGAACGGTTCAGCCGCGACCTCACGGCTCAGGCAGTGGGCTTCGCCTCGTGGCCGGCCGGCGCGGGCCGGATCAGCAGCACGATGAACACCGAGAGGAGCGCGACCCCGGCGAACGCGCCGAAGATCACGTTGAGGGCGACGTCGCGGTCGCGCAGCCAGCCGAACAGCCAGTCGCCGAAGCCGCCGCAGCTGATGCTCACGAGGTTCATCAGCCCGTAGCCCGTGGCGCGCCACTCGGGCCGGACGATCTGGCAAAGGATCGGCATGTTGTTGCAGTCGAAGAAGCCCCAGCCGAGGCCGAACACCGCGAGGCCGATGACCGCCACCGTGAGGGTACCCGCATTGCCGACGCTGAACAGCGCGGGCAGGAACAGCACCATCCCGATCGCACTGGTGAAGATCCGGCCGCGGCTGGACGTCCGCATCCAACGGTCGGCGAGCGTGCCGCCGAGGATGGCCCCGACGAGCGAGGCGAGTTGCACGTAGAGAATGGCGCTGACGCCGGCCTTGCCCTGGCCGAGGGAGAATTTCTCGCGCAGGATTTCCGGCATCCAGTCGCGCACGACCCAGCCGGCGATCGCGGGCAGCGTGAAGTAAAGGATCAGGAGGAGGAAATTGCGGTTGGTCAGGAGTCCGCGGAAGACCTCGCCCGCCGCGAGCGGCGCGGGCGCCGAGCCGGCGGGAATCTCCGTGGACCGGCTACGGTCCGGATCCCGCAGCATGGCCATCAGGGGTAGCGCATACGCCACGCCGATCATCCCGCAGGTCGAGAACATCCAGCGCCAGCCGAGGTCCGGATCCTCCGCGGCGTAGCCCGCGAAACCGCCGAGAATCTGCCCGAGATAGATGCCGGTCTGGTGGAACCCGACGGCCCGCGAGCGGGTGAGCCCCTGGTGATACTCGGCGATCAGCGCGAGGGCGCACGGGATGTAGAAGGCCTCGCTGATGCCCATCAGGGCCCGCGCGGCGACCAGTTCGTTGAACGTGGTGACGTGGCCCGTCCACCAGGTGACCGCCGACCACGCCCCAAGGCTGAGCACGATCACCCAGCGCTTGCTGAAGCGGTCCGCGATGAAGCCGCCGAAGGGGCTGAGCACGGCGTAAGTCCACTTGAAGCAGCCGAGGACGAAGCCCCAGTCCGCCTTGTTGGCGATGCTGGGGATGTCGGCGACCATCGACGCCTTCATCGTCGCGAGCATCTGCCGGTCGAGGTAGTTGAGCAGCGCGACGGGGAACAGGAGCGCGACCACGAACCAGGCGTAGCGCGCGGCGTTGGCGGGGGTGAGCATGGGCGGAAGGCTGGGGTCGGGCGCCGCCGCGGCGCGAGGCCGGAGCGGCGGTCCAAAGGGGGAACCGGGTCAGCGGGCCGCGCGCGGGTTGCGCAGCTGGTAGAAGAATCCGTCCTCGGCCCCGATCAGGAGGTCCGGGATCCCGTCCCGGTCCCAGTCGCCGACGGTCGGCTTGGTGGCGTGCCCGGCGAGCAGGTGCGCGCTCACCGGCCCTTCGTCGCGGAAGCGCCAGCGGCCGGCGTCGTCGCGCCCGAGCCCGCGGAGGAAATTCACGTTGGGGTTGCTGTTCACGAGCAGGTCCGGCGTGCCGTCGCCGTCCCAGTCGGCCACGCAGAACGTGCGGCGCCCGCCCCGGCCGTTCACGCCGTCGTTGAGCCGCAGCAGGCCGGACTCGCGGTTCTGCGGCTGGCCGTTGCTGTTGTAGACGCTCACACCCTCGCCCCAGAAGACGCGCTGCGCGGCGCCGAGGACGAGCGTGCCGTCGGCCGCGCGGCTGCGCGGGAACAGCGCGAGGTAACCCTCGTGGTCGGACATCAGGAGGTCCATCAGGCCGTCGCCGTTCCAGTCGATCATCTGCGGCGTGGTGCGCCACTGGGTGACGAACTCGCGGCCCTGCGGATCCCACCAGTTCCACGCGGGCTTGGGGGAGCGGGAACCGGGGGCGACCTCGACGGACTGACCCGCGGCGAGGCGCGGGGCGGTGCGGGTGCCCACGTTGCGGTACCAGACGACCTTGCCCCAGATCCCGTTGGTCATCAGGTCGGGCAACCCGTCGCCGTCCCAGTCGGCGACGCTGAGGATGGAGTAACCCCACTTGGCTTCGGCGGGCCCCTGGATCGAGCCGTTCGGGCCGGCGAGCTCGCGGATGAGGCGGCCGCCCGCGGTGAGGTAGCGGGGCGCGGCCCAGCGGATCGGGTTGCCGCCGAGATTCTCGATGAAGCCGACGTAGCCGGCGGTGTTGCCGCTGATGAGATCCTCGTCGCCGTCACCGTCCCAGTCGAAAGCGTAGGGCGTGGCGAGGGCCCCGAACTTCACGTCCGCAGCGAATTGGCGGAAATAGCGCGGCGGCAGGAACTGGGGCATCCCGCCGCTCACGCGCCCGGTGTGTTCGAGGAACGCGACCCGGCCGTCCTCGTCGCCCACCACGAGGTCGAGGTCGCCGTCGCCGTCGAAGTCGACCGCGGTCGGCGTGATCATGCAGAGGTCCATCACGAGGGGCACGCCGCCGAGGGCGAGCGGGCGGCCGGCGGCGTAGACGGGGCGGGTGCGGGTGCCGGTGTTCTCGTAGTAGGTGAAGCTGTCGCGGAACTCGCCGCAGAGCAGGTCGAGGTCGCCGTCCCCGTCGAAGTCGCCCCACATCGGGGAGGGCATCCCGAACGGGTCCACCGGGCGGCCGCCGGCCTGCACGCGCACGGGCTCGGCGTACACCGGACGAGCGGAGGTGCCGGTGTTGCGCATCAGGTAGACGTACCCGTGCAGCGGGCCGCGGGTCCAGTCGCCGAAGCGGTTGAAGGCGGCGTCCCAGCCGTAGTCGCCCCAGAAGTCGATGCCCACGGTGAGGTCGAGCGCGCCATCCCCGTCGTAGTCGACCAGCTTCCATTGATTCTGCCGGATGTTGCCCGGCTCGGTCAGGATCCGCTCGGGCGCGCCGAGCTTCTGGGGCCGGTCGAAGTGGGAGTTCAGGAAGTCCGGGTAGACGTTGCCGCGGTAGGCGTAGATGTCCCCCTGCTTCACCGAGGCGGTGGCCGTGACCACGGGCTGGCCGGTGACGTAGGAGATGCCGGCGGAGGGGGCGGACTTCCCGAGGAGCCGGGCGGGGCGGAAGATCGGGAGCTGGAGCTGCGGGTCGACCTCGCCGCTGTTCTCGAAGTACCAGGTACCGTTGAACGGCTTGTCCGTGCAGACGACCACGAGGTCCATCCGGCCGTCCCGGTTGTAGTCGATCGGCAGCGGCCAGGCCCAGAGGCCCACGCCCAGGTCGGCGAGCAGCCCGGGGTTATGGTGGGCGAGGCGGGGCATCGTCCCCGCGGCGGGGGCGGAGGCCGCGGAAGCCGCCGGGGCGAGCGCGAGGAGGGCGGCGAACAGGGCGGAGAACGGGCGGGCAAGGGCCATGACGGGGATCAGAAGCGGCCGTTGAGGCCGAAGGTGAGAGTCGGGGCGTTGACGATGCGGCGCTGGACCCGGTCGGGCGAGCCCAGGTAGGTCTCCTGCAGGGCGTTCGTGAGGTTGGCCACATCGCAGAACAGCGTGGCGTCCGGCCGCAGCTGGAAGGCGACGCCCGCGTTGAGGAGGGTGCGCGCCCGGCGGTAGATGTTGCGGTGCGCCAGGACGCTCGGGGTGACGAGGTAGTCGCCGGTGTGGTTCAGCAGGACGTTGGCGCGGAACCGGCCGAGGGTGTAGGTGAGGCCGGCGTTGCCGGTGCGCGGGATGAAGTTCTGCACCTCCTTGTTGGAGCGCTGCGCCGTGCCGCCAAAGTCCCCCGCGGTCTCGAGCAGGGTGAGGTTGGCCGAGACGGCGAAGCCGCGCAGCCAGCCGGGGAGGAACGTGAGCTGCTGGCGGTAATCCAGCTCCCAGCCGGACACCTCCGCGGTGCCGGCGTTGGTGGCGCTCAGGAGCTGGAAGCCGGCGTAGCTGCCGTCGAAGCCGTTGTCCGGCCCCGCCCCCACCGTGCCGATGGCGGCGGTGACGATGTAATCGCGGATGTCCTTGCGGAAGTAGCCCACCGACAGGACGCCCGCCGGGGGGAAGTAGTACTGCAGCGAGAGGTCAACGTTGCGGGCGTACTGGGGCCCGAGGGACGGGTTGGAGATGGTGACCGTCTGGGCCGTGGCGTTGTCCGTGATCGAGGCGGAGGGCACGAGGCTGGTGACGGGCGGGCGGCCGAAGGAAGTGGACCAACTCGCCTGCGCGCGGAGGTTGGGCGTGAACGCGTAGGTGAGGTGCACGCTGGGGAACGAGCGCGTGTAGGCGCCGGCGTTCGTCACCGGATGATCCCAGTCGGACCGCGCGCGGGCGACCGGGTCCGGGATCTGCGCGGCGGTGGCGGGGCGGACGCGCACGTAGCCGAAGCCGGAGACGTCGGTGCGCTCCGTGCGCACGCCGCCGAGGATGCCGAGGTTGCCGAGGCGGGCCTGGCCCTGGACGTAGCCGGCGGCGATCTCCTCGGTGGCGCGGCGGGTGGTGCTGAAGGCGTCGCTCGTGCGAAAGTAGAGGTCCTCGGTCCAGAGGGCGGGGTTGCCGATGTTCTCGTAGGCGGCGTGGGGGTCGACGAAGGGCAGGCGGCGGCCGTCGGCCGAGCGGAACGCGTAGACGTCGGGGAACGTGGCGGTCATCGCGGGGGCGGAGGCCTGGTAGGCCCACTGGCGGCGGCGGCCGACCTCGCCCATCTTCTGGTGGCGGAAGAAGGCGCCCGTCTTGACCGTGGCGGGCACGGCGGCGGGCAGGCGGTAGGCGGCGTTGAGGCGTGCGTTGAGGACGTCGACGTCGCGGTCGTCATTGCGGGTGGTGAGCGCCACGGCCGTGCGGTAGCTGGCGATGTCGAAGAGGCTGGGGCCGGCGGTCTGGGTGAGGACGGGGTTGGCGCGGTCGGCGGTGTCGACGATCCAGCCGACGTTGGCGGCGCGCATCACGAGGTTGCCACCCGGCTCGTGGGCGAGGTTGTTGTGCGTGCGGCTGTAGCTCGCGTCGTAGTCGAGCGTGAGGCGGTCGAGCGTGTGCTCAGCGGCGCCGCTGACGAGGCGGGTGCGGTTGATGAAGCGGCGCAGGAAGGTGTTGAGCTCGAAGTTGGACCCGGCGACGGCGCGCACCTCGGTGCGGGTATCGGTGTAGCCCGGGACGATCGCCCCGGTGCCGGTCGGCACGCCGTTGGCGAGGGTGGCAACCGTCTGGTTGGCGAAGGCGCGCGTGGTGTACAGGCGGTCCGTCTTCTCGAAGGCGTCGTTGTAGATCGTGTTCAGCGTGAACCGGGTGCGGTCCGAGAGGCGGTACTCGACCTTCGCGTTCACGCTCTGCTGGGTGCGGTTGTTGTACTGGTTCTGGGTGCGGAAGTCCCAGAGGTAAACCGGGCCCGCGGCGCTGTTCTGGTAGTCGAACTGGCGCGAGGTCGGGCCGTTGGCGTTCTCGCTGTAGAAGAGGTTCAGCGCGACGCCCAGGTTGCGCTCGCCGCCGGCGACCGAGAAGACCTCCTGGTAGGCGAGGTTGGTCAGCGGGTGGATCGGATGATCGCGACGGGCCTGGATGTGGTCGAAGAACGGCGCCGCCCAGCGCGCCCCGAAGCTGTACGCCACCCGGCGCCGCTCCTTCATCCCCAGCGTGGAGCGCGTCTTGAGGTTCACCGTCCCGCCCAGCGAGTCCGCGGTCTGGTCCGGGGTGTGGCCCTTGATCACCTCCAACTGCTCGAACATCGCGCCCGTCAGGCTGTGGGTCTGGAACTGCCGGTTGAAGCCGCCCACGTTGGACATCAGGTTTCCGTCGACGTTGACGCGGTTGAGGGTCGAGGCGGCGCCGCGGATGAAGACGCCGGTCACGTTGCCCTCGTCGTCGAACTGCGAGGCCACGCCGGGCAGGCGCACGGCGAGTTCGCCCGCGCTCATGTTGGGGAGGTTGCCGTAGGCGTCGAGGGCCGCGACGTTCTTGAGGTTGTCCGCGTTGCGCTGGGCGGTGAGCGCCAGTGCATTGCCCTCGCGCTCGCCCGTGACCCGGAACTCGCCGAGCCGGTAGACGGGGGCGGAAAGGTCGAAGTCCTCGGTGCGTCGGCCGGCCGCGGCGACGTTCACGACGCGCCGCTGGTCATCCAGCCCGAGGTAGGAGACCACCAGCTCGACGGAGCCGGCCGGGAGGCCGTCGAGCACGTAGCGGCCGGTGGCATCGGTGAGGGTGGACTGGCCGGTGGCGGGCGCGGCGACCCGGGCGCCCTCGAGGAGGTTGCGGGTGGCGGCATTGCTGACGGCGCCAGTGACGGTGCCGGCGGCGGCAGGCAGGAGGGCGAGAGCGAGGCCGGTCAGGGCACGGCAGAGGCGGAGCGTCAGCTTCATCGGGGGGGCTTCGGTTGGCCCGCAGGGGGTGCGGGGCGGGTACGGCCGGGAGTTGTGTCGGCGCCCCGGGCGGCAAGCCAGCGGAAACCGCGGCGCGGGAGCCCGGGGTGCAAACGGCGCGCACGCGTTGGCAAGCGACGCGCGGCAAAGGCGGAACGAACGGATAAGGTGTGGGGATGAAGACGATCCTCGCTCCGGTCGATTTCTCCGCCGCGTCGGAGGCGGTCCTCGCCCAGGCCATCGAACTGGCCCGCGCGCTCGGCGGCCGCGTGGTGCTGCTCACGGTGATCCAGCCGCCGGTGATCACGAACGAGTATGCCGCCCTGATGGAGAATCTGGCGGAGGTGATGGCGGCCGGGGAGCGGAACGCCGCCCGGCGCCTGGCGGAGCTTGAGAGGCGGGTGCGCGCCGCGCAGGTGCCGGTCGAGACGCTGCAGCTCAACGGTGCACCCGTGCGCCAGATCCTCGACCAGGCCGCGCGCGTCGCCGCCGATTACGTGGTGATGGGCTCCCACGGCCACACCGCCCTCTACGACCTGCTGGTCGGCAGCACGACGCACGGGGTCCTCCTGCGGGCACCCTGCCCCGTGGTGATCACGCCCGGACCCAAGGCGGCCAAGGCCACCCGCGCCGCCTGAGGCGAACCGCTCACCGCAGCGCGCGGCCCTCCGGCGCGCGGAAGGCGGACCGCATCCCGAGCGACACGATCCCGAGCGTCGCGAGGGAGTTGACCGGCATCAGGATCGCCGCCAGCAGCGGGTTCATCCGGCCCGCGACCGCGAGGCCGACGGCCAGCAGGTTGTAGGCGACGGAGAAGACCAGAATCACGCGGTGCGTGCGCCGGCGGAGCCGGTCCGTCGCGAAGAGCGCCCGGATCCCGCCGATCCCGCGGCCGAGGTAATAGAAATCCGCCTTCCCCTCGAGCACGCCGCGGTGGATCGCCGGGGTGCCGCGGCAGCCCGCCGCGGCGAAGGCCAGGCTGTCGTTCGCGCCGTCCCCCAGCATCAGCGTCCGGTCCGGATCACCGGCCACGACCCGCGCCGCCTTCTCCCCCGGCGTGAGCCCGCCGGCCGCCTCCGCCGGGTCCAGCCCGAGCTCCCGCGCCAACGCCGCGACCTTGGCCGGACGATCGCCGCTCAAAATCCCGACCGCGAAGCCCGCCCGCCGCAGCGCGGCCAACTCCCGCCGCGCATCCGGCCGCGCCGCGTCCGCAAAACGGAAGCGCGCCACCGACCGCCCGGCACACGCCAGCTCCGCATCGTGGCCCTCGCTCCCCTCCCCTCCCGCCGCCGGAACCGTCCGCCAACCCGGACGCCCCAGGGACCAGCCGTCCTGCTCCACGCCTTGGCCGATCACCTCGTTGACGAACCCGCGCGGGGCGGGATCGGCGGGGCCGGATCCCGAGGCGAGCAGGTGCTCGAGGAGCGCCTGGCTGACGGGATGCGGGTTGTCCCGCACCAGCCGGAACAGCGCCCCCCGCGCCTCGGGCTCCAGGGCGTTGACCGCCTCCGGGTTCAGCAGGACCGGAGTCTCGAGGGTGAGCGTGCCCGTCTTGTCGAAGAGGATCCGCCGGACCCGCGCCAGCCGGGGCCAGAGCCCGCCCTCGCGGACGAACACGCCGCGGCGCCGCAGCGCGACGGCCGCCATCTCATCGGCGAGCGGGAAGGCGAGGGCGATCGCGCAGGGGCAGGACACCACCAGTACCGCCGTGACGACGCTCCACGCCCGGGCGGCGTCGCCCCCGAGCAGATACCACCCGGTGCCCGCCCCGGCAGCGGCCAGCAGGATCCCGGCGACGTAGCCGCGCACGATCCACTCGAGCAACCGATGCGGAGCCCCCGGCCGGACCTCCGTGGCGAGCAGCCGCGCCAGCAGCGAATCGCTCCACCCCTGCAACGCGGTGAGCGCCAGCGGCTCCCGCCCGACGTGCACCGCGCCGGCGGGGATCCGTTGTCCGCCCTGGAACGCGCGGGGCTCGGATTCGCCGTTGATCGAGGCGAGCGAGAAGGCGGCGGCGGCGGACTCCAGCCGCGCGTCGACGGGCAACTGCGCCCCCGGCGCCAGCCGCAAGTCGTGGCCGGCGATCACGTCCTCGGGCGCGACCTCGCGGCCGTCCCGCAGCCGCACGGGCGCGGGCCGCGGCTGCCGCGCAAGCAACCGCCGGCGGTTGCGCTCGACCGCCGCGACCTGCGCCCAACGGCCGACGAGCATCAGGACGATGAACGCGGAGACGAAGTCGAAGTAGACGAAGCGCTCATCGCCAACCAGCCAGCCGTGGAGGGAACCGAGGTAGGCGCCGGCGATGCCGAG
This sequence comes from Opitutaceae bacterium, assembly GCA_027485815.1. Lineage (GTDB taxonomy): Bacteria > Verrucomicrobiota > Verrucomicrobiia > Opitutales > Opitutaceae > ER46. The sequence goes on from JAIXQE010000166.1 coordinate 9,666, forward strand.
GGCGATTGGCAGGTCCAGGTGCAGCGTGCGCGCCCGCAGCGCCCGGACCGCGCGGACGAGGAAATAGGAGCCGCCGGCCAGCACGCTCAGCGTCGCGAAGCCGGCGCTCAGGGTTCCGAAGAGGCCGGCCCACTCGTAACTCGGCTCCATCCCGAAGTACACCGGGAGCGAGAAGAGCATCACGTTCAGCGCGAACGCCGCGCAGAGGCCGAGGCGCCGCAGGAGGCCGCGCGTCTCCGGTTCATCCGTCGGCTCCCCGGGCGGCCCCGCGAGATAGCCGAGGGCCTGCAGGCGGCGGGCGAACTCGGCCGCGGAAAATTCCCCCGGCCACCAGCGGAGCCGCAGGGTCCCGTACTGGGGATTCACCACGATCTCCCCCGCCCCGGGGAATCCCTGATGCACCCGCTCGATCAGCCAGACGCAGCCGACGCAGGAGATGCCCTGGATCCCGAGCGTCAGCTCCGCCGGGCGCCCGCCGCCCGCCGCCGTCTCCGCGGCCCGCTGGAGCTCCGCGAGCCACGCGTAGTCGCGCGTCTGGAACACCGCCGGATCGGCGGGCGCGGTGACCGCGTCCTTCAGGTCGTAGTAATCCCCGAGGCCCTCCGCGTGGACCAGCCGGTGGACGTAGCCGCACCCGGCGCAGCAGAACCCACTGGTCCGCGCGGCCGCCCCGGCCAGCGGGGCCCCGCAATGCCGGCACGCGGTCGCCGCGGCGGCGGGGCGGGATGCCGGCTCGAGGACGGCGGTGAGGCTCATCTCAGTGGCAGACGAAGGTGGCCGGATCGGGCCCGGGCAGGCCGAAGGTGGCGCGGAGGCGCCATCCCGCGGTCAGCGCCACGGCGAGCGCGAGCCCGATCCGCAGGCGGGCCAGCCCGCGCGGCGACAGCACCGCCTGCACGCGCCCGAGGCGGGTCTGCGCCAGCCAGAGTAGCGGGATCGTGCCGCAGCCGAACGCCAGCAGCCACGTCGCGCCGCGCACGGCCGAGCCCGACAGCAGGGCCAGCGCGAGGAGGAAGTAGAGCGGACCGCACGGCAGCAGGGGCGTGGCGAAGCCGAGGGTCGCGGCCGCCCGCGTCCGGTCCATCCCCCGCGCCCACCCGTGCACCCGCCCGAGTCCCCGCGCCAGCAGCGGGATCCGCGGCAGGTGACGTTCCCAGCCGAGCGCGAGCGAGACGAAGAGCAGGACCGTGAGCCAAGGCAGCCAGCGGGCGGCCGCGCCCGCGACCCAGCCGAGCGGCGCCGCCCCGAGTCCCCCCGCGATCGCGCCGAGCAGGCCGTAGGCGCCAAGGCGGGCACCGTGGTAGGCCGTCGCGACCGCCTGGGCGGATCCGGCCCCAGCGCGCGCCGGCAGCAACGCGCAGGCCAACGGGCCGCACATTCCCGCGCAGTGCAGGCTGGTGACGACGCCGGCGGCAAAGGCGGCGGCCGGCGAGTTGACGGCGGCGAGTTCCATGGGTTCAGCGCACGCGGACGATCGGGACCTCCTGCACGCGGTGCCGCGCGGCAATGGTCAGCCAGATGCCCCAGGCGGCCAGCTGCACCGCGAAGGCGGCGACAAACCACAGCCAGAGCCGCGAACGCGGGGCGGGCGCGGCGTCAGCGGGCTCCATCGCGCACCTCCTGCCGGCGGGCGCCGGCCTCGGGACCCAGGAACTCGACCTCGCGGCTCAGGCGAAACGTCCCCGCCGCATCCCGCAGCTCGACCCGGAGATGGAGGAGGCCCGCGTAACTCGCCCGGTCCTGCTGCAGCACCAGCGGCCGCACCACCTCCCCGAGCGGGGCGATCTCCAATTCCTCCTCGAGCCCCGTGCGCCGCAGGCCGGCCGGGGCGCCGGGCAACTCAATCCGGAACCGCGCGGGCGCGTTTCGCTTGTTCACCACCCGCACCAGGAACTGGTTCCGCACGATCCCCGCGTCGAGATGGTACGGGGCCCCGGTCATCCGCGTAACCCCGAAGGAAGCCGGACGGATGGAGGCAAGCGCCCAGGCGCCGACGGCCGCGCCAGCCAGCAGCAGCCCGAAGTAAAGCAGCGTGCGGGGCCGGACCCAGCGGGTGCGGCCGCCGGCCAACCCCACCAGCGAATCGTAGCGGATCAGCCCCCGCGGGCGGCCCAGTTTCGCCATCACCGGATCGCACGCGTCGATGCACGCGGTGCAGCCGACGCACTCCAGCTGCAGCCCCTGGCGGATGTCGATCCCGGTCGGGCAGACCTGCACGCAGCGGCCGCAGTCGACGCAGTCCCCGGCGCCGGCCCCGTGGCCGCGCGGCTCGCCCCGCCGCTGGTCGTAGCCGACCGCGAGGGTGTGCTCATCCGTGAGCACGGACTGCATCCGGCCGTAGGGGCACAGGACGATGCAGACCTGCTCGCGGAACCACGAGAAGATGAAGTAGGTGAGGCCGGTGTAGCCCGCCATGAAGACGAAAGCCCCCCAGTGCTCCGAGGGAGCCTGCCGCACCATCGACCAGACCTCCGGCAGCGAGACGAAGTACGCGAGGAACAGGTGGGTGAAAACCGCGGAAAGCAGCACGTAGATCGCCTGCTTGAGGGCCCGGAGCCGGAACTTGCGCCACGACCACGGCGCGACGTCCAGCGCGCGCCGGGCCACGGCGTCGCCCTCGATCAGGCGCTCGATCGGCCGGTACACGTGTTCCAGAAAGACCGTCTGCGGGCAGGCCCAACCGCACCAGATCCGGCCGAAGAGCGCGGTGACGAAGAACAGCGAGAAGCCCACGCCGGTGAACACGAAGAACAGCAGCCACAGGTCCTGCGCGGCCAGGGTGAGGCCGAACAGGTGGAACCGCAGCCGCGCGACGTCCAGGAAGACGGCCGGATGCCCGTTGATCTGGATCCACGGCAGGGCGAGGTAGATCACCAGCAGCGTCAGCGCGACCACGCGCCGCGCGCTGGTGTAGCGGCCGCGGGTGGCGGCCGGGTGCAGGTACGGCCGCGAGCCATCGGGGCGGATGGTGGTCACCGAGTCCCGGCTTGGCCGGACGGGCGCGGTGGCCCGCCCGGGCATCCGGCCCGGGCCGGCGGGGACCGCCGGCGGAGGATCCTCGAGCGGGGTCACGGCGCCGTCGGGGAGGAGACGACGATCGGGTCACCCTCGCGGTGCCGGCTGAGGAGGAACGCGGTGACCTCGCTGATCTTGCGGGGGCCCAGGACCGGGCCCCACGTGGGCATGCCCTTGGCCAGCACCCCCTTCGTGATCAGCCCGTGCACCTCGACCGGCCGGCCGCCGTAAACCCACACGTTGTCCGTGAGGTCGGGGCCGATCGCGACCGGACTCTCAGCCTTGCCGCGGAGGCTCGCGAGGTGGCAGGCGGCGCAGTTGGCCTCATACACCGCGCGGCCCGCGGCGATCATCGCCGGGTTGCGGCTCATCTGCCAGAGTGTCGGGTCGTCGACCTGGGCCGCGGACAGGCGGGCGGCCTCGATGCGCGCGAGTTCCGCGCCCACCTCCTGGGCTCCGGTCGGTCCCGCGCGGAACCACTCGAAGTAGGCCCAGTAGGCGACCCAGAAGACGATCGTCACGTAGAGCGTGTACAGCCACCAGTTGGGCAGCCGCTTGTCGAATTCCTGGATGCCGTCGTAGACGTGCGGCCGGATCCGGTCCTCGTCAGGCGTTTCGGGAGGGAGGGGCGTCATGGCGGGCGGAGGGTGTGGCGGTGGCGAAGGGCAGCCGGGCGAAGTGGTCGGTCTGGGTGCGACCCATCCGCAGGGCGCGCCACGCGACGGAGCAGTAGATGGAGGCGGCGGTCAGGAAGGCCACGAACGTGAAGAGCGCGGCGTGCGGTTCGAGGAGGAGGCGGCGGAACATGGCGGGGGGATCACTGGGCGGGACGGGCGGAACCGACCTCCTCGGAGCGGCCGAGGCGCTGCAGGTAAGCGATGAGGGCGATGATCTCGCGCCCGGGCTCGACCGTCGCGCCGGCGGCGCGGAGGTCGTCGGCGATGGCCCGCGCCTGCAGGTCCACCTGGGCGCGCACCTCGGCGGGGGTCTGCTCCGGGTACGGGACGCCCAGGGTGCGCTGGACCGCGAGGCGGCCGGGCAGCGCGGCGACGTCCGTGTCGTTCGTGAGCAGCCAAGGATAGGCGGGCATGTTGGAACCGGCCGAGATCGCGCGCGGGTCCTCCAGGTGGCGCAGGTGCCAGACATGGGGGTACTTGCCGCCGACGCGGGCGAGGTCGGGGCCGGTGCGCCGCGAGCCCCATTGGAACGGGTGATCGTAGATCGACTCGCCGAGCCGCGAGTAGTCGCCGTAGCGCAGGACGTCGGGCACCAGCGTCCGGATCATCTGCGAGTGGCAGGTGTAGCACCCCTCGCGCACGTAAAGGTCGCGGCCGGCCAGTTCCAGCGGCGTGTACGGCACCTGCCGGCGGTCCTCGACGTTTGCGGCCTTGTGGGCGACGGCGAGGGGGATGATCTGCACCAGGCCACCCACGGTGACGGCGATGAAGGTGAGCACCGTGAAGGGCGCGGAGTTCACCAGCAGGCGGTCGTACCAGCCCGCCCACGCGCGGCCGCGGGACTGCCAGTGCGCCAGCGCCAGCGCGGTGCTGAGCAGGAGTCCCCCGAGGCCGAGGATGCTCACCGCGTCGCCGCCGAACATCCACGCACAGGCGAAGCCGGTGCCGAGCACCGAGAACAGGACCGGCGGATTCAGGAAGGTGGCGAGCAGGCCGAGGCGGCCGGCGGGATCCGGGGCGGCCGCCTCCGCCATCACCTCCACCGTGCCGTCCACCGGCCGCGCCCCGCGCAGGGTGCGCCAGAGGTTGTAGGCGAGGAGCAGGAACCCCGCGAGGTAGAGCCCGCCGCCGATGACGCGCATCAGCATCAGCGGCCGGATGGTGGTGAGCGTGTCGAGGAAGTTGGGGTACGCGAGGACCGTGCCCCCCTCGGTGGTGGCGCCGAGCATCACCCCCTGGTTGATCCCGCTCGCCCACATCGCGCCCAGGTAGAGCAGGATGCCGACCGTCCCGAGCCAGAAGTGCAGGTTGGCCAGCGCGACCGAGTGCAGGGGACGGTCCCAGAGCCGCGGCAGCAGCCAGTAGATCATCCCCGCGGCCATGAAGCCGTTCCAGCCGAGGGCGCCGCCGTGCACGTGGCCGATGATCCAGTCGGTGTAGTGGCCGAGGGCGTTGACCGACTTGATCGAGAGCAGCGGCCCCTCGAAGGTCGCCATCCCGTAGAACGTGACCGCGGCGGCCATGAACTTGAGCACCGGGTCCGTGCGGAGCAGGTGCCACGCGCCGCGGAGGGTCAGCAGGCCGTTCAGCATCCCGCCCCACGAGGGCGCCCGCAGCATCAGCGAGAACGTCATCCCGAGCGTCTGCAGCCAGTCGGGCAGCGCGGTGTTGAGGAGGTGGTGGGGTCCCGCCCAGATGTAGACGAAGACGAGGGACCAGAAGTGCACCACCGACAGCCGGTACGAGTAGACCGGGCGTCCCGCCGCCTTCGGCAGGAAGTAATACATGATGCCCAGAATCGGGGTGGTGAGGAAGAACGCGACCGCGTTGTGCCCGTACCACCACTGGACCAGCGCGTCCTGCACGCCGCCGAACAGCGGGTAGCTGTGCGTCAGGCTGGTGGGCAGCGAGAGGTGGTTGACGATGTAGAGCATCGCGACCGTCACGATCGTCGCGATGTAGAACCAGATCGCGACGTAGAGGCTCGGCTCGCGGCGGCGGGCGAGGGTCCAGAAGAAGTTCACCGCGAACACCACCCAGATGAACGCGACGGCCACGTTCAGCGGCCAGATCAGCTCGGCGTACTCCTTGCCGCGGGTGAGCCCGAGCGGGAGGGTGATGGCGGCGGCGACGATGATCGCCTGCCAGCCCCAGAAGTGGAGCTGCGAGAGGAAGTCGCTGGCCAGGCGCGCCTTCACCAGCCGCTGGGTCGAGTAGTAGACCCCGGCAAACATCATGTTGCCCACGAACGCGAAGATCACCGCGTCGGTGTGCAGCGGGCGCAGGCGGCCGAAGGTCAGCCAGGAAGTCGCGAAGTTCGCCTGCCAGAAGTTCAGCTGGGTGGCGATCAGGACGCCCACGAGCATCCCGACGACGCCCCAGAGGACGGTGGCGAGGATGAACTGGCGGACGACCCGGTCGTTGAATTCGATCGTGAGGGGAGCGGGCATCGGGCGACGGGGGCGGGGTTCAGCGGCGGGAGGTGGCGGCGTCGCGGACGACCCCGCGTTCGCCGGCCAGGGGCAGAAGCGAGTCGCGCTCCGGGCTGCTGAGACGTCCCCGGGCCTGCTCGCGCAGGAAGAAGACGATGAAGGTGAAGACCAGGCAGAGGCTGATCGTGAGGGTCAGGGGCACGACATCCATCGGGGTCAGGCGGCGGGGACGGGGTGGAGGGCGACGGCGGCCGGGGCGCGCCCGTGGCGGTGGCGGAGCAGCTCGCGCGCGGCGAGCCAGTGCTCGAGGTCGCGGCCGGCGGGGCGGCCCTCCTCCAGCCAGAGCAGGTAGGCCTCGTGCTGGATCTGGGCCTCGGTGGGTTCGGGGGCGGGGGGGGCGGGGCGCGGCTTTCTCATCGGAGGAAGGGGGAAAGGTTGGAGGTGGGCGGTTGAAGGTGGGCGGGAAGGGCGCGGATGCGGCGGCGGATCACGCGGCGTAGCGCATCGGCGGCGGGGTGCCGGTGCCGTGCAGGTGGGCCCGGTAACGCGTGGGCGACTCGCCGGCGATCCGGCGGAAGACGCGGTTGAACTGGGAGAGCGACTGGAAGCCGGCCTCGTAGGCGGCCTCGCTGATCCGGGTGTGCGGGTTGAGCAGCAGCTGCTTGGTCCGCTCGATACGCGCCCGCGCCACGTAGTGGGTGAAGGTGAGCCCCGTCGCCTGCTTGAACACCTTGCAGAAGTAGAACGGGCTCATGTTGGCGGCGCGCGCGACCTGCTCGAGCGCGAGGGGCTCGCCGAGGTGGGCGGCGATGAACGCGCGCGCGCGCGCGGCCGCCGGCGGCTCCGCCGCGGCGGTGCGCAACACGAGCTCGTTGCTCAGCAGCGAGAGGTGGTGCGCGAAGCTGCTCAGCAGGCGCAGGGCGGCCCCGTAACGCGCCTTCGGCAGCACCCGGGTCGCGAAATACGCCTCGCGGAAGGCCGGCGCGTCCACCTCGGCCCCCCAGCGCGCGAGCTGCGCCAGCGCCGCCTGGAAGGCGCGTTCCGACGGCGGCCGCAGGAGAACCTGGCCGGTCTGCAGGTACGCGATCACCTGCTCGCCGACGCGGATGGGCACCACGGATTCGCTCATCCCCGAGAAGCATTGCACGGTCTTGGCGCCGTCCCCCGCCCCCGCCTCCGCCTCCTGCTGCACCTGGAGGCAGGCCGCGCAGGTGCGGCTGGCGCCGGTCATCAGGGAACAGAAGGCGTTGGTCAGGCGGCAGCCGTGCAGCGGCGGCTGGAAGGACCCCGCCGGGCGTAGCGTGAGCGGCAGGCCGGTGGCGGTCTGGAAGGCGTCCTGGTAATCACGGAAGAGCTCGGACTGCTGCAGGCGGGAAACCATGTCGTCCCCCTTCGCCGGCGGGCGGGGGGCGGCGGCGGGAGCGGAGGCGGGGGCGGGCGCGGCGAGCGGGAAGGCGTCCATGGCGCGGCCAGCCTAGTCATTTCTTGCCGTCCGCGGAATTGGGGCCCGGGCGGCATCTCGCTAAGGGATTTCCCTATCCGCGCGGCGGCCTTGCCGCCCCGCCTCGCGCCGCCCACCGTGCGCGCCGTGGATCCCGCCGCGACGCCCTCCCCTCCCCCGCCCCCCGCGCCGGCGGCGCCGGAGCGCCGGCAGGAGCTCGCCGATCTCAAGGCCGCGCTCGACGCGCACTCGATCGTCGCGATCACGGACGCGCAGGGCCGCATCACCTACGCCAACGACAAGTTCTGCGCCCTCTCGCGCTACCCCCGCGAGGAGCTGCTCGGCCGCGACCACCGCCTCATCAACTCCGGCCACCACCCGCCCGCCTTCTTCCGGGAGCTGTGGGCCACCATCCGCCGCGGCGAGGTCTGGCGCGGCGAGATCCGCAACCGGGCCAAGGACGGTTCCTGCTACTGGGTCGACACCACGATCTTCCCGTTCCGCGGCCCCGACGGCCGCCCCGAGCAGTACATCGCGATCCGCACCGACATCACCGCCCGCAAGGCCGACCAGGAGCAGCTGCAGCGCATCGCCGCCGAACTCGCCGAGAAGAACCGCGAGCTCGAGGCGATCGTCTACACCGTCTCCCACGACCTCCGCTCCCCGCTCGTCAACATCCAGGGCTTCGGCCGCCAGCTCCAGCGCGCCTGCGACACCCTCCGCACGGCCGCCGCCGCCCCCGACGCGGAGGGACGCATCCCCGCCGCCGCCCTGCACGCCCCCCTCGACCAGGCCATCCCGCAGGCCCTGCGGTTCATCAACGCCGGGATCCACCGGATGGACACCCTGCTCTCCGGACTCCTCCGGTACTCGCGCCTCGGCCGCGTCGCCCTCCACCCCCGCCCGCTCAACGTCAACGGCATCCTCGCCGAGGTCGTCGCCGCGATGCGCTTCCAGCTCGACGAGGCCGGCGCCGAGGTCGCCGTCGACGCGCTCCCGACCTGCGTGGGCGACCTCGTGCAGACCAACCAGGTCTTCGCCAACCTGCTCGACAACGCCCTCAAGTACCGCGCCCCGGAACGCCGCCTGCGCGTGCACGTGTCGGGGACGCTCCGCGGCGGCGCGGCGGAGTACGCGGTGACGGACAACGGCCGCGGCATCGCCCCCGAGCACCGGGCCAAGGTCTTCGAGATCTTCCACCGGCTCGACCCCGAGGCCGCCCCCGGCGAGGGCCTCGGCCTGACCATCGCGCAGCGGGTCGTCGAGCGGCAGGGCGGGCGAATTTGGGTTGAGGACACCCCGGGCGGCGGCTGCACTTTCCGACTCTCGTTGCCCGCCGTCCAGGCGGCCCCGGACGCGTCATGACCACCACGCCCACCATCCTGATCGCTGACGACGACGAGGGTCACGCGATCCTGATCCGGGAGAACCTGGAGGCCGCCGGCCTGCGCAACCCCATGCGGCACTTCCGGGACGGCCAGGCCGTGCTCGACTTCTTCCTCCGCGATCCGGAGCCGGCCGCCGGCCCGTTCCTGCTGCTGCTCGACATCCGGATGCCCAAGGTCGACGGCATCGAGGTACTCCGCCGGCTCAAGGCCGACGCCCACCTGCGGAAGATCCCCGTGATCATGCTCACGACCACCGATGACGCCCGCGAGGTCAGCCGCTGCCACGAGCTGGGCTGCAACGTCTACCTCCAGAAGCCGGTGGACTACGACCGGTTCTCGGACGCGATCCGCCGCCTCGGGCAGTTCGTGCCGCTGCTCCACGTGCCGCGGCTGACCCCCGGCTGAACCCGCGTGGCCGCGCCCACCCCACCCGCCCGCCTGCTGGTCGTCGACGACGACGAGGGCCTGCTGCTGCTGATGGCCGAGCGCCTCCGCGAGGAGGGCTACGCCGTCGCCACGGCGCCCTCCGCCCGCGAGGCCCGCGCGCGCCTCGCCGCGGGCGCGCCGGACCTGATGTTCCTCGACCTGAAGCTCGCCGACGGCAGCGGACCGGACCTCGCGGCCGAACTGCGGCGCGAGCGGCAGGCGGTCCCGTTCGTGGTCGTGACCGGCCAGGGCGACGAGCGCGCGGCGGTCGAGGTCATGCGCCAGGGCGCGCTCGACTACGTGATGAAGGACACCTCGCTGCTGGACCGGCTCCCCGCGGTCGCGCGCCGGGCCCTGCACGCCGTGGCGCAGGACCAGGCGCTCCGCGCGGCGCAGGCCGAGCATCGGCGCCTGGAGCGCGAGCTCGTCGCCATCAGCGAGCGCGAACGCCACAGCATCGGGGCGGACCTGCACGACAACCTGGGCCAGCAACTCACCGCGCTGGAGCTGATGTGCACCCTCGCGAAGACCGAGGCCGCGCCCCATCCGGCGCTGGCGCGGCGCCTCGACCAGATGGCGGGCATGCTGCGCGAGGCGATCACCCAGGTGCGTTTCCTCGCCCGCGGCCTGGTGCCGGTCGGGCCGGGCCCGGATTCGCTCCAGGTCGGCTTGACCGAACTCGCGGAACGCACCTCCGCCCTCGGCCGGCCGCGCTGTCGGCTGGAGTGCCCGGCGCCGGTCGCGGTGGCGGATCCGTTCCTCGCCGGGCACCTGTACCGGATCGCGCAGGAGGCGGTGAACAACGCGGTGAAGCACGCGCGGGCCGCGGAGGTCGTGATCCGCCTGCAGCGGCGCGACGGCAACCTGCTGCTGGCGGTCGAGGACGACGGCGCCGGCCTGCCCCGCGGGAAGGGCGCGCCCCCGGCCGGCATCGGGCTGAGCGTGATGCGCCACCGCGCCAACGCCATCGGCGCGACCCTCGCCGTCGATTCCCGCCGCGGCGGCGGCGTCAGCGTCCGCTGCAGCCTCCCTTCCGCCCCGTGAAGCCGAAAGCCGCCCCCGCCGCCCGCCGCCGCATCCTGCTGGTCGACGACCATCCGTTCATGCGGGCGGGCCTCGGCCAGCTCATCGGCTGCCAACCCGACCTCGTCGTCGGCGGCGAGGCCGGGAATCCCGCGGAGGCGCTGCAGGCGCTCGCCCGCCAGCGACCCGACCTGATCCTGACCGATCTCACGATGCCGGGCCGCAGCGGGCTCGAGTTCATCAAGGACCTGCGCGCCGCGCATCCGGAGATCCCCATTCTCGTCGTCTCGATGCACGATGAGGCCGTGTACGCCGAGCGGGTCCTGCGCGCGGGCGCCCGCGGTTACATCATGAAGGAGGCGGGGGGCGAGGCCCTGCTCGGGGCGATCCGGCAGGTCCTGCGCGGCGAGGCGTACGTCAGCCCCAAGATGTCGGCCCGGATCCTCGAGAACCTCAGCAGCCGCCGGCCGCGGGGCTCCACCTCCCCGATCGAGCGGCTCACCGACCGCGAGTTCGAGGTCTTCCAACTGATCGGCCAGGGCAAGGGCACGCGCGAGATCGCCGCGGAACTGCACCTCAGCCCCAAGACGGTCGACGTGCACCGCAGCCACCTGAAGGAGAAGCTCGGGCTGCGAGACGCCACCGCGCTGATCCGCCACGCGGTGCGCTGGGTGGAGACGCGCTCCCCCGAGGCCTGAAGCGCGCCGGACCTTTTCCGGCCCTCCGGCGGCGGACCCGCGCCCACGCCTTCAGCGCGCCACGCCCGCCTCGAACGCCCCCGCATCCGGCGCCCGGCCGGCGAACGCGTCCGCCAGCGGCACCCCGGCGTCGGTCGCGCGGCTGCCCGGCGCGAGGCGGAGCAGGGGCGTCACGGGCAGGTCCCCGTTCGGCTGCCGCGGCCGGGAGAGGTCCGCCTCGTCGAGGCCCGCGAAGTCCGCGGCCGTGGCGCTCCAGCCGCCGAGGAACGAGTTGCCCGCGACGGTGCAGGCCGCGGCGTCGAGCTGGGCGACCTCCTCGCCGCCCGCAAAGCCGAGGTTGTTGAACAGGCGGTGCCCACGCCCGGGCACGCGCGTGGCGTTGTCCTCGAGCCGGCCGAGCAGGTTGAAGTTCACCCGGTTCCGCCACGCGGTGTTGTGGATGAAGTCGACGCCGCCGAGGTGGTGGTTCGCGTAGAAGCCGTTGGCCTTGTTGCGCACCGCGACGCTGCGGCGCACGACGTGCCGCGGAATTGGCGCCGGCAGCCGCTCCACCGGCGTGCCGGCGTGGCCGCCCGCCTTGAAGCCGTTGCCGTCCGCCCGCGGGGTGAAGTCCGGCGTGTAGCCGTTGTAGAAGGCCCAGCAGTCCTCCGCGGTCACCGCCTCGGCGGAATTGATGAAGTCGAAGCCGTCGTCGCTGTTGAACCACGCCCGGCAGCCGCGGAACACGTTGCCCACGCTCCCCTTCCGCCCGTGGTAGCCGAACCCATCGACGTTGCCGCCGCGGCGGTCGCCCGACACCGGATCGTGGTTCCGGTAGGCGTCACAGTTCAGGACGAGGTTGTGCGCGCCGTCCCCGATCCACACCCCGATCGCCATCCCGTCGTGGAGGCTCAGCCGCTCGAGCACGTTGTGGCTCCCCTGCACCTCAACGCAGATGGATTGGGTGTGGCCCTTGATCGTCACCTGCACGCCCACCACCTCGAACCCCTCGAGGTGGAGCCAGGAGCCCGTCACCCGGAACGCGTGCACGCGACGGTTGGCCGGCTTCACCGCCGAGAAGTCAAACACCGGCCGCTCGCCCGGCCAGGCGACGTAGCGGATGGGTCGGCCGGGCGCGCCACTTTTGTCCAGCAGCGTGACGTACGCGAAGATGCGTTCCGTCCGGGCGATGTCGCTGTCACGCAGCCGGTAGGTGCCGCCGCGCAGGAAGACGGTGTCGCCGGGCGCCGCCGCCGCCTGGGCGCGCTGCACGGTGGCGAACGGCGCGGCCGCGGTCCCGGGCGCCGCGTCCGAACCGTGCGGGGCGACGTGAAACTCGGCTCCCGCCAGCCGCGCGGCGACGAGCAGCGCCAAGGCGGCGAGGAGACGGAGGGGGCGCGGGCGGGACATCGGGTTCCGGGTCAGGCAGACGCGCCGCCCGGGGAAACGTCACCCGCGGCGGCCGCCAGCGCCCGGCGCCGCAGTTGGCCGCAGGCGGCGTCGATGTCGGGGCCGCGCGGTCGCCGGAAGTGCGCCACCAGACCGCGCGCGCGCAGGATCGCGGCGAACGCCTCCGCCGCGGCCACGGGAACGGCCTCGTAGTGCGCCCCGCCGAGCCCGGGTCCGGTCGCGTTGTAGTGCAGCAGGTTCACGTGCATCCGGCGCGCGCCGACCAGCGCGGCCAGTTGCTCCGCCTGAGCGGGTGCATCGTTGACCCCGCGGAGCAGGCAATACTGCAGCGTGACGGGCCGACCCCGGGCGGCCTGAAAGCGATCCGCCGCCGCCAACACGTCCGCCACGGCAAACCGGCGGCCGGGCGGGAGCAGCCGGGCACGAGTGGCGTCATCCGGGGCGTGCAGCGAGACGGCGAGGTTGAGGCTGTGCCCCGCGGCGGCGAGCGCGTCGATGCCGGGGATGACGCCCACGGTGGACACCGTGATCTGCCGCCAGCCGAGTCCGCCCACGCGGTTGTCCGCGAGGCGCTCCGCGGCCGCGAGGACGGCCGGGAGGTTCAGCATCGGCTCCCCCATCCCCATGAAGACGACGGTCTTGAGCGCCCGGCCCTGCGCGGCCGCCTCGCGGCGCAGCGCACGGAACTGTTCCACGATCTCGCCCGCCGTGAGGTGGCGCAGGAACCCGGTCCGCGCCGTGGCGCAGAAATCGCAGCCCATCGCGCACCCGACCTGGGACGACAGGCACCCGGCGGCGCGGTCCGGCCGGTCGCCCGGCATCAGCACCGCCTCGATCGTGGCGCCATCGCGGCAGCGGAGCAGCAGCTTGACCGTGCCGTCCGCCGAGGCCGCCCGCCACACCACCTCCGCGGCGGGCGTGAAGGTGGTGGCCAGCCAGTCGGCGAGTCCCGTCGGCGCCAACCGCCCGGGACGCGGCGCCGCCGGGGCCTGCCCGTAATGCGCCCGCAGCACCGGCCCGGCGTGCGTGGCGGCGAATCCAGCGGCGGCGAGGCGCCGCGCGAATTCGTCGAGGGTCAGGTCGCTGAGCGATTCCGGCATCCCCGCCAGCCACGCAGGAACCGCCCGGCTTGCCAAACGCGGAGTGCCCACGTCCGGCGCGGCCGGTTCAGGGCATCTCGTAGACTTCGACCAGCGCGACGCCCGTGGCGCCCGCGGGGCCGCCCACCTGGGCGCTGTAGGTGCCCGGCGGCAGCGTGAGCAACAGGGCCGCGTCACGCCCACCCGCCGGCAGGGGGAACGCGCCCACCGCCGCAGTCGCGGCCGCCACGACGCCGGGCGGGTTGCCGATGTCCCACGAATCGTTCTCGCGCACCAGCACGTCGACCACGCCGGTCGGCCGGGACTCCGTGCGCACGACCTGCAGCCACGGATCCGGCAACGCGCCGAGCCCCGGCGAGAGGGCGGCCAGCGCGGGGCCGACGCCCCGGATCAGGAACCGCTTGGGCACGGTCCCGCCGACGACGAAGCCGGCGATCAATTGACCCTGGCCCCCGCCCACGACGCCACGCGTCGCCACGTTGACCAGCTTGCGCGCCGGGAAGGGGACGGCCGCGTCCGCATCGTAGAGTTCCACGAGGGCGACGCCCGTCCGGCCCGCCACCCCGCTCACCTGTGCGGTGTAGGCCCCCGGCGCCAGCGTGAGCACGAGCGCCGCGTCCAGGCTCGAGGTCTGGAGCGGGAAGGCACCCACCTGGCCGGCGAGGCGTTGCACCGGCTCCGCGCCGCCCCAGTTGTCGTTCGAGGCCAGCCGGGTGTCGCCGCGGTAAATCTCCAACACGGGATCAGTCAGTGTGCCCGCGACGCCGAAGCCCGCGAGCGAGGGACCGACCGCGCGCACCAGCACCTGCTTGGGCTCGGGGCCCGTGACCACGAAGCCGGCGATCAGGATGTTGCCGCCAGCGCCCACCTGGCCGCGGGTCGACAGGTTGCGCAGCGCACCGTCACTCAGCGCCGGCCCCATCGCCGGCGCGCCGGTGAAGGCCCCACCCGGACCGCCCACGAGCGTGCCGCGGAGGAAACCCGTCGCGGGATCGATGGTGCCGGAAAGCCGCGCGCCGCCCGCGCCCGCGGAATTGAAGGCACCCGTCACGGCGAGGGTACCCACCCCCGCGTCGCGGAACGCGCCGTCCTGCACGAGCCAGGTGATCGACGCGTCGGCCGCGACGATCGCGATGACCTGACTGCCGGCGCGGCCGGTCAGGCTGCCGACATAAAGTCCCGGCGCGGGGCCGGGCCGGGCCGCGGCGAGCGAGGCGACTCCGATGAACGTCAGCCGGCCGCGGTCGAGCGTGCCGCTCAGGCCGGAGTCGCTGAGCATCCCGGAAACCGCGGGGCGGCCGTCCGCCTCGCCCGAGTGGAGCGCCCCGGCCGCATCGACCTGCAGGTCCGGATGGAACGAGACCGCGCTCCCGGCGGAGCTGGTCGGGAACCCGATGAGGACCGCGTGGCGTCCGCGGATCACCGCCGCGGCGAAGCGCCCCGTCTCGGTCCCGCCCTGGTAACCGCCGGTGAAGATCCGATCCTCCGCGCCGGGTGCCACCGCGAGGACGGTGACCACCGTCGAGGTCGCGACCGCACCCGAGTGGTCGACCGCCACCGCCGTGAGGCGGTGGATGCCCTCGGAGCCGGGCGTGAAATCCGCCGCGAACGGCGCCGCGGTGTCCGGCGGTCCCAGCGGGGTGCCGTTCGCGAGGAACTGCACGCTCGCGACGGAACCGTCGGGATCGGTGGCCGTGGCGGTCACGGAGACCTTGACGCCGACGCGCAGGCTCGCGCCCGCCGCGGGGAACGTGAGTGCGACCACCGGCGGGCGGTTCGCGAGGACGGAAATCATCACCGGCGCGGAAGTCGTGAGGTTGCCGGAATCGTCGCGCGCCTGCGCGACCACGGTGTAGGTGCCTGCCGCGGTCGGCGCCCACGACGCGGTGAACGGCGCGGCGGTCGCCGCGGCGACCTCGATCCCGTTCGCGAGGAAGCGCACCGCGACGACCCGCCCGTCGGCGTCGGCCGCCACAGCCGCGAGGGTGACCGGCGTGCCCGCGTTGACAGAGGTGCCCGCCACCGGCGCGGTGAGGCCCACGGTCGGCGGCGTGTTGCCCGCAACGGCCAGGACCAGCGGCTCGGAACTCGCGGACACGCCCGCGCTGTCCGTGGCCACCGCGAGCAGCCGGTACGTGCCCGGCGCGGCTGGCGTCCATTCGATCCCGTAGGGGGAAGTCGTGTCCGGCGAGCCCAGCGGCGCGCCATTGACGAAGAACTGCACCTGCGCGATCGGGCCGTTGCCCCCGGAGGCCCGGGCGACGAGCGGCACGGCGGTGCCGGCCACGGGGGGCGTCGAAGGCGGCGGGCCGGAGAGCACGACCGTCGGCGCGCCGCCGGCGGTGACCGTGATCGTCACCGGACGGCTCTGCGTCACGTTGCCCGCGTTGTCGGTCGCGCTGGCGGTGAGCGCGTACGTGCCCGCGGTGGACGGGTTCCAGCTGAAGAGGTAGGGGGCGGCGGCGGCCGAGCCGATGACGCGGCCGTTGGCGAGGAAGCGCAACCCGGTGACGGAGCCGTCGGCGTCGGCCGCGTTGGCCGCGATCACGATCTGGTTCCCGAGCCCGAAACTCAGCCCCGCGGCCGGGCTGGTGAGCGCGACGGTGGGCGGGGCGTCGGCGCCGATCGTCACGGTGACCCCCGCGCTGAGGGCGAGGTTACCCGTGTTGTCCGTGGCCTGGGCCGTGATCAGGTAGGTTCCGGGTGCGGGGGGCGTCCACGCGGTCGTGTACGGCGCGGCGGAGTCCGGGGTCCCCAGCGGGACGCCGTTCACGAGGAACTGCACCTGGGTGACGGTGCCGTCCGGATCGGAAGCGTCGGCGGCGAGCGTGAGGGGCGTGCCCACGCCGAAGGCGGATCCGTCGGGCGGGCCGGTGACGGCGACCACCGGGGCCTGGGAACCGGCGACGGTGACCTGCACGGGCGCCGAGTCGGTGATGTTGCCGAGGTTGTCGGTCGCGCGGGCCTGGACGAGGTAGGTGCCGAGGGCGGCGGGGGTCCAGGTGAAGCTGTAGGGGAAGGTCGGGTCGGCCGCGCCCTGCGCGACCCCGTTGAGGAAGAACTGCACCCCCGCGATCGTGCCGCTGGAGGAGGACGCGGCGGCGGTGAGGACCACGGGCACGTTGACCGGCACCAGGGCCTGATCCGCGGGGCCGGTGACCGCGACCACCGGGGCGGAGCCGGCGACCACGCTGATCGCCAGGGGCGCGCTGACCGCGACGTTGCCGCCGTTGTCGATGGCCTGCGCGGTGAGCAGGTAATTGCCCGGGGAGGTCGGGATGAAGTCGAACGTGAAGGGGAACGCGGTGTCGGGTGCAGCCAGGGCGACGCCATTGGCGAAGAACTGGACGCTCGCGACGGAGCCGTCGGGGTCCGCGGCCGCGGCGGTGAGCGTCGTGGCGGTGCCCACCGGCACGGACGCCCCGGCGGCGGGGGCGGTGAGCGCCACGGTCGGGCTGGAGCCGCTGCGCGGCACCACGGTGACGGCCACCCCGGCGCTCGGGACCTCGTTGCCGAGCGCATCGCGCGCGACGGCGGTGAGCACCGCGGGGCCGATGCCGGCGGGGGTCCAGCTGAAGTTGTAGGGGAACGTGGTGTCGATCCCGAGGGCGATGCCGTTGACGAGGAACTGCACCGAGGCGACCAGGCTGCTGCCCGCGGTGACGTTCGCGACCACGGTCTGCACCGTGCCGGCGGCGAGCGTGGTCCCCGCGGCGGGGCTGGCGACCACCACGGCGGGGGCCGTGCCGGAACCGACCGAGACCATCACCGGCACGGAAGTGGCCTTGCCGCCCGTCGAGTTGGTCGCGATCGCGGTGAGCGCATAGGTGCCCGGCGCGGTCGGCGTCCAAGACACCCCGAACGGGAAGGCGGTCGCGGTGCCGAGGTCGACGCCGTTGGCGAGGAGCTGGATCTGGACGATCGATCCACTGGGGGTCGTCGCGGCGGCGGTCACCCGGACCGGCGTGTTGACCAGCAGCGCCGAACCGCCGGCCGGCGCGGTCACGGCCACGGTCGGCAGGGGACCGCCGCCACCCCCACCACCGCCGCCGCCGGCCGCCGCGACCGTCACCACCACGGCGGGGGAAGTCGTCCGCGTGCCGGCGCTGTCGACCGCCACCGCGGTCAGGCTGAACGTCCCCGCGGCCGCGGGGGTCCAGGGCGTCGCGTAGGGCGCGACGGTGACGGGAGCGCCGAGCGCCTGGCCGTCGACAAGGAACTGCACGCTGGCGATCGTGGCGCCCGGCGTGGTGGCCGCGGCGCTGGCGGTCACCGTCTGGGCGGCGCCGACCGTGAGCGGCGTGCTGGCGGAGGGGAACGTGACGCTCACGGACGGGGCGGCGTTGACCGTGACGGGGACATTGGCGGACACCCCGAGGTTGCCGAAACTGTCGGTCACCAGCGCGCTGAGCGTGTAGCTGCCGACGGCCCGCGGCGTCCACGTGGCCGCGTACGGGAAGGCCTCGCTCGTGCCGACGCTGGTGCCGTTGACGAAGAACTGGACCGAGCGCACGACGCCGGTCGTGGTGGTGGCGCTGGCCGCGAGGGTGACGGCGGTGTTGACCAGCACGGTGCCCCCGGCGCCGGGGCTGGTGATCGCGACGGTGGGGGGCGTGGCGGGGCTGGGCAGGGTGTTGGTGCGCCGGTCGAACAGGAGGACGTCGCGCGCGTTGTTGGCGTCGGGGGAGAGCAGGTTCGTGGCGCCGTGCACCAGCCCGGCGGGGCCGTCGGCGTCGAAGGGGAACGCGACCCAGCGGCCGTCCGCGCTGATCACCGGGAAGATGTCCGCCGCGGCGGTGGTCTGCGCCGTCGTGAGGTCGTAGGCCTGGAAGCCGAAGCGGTTGACGCTCACGATGGAGGTCCGGATGCGGCCCGCCTCGTCGTAGGTGGCGTTGTCGTCGGTATCGCGGTCCATCACGTACACGTTGAGCCCGCCGTTGCCGCTGCCGCCCGGGGAGGCGCGGCCGAGGGTGTCACCGGGGGCCAGGTTGTTGGCGAGGGAGACGAAGGTCACGAACCGGCCGGTCGCGCTCACGGAAGGGTTGAGGCTGCCGAGCCGCGAGCCGGTCACGGTCGTCACCGTGGGGTCGATCGCCTCGACGCCGGTGCTGGAGACGCTGACGCGGGTGACCGCGCCGCTGACGCGGTCGGCGACGAACACATCGGCCATGCCGTTGGCGTCGGCGGCGACCAGGTTGGTGGCGTCGCTGGTGAAGGCGATCCAGCGGCCGTCGGCGGCGGGACCCGCGGGGATGCCGGGGTTGCGGCTGAGGGACGGATGGCGGCTGTCGGCGTCCGCCTCGGTGCCGGCCGGGGCGACGCTGACCAGCACGGTGGCGCCGGCGGGCACTTGGCGCACGTACACGTGCTGGCGGCCGGCGGTGGTGGGGTTGGCGACGAGGTTCGTCGCGCGCGAGGCGAAGGCGACAAACTGACCGTCGGCGCTGACCGCGGCCTGGGTGGCGGCGGCATTGCCGGCGGCACCGCCGGGGGCGAGGTCGACCAGCACCGTGGCGGTGTTGCCGGGAGCGTCGAGGACGCCCGAGTTGCTCACGTCGCGGTCCCGCAGGTAGACGTGGCTGACGCCGGGGGCGGTACCGCCGGCGACGAGGTTGGTGGCCGTCGACTCGAACGCGAGGAAGCGTCCGGTGTGGCTGAGCATCGGCCGAAAGCTGGAGCCGTTGGCCTGGGTGCCGTCGGCGGCGAGGGTCTGGAGCGCGATCGCGCCGGTCAGCGTGTCGACCGCGAAGATGTCGGTGAACCCGTTCACATCGCCGATCACGAGGTTCGCGGCATCGGAGGCGAAGGCGGCCTGGCGGCCGTTGCCGGAGAGGGTCGGGTGCTCCGAGGGGGCGGCGGCCTGGACCCCCTGCTGGGAGAGGCTCAGCCGGCGGACGAGGCTGATCTGGCTGTCGAACAGGAAGATGTCGCGGACGCCGTTGGTGTCCCCCGGGACGAGGTTGGCGGCGTCGGAGGCGAAGACCGTGTAGCGGCCATCGGCGCTGAGCGCGGGGTTGTCGCTGCGGGCGTTGCCGCTCGGGCTGGCGCCGCCCGGTCCGGTGGTGCTGGCCAGGTAGACCGTGGGGAAGGTGGTGGGCTGGATCGCGATGCGGGTGGCGGCGAGGTCCTGCCAGATGTTGTTGCCGTTGCGGGTCAGGTCTTCCTCGACCGTCTCCGCGACGGCATTGAGGGAATCGATCTTGGCCAGCACGTAGTAGGAGCCGGCGAAGTTGCCCGGCATCACCTGCTGCCAGGTGAGCACCTGCTCGGTCGAATCGGCGTCGAGCTTGGTCGAGCGGTCGAAGGTGGTGAGCTGGAAATCATCGGCGTCGCCGAAGACCGGGTTGGCCGAGAGCACGACCTGGATCCGGAACTGGGTGAGCCCGGGCACCGGGACGAAGGGGACGTTGTTCACCCCGTTCGAGGTCGTCGCGTTGAGGTACTTCAGCGTCATCGGCACGACCGCGCCCCCCGTGAGGGCCGGGTTCGCCGTGTAGGTGAGCGAGACGATCTGGAAGTCGGGTTTCCCGACCACCGAGAAGGCGGGGGTGGAGGTGGCGAACGAGCGACCCTTCCAATCGCCCGCGGCGGCGCCGGTGTGGCTCACCCAGGTCAGCGCGACGCGGTAGGGGCCGGCCTCGGTGAAGCTGACCGGGACGATGGCGTTGAGGTCGACCGTCCCGGCCGTGCCGCCGCCGGCGAGGCCCGCGCTGAGCGTCCCGGTGCCGGTGAAGGAGAACGTGTAACCGGTGGAGACGTGGGTGAAGGTCACGCCGAGCGTCGCCGTGCTGCCGGCCGGCCAGGTGTCGGCGGCGACGGCAATCGGGAGGCCGGTGACGGGGGAAATGCCGGAGGCACCCGAGTTGGTGACCCCGACCGACAGCGTGATCTGGTCGCCGGGCTTGGCCTCGGCGGGGCGGATGGTGACGCCGGTGAGGCTGAGTTCCGGGGCGGCGACGAGGGCGGCGGGCGCAAGGGCCAGCAGCAGGCCGGTGAAGAGGCGGGACCAGGCGTGCATCGGGGGGGCGGGGCCGCTTCAGCGCTGGGCGGGCGTGGCGGGCAGGGGCCGGTTCGCGTCGTCGACGAAGGGACTGGAGCCGTCGCGCCAGCCGGGGAGCTCCTCGCGGCGGAGCTGCAGGCCGCGCAGGCGGGCCGAGTCAAAGACCTGCTCCACCGTGGCGCCCTCCGCGCTGATGGTCTTCGCGGTGATGAAGATGATCAGGTTGTTCGAATCCTTCTGCCGCCCATCGCTGCGGAAGAGCCGCCCCAGCACCGGGATCGAGCCGAGCACGGGCACCTTGGTCACGGCGTCGGAGGCCGTGGACTGGAGCAGCCCGCCGATGCCCATCGTGTAGCCGTCGGCGAGGGAGACCGTGGTCTGCGTCTTTCGCGTCTCGATGATCGGGATCTCGTTCCCGTTGAACGAGACGTTGTTGAAGGACTGGCTGACCTCCGGGGCGACCGTGAGGCGGATGAGCCCGCGCGAGTTCACCTGGGGCGTGACCCGGAGGATCACGCCGATCGGCTTGAAGTCGAAGCCGTTGACCTCGAGGTTGCCCGTCTGCTGGTTGTACTGGTAGCGCGGGATCGGGCGCTCCTGGCCGACGTTGATCGTGGCCTCGGAGTTGTTGAGGGTCACGATCGTCGGGTTCGAGACGATCTTCACCTGGCTCTGCTGCTGGAGCGCGCTGAGCACGAGGCGGAACTCATCGGCCGAGAAGACCGCGTTGAGGGTGCGCGCCGTCCCGTCGTTGTTCACCAGCGAGGCGAGGTTGTTGAAGGCGCTGGTGGCCCCCTGGGTGACGGCGGAGGTGACGCCGCCGGTGGCCGCCGTGGTGGCGGCGTTGGTCAGGGAGCTGGTGACGCCGGTGGTGGCCGTCGAAGTGGGGACGCCGTTGGTGGAAGTGACTGTGTTGGCGTTGGAGCTGCCGGAGTTCTGGCCCGAGGTGGAGCTGGTGGTGCTGCCCTGGTTATTGCCGGAGGTCGTGGACCCGGTGGTGCCGTCGTTGCGGTTGAAGCCGGCGCTGCCCGTCTGGTCGCGGGTGCGCTGGACCGTGGCCAGGCCCTTCTCCTTGTCCGGACCGACGCCGACGCGGTAGTTGGCGAGGGAGGACCAGTTGACCCCGAGGTTCTTCACGTCGTTGTCGGAGACCTCGATGAACTTGGTCTCGATCATCACCTGGTCCGCGGTGCGGTCGAGCTGCTCGACGATCGCCTTGATGCGGGCGAGGCGGGCCGGCCGCTCGGTGATGATCAGGCTGTTGCTGCGCGCATCAACGACCAGCTTGCCGCCCGTGCCGGCGTCGACCAGCGACGTGACCGTGGGCAGGAGGTCCGCGGCCTTGGCGGCGTTGAGGACGAAGACGTCGGTCGTGACGGGCTCCTGACCGAGGGCGTCGTTGCTGACGATCTTGATGATGTTGCCCTCCTCCTTGTAGGAGAAGCCGGCCGGCTGGAGGATGCTGTCGAAGATCTGACGCCAGGTGACGTCGCGGAGCTTGATCGTGGTGCGCCCCTTGAGGCTTTCGGGCACGATGATGTTCAATTCGAAGAGGTCGGCGACGTTGCGGAGGATGTTGCGGATCTCCTCCTCCGGGAAGTCCACCGACAGGACGTCGCGGGCGGCGGCGGCGCGCGGGGGCGGCGCGGCCTCGGCGCTGGCGGACGCGCTGGCGGACGCGGAGGCGGACGCGGGGCGGCTGGCGGCGACCACGACGACCGGGGCGGGGGTGGACTCCGGGGCGGCGGCCCGGCCGGCCGGGAGTGCGCCGAACGTGGTCAGCAGGAGGGCGAAGGCGGGGCGGGGGGTCATTTGGGCACGGACTTGATCGTCCGGGTGGTTTCCTGTTCCCGGTACCGCAGGGTGTAGGTGGTCCGGGTGACTTCGGCCAGCAGCAGCTCGTGCTCCTGACCCTGGTGGCTGACGGTGAAACGCGTGCCCGCCGGATGATGGCGGTTGGAGAGGATCAGCAGGTGCGAGCCGCGCAGCACGATCACGCCCGAAGGGGATAGTTGCGCGGCGAGCAGCTCAAGCGTTTCCCGATCGCCGCGCGGCTTTTCCGCCGGGCCCGCGGCGCCCTTGGGATCCGCCGGATCCGCCACCTCGAACCCCGCCGGGGCGAACGGCGAGGGCGCCTCCGCCGGCGCGGGGACGGGCCGGGTGCGCGCCGCGAGGGCTTCCGCGGCCGCGACCTGGGCGGCGCGTTGCGCGGGCGGAGGGAGGTCACCGGGGGACTCCGCGGCGACGGCGGGAAGGGCGAGCCACACCGCCAGCAGGACGAGGGGAAGACGCGCGTTCATGGGCGACCAAGGAGTTCCACCGCGACGGTGACGCTGAGGGCTTCGTGCCGGCTGGTGGGATTGGCGACCACGCTCATCGTCTGCACCCGGACGTAACGCTCGTCGGCTTCCAGCAACTCCAGGAACCCGAGCACCTGCGGCCAGGAGCCCTGGAGGGAGAGGGAGAACGGCACCGGGATCACGCGGGGGGTCGCGCCCTTGGGGGGCGGCGGGACGGGCTGGGGCCGCAGTTCGGTCAGCTTCACGCCCGCCGCGCGCTCCAGCCGATAGAAGAACTCCGCGTGGGGGCCGATTTCCGTGCCGCGCAGGATCCGCGCCTCGACCGTCCGGCGGGCCGCCGCGAGGTCCGTCGCCTGCTCGGGCAGCTGGGCCGCCTGCTTCACATTGCGGCCGAGCCGGTTGGCCTGAACCTGCTTGGCCGCCAGTTGCTTCTCCGCCGCATCCAGCGCGTCGGAGCGCCAGAAGGAGACGCCGGCCAGCAGGAGCACGAGGCCGCCGAGGGCGACGCCCACCAGATTCGAACGGAGCAACGCCAGCGTGTGCGCGAGGTTCATCCCTTCTTCCTCCCCGCCTTGGCCTTTTCGTCCACCTTGGCCCGGAGCCGCAGGAAGAACTCCACCCCCACCCGGCCGGTGGTCGCATTCCGGGCCGGGGTGCCGGCGAACGTGAACTGGTCGAACGCGCCCATCGCGGCGTCTCCGCGGAGCGCCTCGAGGTACCGGGTCGCCAGCCCGCTCGCCGCCAGCGCGTCGCCGCGCACGGTGAACCGCAGCGCGAGACCGTCCTCCCGGAGCTCAAAGCCGTCGAGCGCGAGGTCCGGCGGCAGGGTCTCCCCCAGCCGGCGCAGCAACCGCGGGACGGACGGCCGCGCGGCGACGAAGGCGGCCACCTCCTCCACCCGCGCGTGATCCTCCCGGAAGGCCTGATACTGCTTCAGCGCCGCCTCGCTCAGGGGGCGGTCGCGCGTGATCTTGGCCTCCTCCTCGGTGATCTTTCCGGCCACCTCGCGGACCTGCCATTCGCGGAACGCGAGCGTCCCTCCCAGCAGGACCGCCGCCACCGCCAGCGCGCCGTTGATGAAGAACGCGGTCCGCACGACCTTGACGTCGGGCAGCTTCCGCACGTCCCGGAAGTCGGGATGCCAGCCGGCGACGGCAGCCTTGGCCTCCCGGGCCGGGCGGACGCGTTCAAGCAGCTTCGCGAGCATCGTGCACCTCCCCCCGCAGCATCAGACCCCACACCCCCAGCCAGCCGAGATCCGTCGCCACCGCCGTGCGCACCGCCGGAGCGAGCGTGACGCCGCGGGCCGCCAACCAGGGCTCCATTGCGGGGGCCAAGGGCTCCAGCCCCAACCCCCGGGCCAGCGCGAGCCCCAGCCAGCCCAATTTCGGGGGGAGGCGCAGGTTCAACACGTGACCCACGGAGCGGCCCGTCCGCACCTCCAGGTGCGAGACCAACGCGTGCACCTCCCGGGCCAGCGCCAGGGTCAGCTCGGGGCCCATCGCGGAAAAATCGAAGGCGTTGGCGTGCAGCAGCTTCTTCGCCGCCGCGGCATCCTTGAGCCCCAGGTTCCGCTGGACCAGCGGCACCATCGCGTCGAGGCCGGAGCTCAGCGGCCGCGCGTGCGTGACGCCCCCGCCCGAGACGACGTAGGCGTGGGAACTCGCGCCGCCCAGCTCGAGGACGAGGACCGGTGCGGCGAGCCCCGCGTGCCGGACGTGATCCGCCACGGCCCCGAGCGTAGCGACGGTCCCCAATTCCAGGCTCTCCGGATAGATATCCTGATCCACCAGGGCCCCTTGCGCGGCCTCCAGTTCCGCCAGCGGGAGGCCGCAGAAGAACAACTCCCGCTCCCCCGTCCGCGACGGGTCGAACGGCCGCCCGTCCTCCGCGTGGAGTACCGAGAGCAGGTACGCCTGGGGGTCGATCTGCAGTTGGCCGGAGCACAGCGCCGCGAAGTAATCGGCTTCGCCCAGCCGCTTGGGCTCCGCCGTGAGCACCCGGACCAGCTGGCCCTCGGGGCGGATGGCCACCCGCGCATGCACGCGCCGGCCGGCCGACCGCCGCGGGCTGAGCCGCTGGAGCAACTGAACCAACCCCGCGCGGTCGCCGGCGGCGCACTCCCCCACTTCCTCCACCGTGAAGGGCGCGGCGAACGCGGAAGTGCGGGCCCCGCGCACGGTCTCCCCGCCGTGGTCGAGGAAGATGCCGGGAAGCTGGCGGGAGGAAAACATGCGCGGGAACAAGCGGTCAGGAAGCGGTGGACAGGGCCGGGCAAACTCGCCGGCCCGCGCCGCCCCGACAAGGGCAAAGCGTGCCGCAGACGCTCAGCCACAGGGATTTACAAATCCTTGACCCGCCCGGAAAACAAAACCCCGCCGCCCGGAGGGACGGCGGGGAGCAAAGTCAGACGCGCCGCGGCGCGCTTACTTCTGCCACGTGCGCTTCTTGTGGCGGTTCGCCTTCAAGCGCTTGCGGCGCTTGTGCTTGTTCATCTTGAGGCGGCGCTTCTTCTTCAGGTTGCCCATTGGGAAAATGTTTTTTTGGACCGTGCGGGGCGCCCGCGGGGCTGTAAAGCCCTTTCTCCCGGGGGAGACGGCCGCGAGGGCCGCTCCGCGGGGCAGGCGCGGAAACTTACTTCAGCGCGAGCGCCTTGGCGGCGTGGGCCTTGCCCCGGGCGGCCGCGTTCTTGTGCACAACGCCCGACTTCACGGCCTTGTCCATCGCGGAGACGTAGGCGGCGGCGGCCGTCTTGCCCGCCGCGGCGTCCTTCTTCGCGAGGAGCTCATCGAGTTGCTTGCGGAGGGTCTTGAGCCGCGTCTTCACGCCCCGATTGCGATCGGTGAGGCGGATGGTTTTGCGGGCGGCTTTGATGGCGGACTTGGTATTGGCCATGGTCGAACTTAGCGGGTTAAGCGGAGCACGAACCCAAACTCGGCGGGGAGAGTCAAGGGTATTGTCGGCCGCCGATGGCGCCCGGCCTGCTAAAAATCCCTGAAAAAGCCCGCGCCCCTGCCCGCGGACTGGCCGGAGCCGGGGCTCCCCGTATGCCTCCCCGCTCGCCTTGCACGCCCCCGCCCGCCCAACTTCCCGCCGCACCTCCCGCCGCCCGCTCTCCGGCCGGCGCCGCGGCGGCTTCACCCTCGCGGAGGTCACCCTCGCGACCGCCATCCTCGCCGCGGCCATCACCACCTCCATCGGGGTGATCCAATGGGGCCTCCGGCACCTGGACCTCGCCCGCGGCACCACCCTGGCCGCGCAGATCCTGCAGAGCGAGATCGAGCGCCTCCGCATGATGGGCTGGAGCAGCATCATCGCGCTCCCCGCCGAAACCGCGGTGCCGCTCAGCAACGCCTTCGCGACCGACTCCGCGCTCGCCGAACGCTTCACCCTCACCCGGAACGTCGCCCCCGATGCCGCCCGCCCCGACGACATCCGCCTCATCACGGTGACCGTCCGCTGGACCACCACCGACGGCAAGCCGCACACCCGCAGCTTCCGCGCCACCTACGCCCGCGAAGGGATGTATGACTACTTCTACACGCTGGCCCGCTCGTGAACGCCGCCGCGGCGGCTTCACGCTGACCGAGATCCTCGTCGCCCTCGGGCTCTCCGCGCTCGTGCTCGGCGCGATCCTCACCTCGTTCATCTTCCTCACCCGCACCGGTCTGCGCGTGGAACTGTACAACGACATGGAGCGCCAGGCGCGGTCCGCGCTGGAGCTCTTCGCCCGCGACACCCGCGAGGCCAGCGCGATCACCTGGAACAGCGCCCAATCCGTGACGCTGATCGTGGACTCCCGCCCGGTCACCTACACCCACGCCGCGGGTTCCTTCACCCGGACCGACACCTCCGGGGCCAAGGTGCTCATCACCGGCATCACCCAATTCTCCTTCAAGGGCTACACCATCACCGGCGCGGAGGTCACCTCGATCGGCGGCGCCACCTCGCTGGCCAACGCCGCCGCCTGGACCAAGCAGCTGCAGATCTCGCTCCAGTCCTCCCGTTCGCCCGGCGACACCGCGACCGCGACCCACAAGGTGCTCTCCGCCCGCTACATCCTCCGCAACAAGCGGGTCACCGCCTGAACATCTTCCCCGTGCGACCCCGCCCCCACCCTCCCTCCGCCTTCCCCGCCCGCCGCGGCTCCGTGCTGCTGGTGGGGATGATGCTGGCGTCGATCCTCGCCGTGTCGCTGGTGAGCTACATCAACCTCTCGCGCACGAGCCTCCAGCTCTCCCAGCGGGCGCTCTGGGCGAACGCCGCCATGAACCTGGCGGAAAACGGCCTCGAGGAGGCGATGTACTCCCTCAACCGCCGCGTCTCCGACCCGGCCTACTCCTGGAACAACGCCGGCTGGGGCACCGACGACGGCGAGGCCTGGCGGAAATGGACCAACCTCCCGGTCGACGGCGCCGCCAGCGGCGAGATCCGCGTCTACGTTTACAATTACACCGGCGAGAGCTCGCCCGTGGTCGTCGCCCGCGGCATCGTGCGGCCGCCCGCCGGCAGCGGCGCCCCGAACGCCGAGAAATGGGTGCTGATCCGCACCCGCCGGGCCACCAAGTTCGCCAACGGGCTCGTTGCCCGGGAATTCATCCGGTTCAATGGCAGTAGGGCGACGGTCGACAGCTGGATCTCGCAGCCCGACTCCGGCGGCACCTTCGCCTACAGCTCGACCCGCGCCCGCGATCAGGCGTCGATCGGCAGCGTCTCCGTCGCCGTGAACTCGGTCACCGTGCAGAACGCCCGGATCTGGGGCTACGCCGCCACCGGGGGCGCCCTGCCGCAGGTGGGCCCGCAGGGGTCCATCGGGCCCTTCGGCAGCGCCAACGGCTTCATCGACATGAACCGCGTCTCGACCCACTTCTTCGCCAACTTCGAGGCCGGGTTCTCCCAGAAGATCGTCCAGCGCTACACCTCGATGGCCGGCCAGCCCCTCTCCAGCCTCGGCAATACGGGCAAGTACCGCCTGACCACGCTGAGCCTGAGTGGCACGACCGTCCTTAACATCACCGGCAACGTGGAGCTCTACCTCGACGGTTTGGCCGGCGTGACCACCCTGAGTATCACCGGCAACGGCGGCATCAACCTCGCGCCCGGGGCCAAGCTCACCCTCTACACGGTCGGCAACGTGAACATCGCCGGCAACGGGATCGTGAACTCGGGCACCACGGGCACCACGGCCGGCAATCCCGCCAATTTCCAGCTCTACGGCCAGAGCACCGCCACCGCGACGAAGCAGCAGATCTCCATCGGCGGCAACTCGGCCCTGTCCGGCGCCATCTACGCGCCCAACGCCAGCGTCACAATCGCCGGCGGCGGCTCCACCGACCGCGACATCCTCGGCTCGATCGTCGCCAACGACATCACCTTCAGCGGCAACATCCAGTTCCACCAGGATGAGTCGCTGGCCAAGCTGACCACCGCGGCGCCGTACCGGCTCACCTCGTGGAACGAACTCACCACGGTGAGCGAGCGCGAGCCCTACCGCGACGACCTCGACGACATCTGAGCGTCCACCGGCGGCGGCCGGCACAACGGCTCAGTGCGGATGCGCCGCCAAATGCTGGCGCAGCAGATCCCGGCCGTAGTCGTTCCCGTTCGGGGTGCGCACGACGACGTGGATGTGCTGGCGGTCCGGCCGCTGCGGATCGGCCGCGAGGTGCCGCAGGTTCGCCGGCCGCTGGTGGTCGAACTCGATCAGGATCACCGGGCTGTGGATCCGGTAGTAGAAGACCCCGCCGTCCTCCGCCCCCCCGATCCACGCGAAGTACGTCCGGTCGAGGTGCACCTCCACCTCCGCCAGGCGCACGCGCGCGTGGCCGGGCGCCTGCTGGCCCACGTAACGCCCGATCAGGGCAAGCAGCGCCGCCCGCTGCGCGGCGGTGAGCTCCGACCCGGGCAGACCCGCATACGGGATCACGACATTGTCCTTGAAGGCCTCGGTCAGGTTGTCGTTGCCAGTCTTCTCCGGCCGCAGGACGGCCCGCGCGCGCTGCGCGGGGGAAAGCGAACGCCGGAAGGCGAGGCCCTCGTCCTGCTCCGCCTGCAGGATGGCCACGCCCTGGTGCCGGCCGGCCGCGGCGACCACCGGCTCCGAGCCCACGAAGACGGGCGTCATCACGACCTGATCGCCCAGGACGAAGTAGTTGAGGATCAGGTGATGGCCGTCGAGCTGCCACCCCCAAGGCCGGTCCGCGGAGGGCTCACCCATCACGGTGATCCAGTACAGCCACTCGCCGTATTCGGTGAAGTTGCCGCCATTGAGTTCCCCGAGGGTATGGTTGAGGCGCATGATGTCGCGCGACAGCTGCAGTCCCTCGGCGCTGAGCGCGGCCCGCAGGAGGGCGAAGGCGGCCGCGCGCTGCGGTTCGTCCATCTCGGCGAAGGACACGCCTTGGCGGACGTAGAAATGCTGGTTCATCCACTTCCGCCACTCCGGGTCGTCGACGGGAAAGCGGGTGCGGTCGCGCTGCGCGGGGGTGAGGGCCGCGAGGAATTCGGTCGCCGCGCGGCGCACCGGTTCGGTCGAGACCCCGGTCGACCGCCGGGGGAAGAGCCCCGGCGCGGGCCGGCCGTCGGCGGTGATCCCACGGAAGGGCTCGGCCAACCCGCGTTGCTCGGCCTCGCGCGACTGGCGCTGGAACCGCTGGAAGCGGGACTCCTCGGGGGCGGCGGCCGCGAGGAACGGGGGCACGACGGCGAGCACGAGCCCAAGGCGAAGGGATGCAGGCGACATACGATGAAGGGGGCGGGGATGATGAAAAAGAGGCTTTGGGGCCGATAAGCCGGATTCTGTTCCACGCCTTGCGGCGCTTCGGTCGTCATTTCTCTCGGGCCGGCCTTGCGGCCGGCCCGCCCCCGCCGCGGCCACCGAGGTGGACGCGGCGCGGATGCGGCATACCCGTGGCTATTGGACGGGCCGCCCAGCCACCTATTTTGCCTTGCACCGGAAGGGGTTTTTCGTGCCGCCCCGCTCGCGCGGAGGCGCGGTGGGCTCTTACCCCACCTTTTCACTATCACCCGGCGCCGCACCCGAAGGCGCGCCGCCCGGCTACCTGTTTTCTGTGACACTGTCCGTCGACGCGCCTTGACGCGCGCCGCCTGCGCTCGCCTTGCGGCTGGCGCAGCATCCTGCCCTGCGGTGTCCGGACTTTCCTCTCCGAACTTCTGGCCGGCGCGGCATCACCCGCGCCTTGGGATCAAAGAACTCGGAGCGACGACCAGGCCCCAAAGCCGAGCCGACCGTGGCGGCGCCCCCGGCCGACGCAAGCCCGGTCCACCACCCGCCAGGCCCCGGTAAAAAAACCGCGAATGCTCCCGCGCGCCGGCAACGGAGTTGGAACCCAGGTGCATTTTGTCAGTCCTTGCTGCAACCCATGCCTCCCTCCACCACCCGTCCGTTTATGCGCTTCCGCCGTCTCCTTCCATCCCTCGCCCTGCTCGTCCTGCTCCCCGCGGTCGCCTCCGCCCAGACGGCCACCGCACCGACGATCACCACCCAGCCGGCCGCCGTCACCGCCACGGTTGGCGGGAACGCCACGTTCTCCGTTGTCGCCGCTGGCACCGCGCCCCTCGCCTACCAGTGGCTCAAGGGTGACACCACCCTCCCCGCCGGCACGGCCGCCACCCTTTCCCTGACCAATTTGGCCGCCGGTGACGCCGGCGAATACCGGGTCCGGGTGACCAACTCCGCGGGTTCCGTCACCTCCTCCAC
>JAIXQE010000041.1 GCA_027485815.1 Opitutaceae bacterium
CGCCGCTCACCGCCGCAGGGTTCGACGCCGTGCTGCTGCGGGCGCGCGAGGACCTCCGCGGCCTGGTGCCGCGGCTCGTGGACCTGTTGCGTGAGCTCCTGGGCCTGCGGCTGGAACTCGAAGTGCTGCCCGACCCGCCCGCCGGTCAGGCCGAGTGGCTCGCGGCGCTGCTCCCCCCCGACTTTCTCCGCGTCATCCCCTACGCCCGCCTCGCCCACGTGCCCCGCTACCTGCGCGCCGCGCTCGTCCGCGCGGAACGCGCCCGCCGCCAGCCCGCCCGCGACGCGGAACGCCTTGCCCGCCTCGAGCCGCTCCTCCGCGCCTGGCGCCGTGCGGCCGGCGGATCCGCCGCCGCGGGCGCCGCCGCCACGCTGCGTTGGCAACTGGAGGAGCTCCGCGTGAGTCTCTTCGCGCAGGAACTCGGCACGGCCGAACCCGTCTCGGAGGTGAAGCTCGAGCGCGCCCTCGCCGCCCTCGGCACTCCGGCCGCGCCCGCCGCGCCGGCGCCGAACGCCCCCGCCGCCCCGCGCCCCATTGTCACCGCCCCCGCCGCCGCCGCCGGGCGTTCCGCCCCGCTCAAGGACCTCTCCGCCCTCGGCCGCTTGCTGGGCCGCTGAGTCCGGCCGCGCGGATCGTCCCTTGCCTTGGCGCGCGGTTTGCGGTTTCCACGCGGGCGATGGACCTCGCCGCCGCGCGCCCCCTCATCCAAGCCGCCTTCGAACGCCTCCGTGCGCCCGGGCGCCCGCCCGTGTTTGACGAGTGGGCGATCCTTGCGCTGACCCCGGCCCAAGGCGGCATCCTCGCCTACCACGGGCCCCGCGCCGAGACCTTCCGCCGCCAGGTGCCCGACGATGCCGTGCCGCTCCGGGCGGTCGCCGCGGATAAGCCGCTCGCCGAGGGCGATCTCGAGTTCGTCGAGGACGCCGCCGACACCCGCTACGACGCGTTCCTGAAGATCGGCCCGCGCGCCTTCCTCATCCTCAATCACACGGTGCGCACGATGGCCCAGATCCGCGCCGATCCCGGCTGGCTCTCCGCCCAGGGCGTCCTCTTCGAACTCGGGGAACGCTTCCGCCAGGACCCGTTCACGACCGGCTGACGCGGCCGCGCGCCGCCCCCACGCTCAGCGCGCTGGGGCCGTGTAACCGCCGCCCGCTGGTCCGCCCGCCGGGATGAGCGGCGTGTGCTTGCCGATCGGGCCGAGGTAAGCCGCCGCCCCCGCCGAGAGCAGGCCCAGCTCCGTCGGGCCCATCAGGAACTGGAACCCCGCCGCCCGGTGCCGCTGCACGGCCTCCGGGGTGATCGCCGGCCGCCCCAGGAATTTCCCGTGGCGGCGCGCCGCGGCCGCGATCTGCGCCACCGCCGCCTCCAGCTCCGGCACGTCCTGCCGCCCCCGGAAACCCAGCGAGAACGACAGGTCGCTCGTCCCGATGAACACCACGTCGATTCCCGGCGTCGCCGCGATGGCGTCCGCGTTCCGCAGGCCCTCCACGTCCTCGATCACCGCCACCGCCAGCACCTCCTCGTCCGCGAAATCGTGATAGCCCTCCGGCGCCGGCCAGCGCGACGCCGCGAGGTCCGAACCGCAGCCCCGCAGCCCCCGCGGCGGGTAACGGCAGCCGTCCGCCAGGCGCCGCGCGTCCTCCGGCGTCCGGGTGAACGGCGTGATCACGCCCAGCACGCCCTGGTCGAGGAACCGCTTGGTGGTCCAAAGCTCGTTCACGGCCGGCCGGGCGAACACGACCGCCTCGAGGCCCCGCGTTGCGAGCACGATGTTCCGCAGGGTCTCGTGCGACACCGGGGAATGCTCCATCTCGACCCAGAGGTAATCGAAGCCGAGCTGCGCCCCCAGCACCGCGGTCTCCACGTTCGCCGACCAGACCATCATTCCCACGACGGCCTCGCCGCGGCGCAGCTTCGCCTTCACGGGGTTCACGACACGCGGGGCGGGGGAGGGGGGCTGGCTCATCGCGCGCGGAGGCTTTGGGCCGCCCGACTCCGATTCAAGCGCCGATCGCGGCCGCCCTTCCGGGATTGCCCCCGGCCCGCGCCGCGTTCGAATGCGCGCATGGCCCACCCCGCCCCGTCCGCCGCCGCCCTGCCGCGCCGCGCCTTCCTCCGTGGCTCCGTCGCCGCCGCCGCGGCCGCCGCCACGCTCCCGCGCTTCTCCGTCCTCCGCGCCGGCGAGCCCCGCCACGGCCGCCTCAACGTCGCCTGCATCGGCATCGGCAACCGCGGCTTCTACGCGGTCTCCGAGCTGATGAAGGACCCGCGCGTCAACCTGGTCGCCTTCTGCGACGTGGATCAGGACCTGGTGGCGAAAACCTACCAGCGCGGCGCCGAATTGAAGGCCTCCGCCGGCCTCGCCGGCCCCGACCTGCCCGCGGTCCGCCTCTTCCGCGATTACCGGGAAATGTTCGCCACGTTCGGCGACCGCATCGACGCCGTCACGGTCTCCACGCCGGATCACCACCATTATCCCGCCGCCGCCCTCGCGCTCCGCCACGGCAAGCACGTCTACGTCGAGAAACCGCTCACGCACACCGTCGGCGAGGCCCGGGCCCTCCGCGCCGCCGCCCGCCGCGCGGGGGTCGTCACCCAGATGGGCAACCAAGGCCGCGCCACCGAGGGCATCCGGCTGATGAAGGAATGGGTCGACGCCGGCGCGATCGGCGACGTCCGCGAGGTCCACGGCTGGTCCCCCGCCTTCAACGACCGCTACTTCCGCCGCCCCCCCGCGCTCCCCCTCCCCGCCCAGACGCCCCCCGCCACGCTCGACTGGGACCTCTGGTGCGGCCCCGCCGAGCGGCGCGATTACCACGAGACGATCGCCCCCGTCCGCTGGCGCGGCTGGTGGGACTTCGGCTGCGGCATGCTCGGCGACTGGGCCTGCCACACGCTCGACGCCCCGTTCTGGGCCCTTGACCTCGGTTCTCCCGCCTCCGTCGAGGCCCAGGTCGACGAGGTCAACGCGGTGGTCACGCCCCGCACCGCCCGCGTCACCTT
This sequence comes from Opitutaceae bacterium, assembly GCA_027485815.1. Classification (GTDB taxonomy): domain Bacteria; phylum Verrucomicrobiota; class Verrucomicrobiia; order Opitutales; family Opitutaceae; genus ER46. The sequence goes on from JAIXQE010000041.1 coordinate 3,007, forward strand.
CCGCTTCCCCGCCCGCGGCGCCCGCCCGCCGGTCACGCTCGTCTGGCACGAGGGCGACGGGATCCGCCCGCCCCGGCCGCGCGACTGGGAGGACGACGCCAAGAAGCCCGGGCTCCCGGAACGCGGGATGATGATGCTCGGCTCCCGCCACACGCTCTACGCCCCGGGCGGCCGCCCCGACTGCCCCCGTCTGCTTGGCACGGCGGTGATGGAGGAGTTCAAGCGCAACCGCCCCGCGCCCACGCTCCCGCGCGTGGCCGGCGGACCACTCAAGGAATGGCTCGACGCGATCCTCGCCGGCGGCCCCCGGCCCGGCTCGAACTTCGAGTACTCGGTGCCGCTCTCGGAGATGGTGCTGCTCGGCGTGCTCGCGATGCGCACCGGCCGCCGGCTCGAGTGGGACGGCCAGGCCGGCCGCATCACCAACCACCCGGAACTCAACCGCCTCGTGGAGATCTCCGCCCGCCCCGGCTGGCGCGTCTGAGCGCCGCCGAGGGGGGCAAGCCGAGTTGCTTCCGACCGCACAACCGCACCGACACGGAGGCCTTGCAGCCTTGGTTCAGAACCCTCCCTTCCGATCGCTCGCCCTGAAATCTCCGGGGCGTCTATGGACGCCTCGGTCATTGTGGTCCGCGCCCAGCGCCCTTTGCGCCTTTTGTGGCCATCCTCGGCGCAGATCGCCCGGAGCAGTTTTGCCGCAAAAGGCGCAAAGGGGTGCCACCCGCGGTCGAGGCCGTGCGTGGCGTCCATAGACGCCGCGGGGCCAAGGAGCCGGAGCCGCCGAGGCGGGGCTCGAACCGAGGTGCCTCCGCCCGCGCAGCCTGACGGGCCCTGAGTCCTCGTGCCTTGCTCCAGAACTCTCCCTTCGGATCGCTCGCCCTGAAGTCTCCGCGGCGTCTATGGACGCCACCTTGAGTCAAGTCCGCGCCCAGCGCCCTTTGAGCCTTTTGTGGCCATCCTCGGCGCAGATCGCCCGGAGCAG
>JAIXQE010000080.1 GCA_027485815.1 Opitutaceae bacterium
AGGGCGAGGAAGCCCAGGAGCGCCGAGGAGAGGCCGAGCAGCGGGAGCGAGGACGAGGTCTCGGGGACCGTGACCTGGCCGGCGAAGAAATAGCCGATACCCGATTGGGCACCACCCTGCCAGGTCGAGCCCGCGTTGGTGGAGAGCAGGGCGCCGTGGGTGGGATAGGCGGTGAAGGCGGGGCCGCTAAAGGGCGAGACGTTGGCGTACAGCCCGATCTCGATCGACCCTGCCGCGGCGGTGGCGCTGCTGCCGACGATCCAGTAGTAGGTCGAGGGCGACAGGGCCGCGCTGAAGCCGCTCAGCGTGAACGGCTGCATCCCGTCGGAGGCCTGCAGGCCGTCCAAAGAAATGCTGCCCAGATTGGCCGCCAGCGTGCCGGGCGTGTTGTTGCCGGCGTTGTTGCTGTAGAGGGCGAGATCCAAGGAAACGCCCGAAAGCGGGTTCGAACTCGGATTGACGGCCGCCCAGTTGCCATCGACGCGGACGAACCAGGTGACCGAAGTCAGGTTCGAGCCCGAAGCGTCGGATTGGAAGCTCCCCGCGGCGCGGTAGCTGGAATTCTGGAAATTGTGCCCGTAAACGATGGACGACCCGGGGAGGTCGTAAACGACCGACGCGGAAGCCGGAGCGGCCCAGGCGAGGAGAGCAAGGAGACTGAGGGAAGCGAAACGCATAGGGCGACCCCCTACGCAGTTCCCGTGCCCACGGCAGAGTAAATTCTTATACCTATGATTATTAGGTATTTAAAAAATACGACCCCAGCGTTTACCCGGTGCGGGTCGCCGGCCACGAGAACAAACCACTCTTTTTCCGACATAACCGCGCTGGCGACGCCTGCCAAAGCGCACCCCAAATCTCCGCACCTCGCTGATTTAAAGTCTGTTGGGCGGTTTTTTTTGGGCCGCGGCAGTCACGGGATTTCCTGACAACCGGGCCGCGAACGGTTGCCTGAACGAATCACTGGCTGGGTGGAATACCTTGGCCCGGCAGCCCAGACGAGGAGGTTACAAAGGCGATCGGGGCCGGTTTTCAACGGTCATTTATGTAAGTTATTCCGTCATTTGACGCTATTGAATAGATATTGAAATGCTTATGGTTGTTAGCTTTGCGTAATTTTCTTAACTTCTTGAAGCGGGTTCCAATGGTGGCCTTCATCTGTGAAGCCCACGTTCGTAGTTTTCCGCCGCCGTTGCACTGGTGGCCGGCCTTGGCCCCTGATCGGGGGCCTCCTCGCCGCGAGCTTTGCGACCGGGGCAGAGCCGCAACTGCTGCGCCTCGATTCCGTGGTGGTATCGCCCAGCAAGTTTGCGGCCGTCGAGGGGATCGCCGGCTCGACCCACGCGTTGGAGCTGGGCCGGCTGCAGGCGCTGCCGAACACGGGGGACGACCTGTTCCGCGGCTTGGCCCGGCTGCCGGGACTCGCGGCGGATGACATCTCGGCGCAGTTCTGGGTCCGGGGCGCGCCGCACTCGGAGGTGCGCACCCGCCTCGACGGCGTCGACTTGATCGAGCCGTTCCACCTGAAGGACGCCCAGGGGGCGCTGGCGATCGTCGATCCGGGCGCGATCGCGTGGCTGGAGCTGGCGACCGGGGGCTTTGCGGCGGACCACGGCGACCGGCTGGCGGGCGTGCTGACGATGGAGACGCGGAGCGATCCGCGGCGGCGCACGGCGCTGAACCTGAGCCTGACGGGCAGCGGGACGTCGGCGCAGGGCACCTTCGGGGAGCACCGCGGGCGCTGGCTGGTCACGGCCCGGCGGGGGTTCCCGGAACTGGCCCTGCGGGCCTCCGGCCAGGACGACCACGCGTTTCCGGCCTACCACGACGCCTTGGCCAAGGTGGAATGGGAAACCGCCCCCGGGGAGGTGCTCTCCGCACACCTGCTGACCGCCGGCGACCGCCTCCGCTACGCGCATCCGGACTCCCCTGCCCTCACCAGCCGGTACGGCAGCCATTACGCCTGGCTGCGGTGGCGCCGGGGCCTGACCTCGGCCCAGCGAAGTGAGACGGTGGTGTCCTGGTCCGAACTGGACTGGAGCCGCCGCGGGGAGGGCCGCTCGGACGGCTTCCCGTTCCGATTGAGCGACGAGCGCCGGCTGCGCACGCTGGCGGCGCGGACCGAGTGGGCGCGGCCGGTGGGGGAACGCCTGCACCTGCGAGCGGGAGCCGAAGGGAGCGTGGGGTGGGCGCGCTACGCCTACGCGCTGACGCGGCAGCGGCTTCGTTTCGAGGGCGGTCGCTTGGTGGCGGTCGCGGGCAATGTCGATGCGGAGCTCGCGCCGGAGCGGCGGACCGCGGGGGCGTTCGCGGCGGCGAAGTTCCGCGCCGCGGACCACCTTGCGGTGGAGCCCAGCCTGCGCTTCGACCGCCTGCGGCCGGGGGAGCCCGGCACCTGGAACCCCCGGCTCAATGCCGCCTGGATCCGAGGCGGAACCATCTTCCGGGCCGCCTGGGGCCGGTACGCCCAGGCGCAGGGCCTCCACGAGCTGGCGGTGGCGGACGGTGAAACCACCTTCGGCCGCGCCGATCTGGCGGAGCACCAGGTCCTCGGGATGGAGCGCTCCCTCGGGACCGGGATCAGCCTTCGGGTCGAGGCCTTTCAACGCCGCTCGCTCCGGATCCGCCCCCGCTGGGAGAACCTGGAGAACGCCTACGACATCTTCCCCGAAGCCCAGCTGGACCGTTTCCGTCTCGCGCCCAGCGGGAGCCGGGCCCGTGGCTTCGAGGCTATGCTCCACGGCCGGGGCCACCGGACCGTGGCCTGGCACGCCAGCTACTCCCTTTCCCGGTCGGAGGATCGGGTCGACGGCCGCTGGATGCCGCGCGCGCGGGACCAGCGCCACGCGTTCTACGCGGACCTGACCTACACCCCCAACCGACACTGGCAGGTGAGCGCCGCGTGGAACTTCCACTCGGGCTGGCCGACCACCGAATCC
>JAIXQE010000071.1 GCA_027485815.1 Opitutaceae bacterium
CATTCTTCGGTTATTTCAACCACTTACATTGGTATTACCTCTGAAATACCGAACGATGACCGAAGGATAACCGAAGGCTTTAAGCAGGAGGACAGAGGGCAAAAAGCCCCGAGACGCCTCCTCGCCCGACCCGGCACACGCCCCGCGCTCGCCCCGGTCTCAGGCTATCCGCTTCCGAAGTAACGCCTTGCGTCAGTTCTGCTCGATCCGGTCGTCCGGCAATTCGCCCTGCAGCTTCCGCCGCAGCCGCAACGCCTCGATCTCCCGGCGGAACACCCCGCCCAGCAGCGCCAACCGCCGGTGCACGTCGAGGGTCTCCAACAACCGCTGGCGCAGGTCCGCGTCATCACAGAGGCTCGCCGCCGCGATGTCCACGAAGGCCTCCGGATCGTCGACGGTCTTGAGGAAGGCCGCCATCTCCCCCTCCCCCTTGCCGGCCAAGCGCAGTTTGACCCCGATCAGCCGGGAAAGCTCCTTCCGCAGGGCCTCGTTGGCCTCCGCCGTGGCCCCCGCCTCACTGGCCAAGGCCCGGATCTGGATCCGGCGGTAGGGCTCGTCCCGCGCAATGGCCACGACCTCGGCGCGGCACAGGCCCTGAAGGAGCAAATTGGAGGTGCCGTCAGGATTGCGCTGGCAAGCCCGCACGATCCCCACCGACGCCACCCGGTGCGGCGGTTCGAAGTCGCCCGCTTCCGCCCGGCGCTCATCCAGCCCGACCACGGCAAACAGGCGGTCCCCCGCCAGGACGTCCCGCAGCATCGCCCGGTAGCGCGGTTCAAAGATGTGGAGCGGCATCAGGGCCTGCGGAAACAACGTCGCCTGCGGCAAAGTCATCACCGGCACCTCGTCCGGCAGCGTGATCTCCATCTCCATAAACCCGACCGTAGCGGGACTCGCGGGAGATTCAACTGGGACAGCACGCCCACCGCGCGCCCAGTGCGACAGGCCCAATGCGCCAAAGTGGCCCAAAGCAGGCCTGGCACCCTCTGCCCGCGGGGGTGGCACTATTTTTTAACCTGTTCGCGGAAATAATCTTGGGAAATCCTTGCGCCTGGCGGCACATGGGTTGCTGATGGAAACGCATGAGCCGAATTCTTGGCATTGATCTGGGTACGACCAACTCCTGCATGGCGGTGATGGAGGGCGGCGAGCCCGTCGTCATCCCGAATGCGGAGGGCGCCCGCACGACCCCCTCGGTGGTGGCCTTCACGAAGACTGGCGAGCGGCTCGTCGGTCAGGCGGCGAAGCGGCAGGCGATCACGAACCCGCGCAACACGGTCTTCTCGGCCAAGCGCTTCATCGGGCGCAAGTTCACGGAGGTCCGCGAGGAGGCCAAGAACATGCCCTTCAAGGTCGCGGAGGGGAAGAACGGCGACGCCTACATCGAGGTCCAGGTGGGCGACAAGACCGAGCAGTACGCGCCGCAGCAGATCGCCGCCTTCGTGCTCGGCAAGCTGAAGGCCGACGCCGAGGCCTACCTCGGGGACAAGATCACGCAGGCCGTGATCACCGTGCCCGCCTACTTCAACGACTCCCAGCGCCAGGCAACCAAGGACGCTGGCAAGATCGCCGGCCTCGAGGTGCTCCGCATCATCAACGAGCCCACCGCCGCCTCCCTCGCCTACGGCCTCGACAAGAAGAAGGACGAGAAGATCGCGGTCTTCGACCTCGGCGGCGGCACGTTCGACGTCTCCGTGCTGGAGATCGGCGACGGCGTGTTCGAGGTGAAGGCCACCAACGGTGACACCCATCTCGGCGGCGACAATTGGGACGAGTCCCTCATCGGCTGGCTGGTCGACACCTTCCGTAAGGAGAACGGCATCGATCTGCGCAAGGACCCGATGGCCCTCCAGCGCCTCAAGGAAGAGGCCGAGAAGGCCAAGATCGCCCTATCCTCCGCCCAATCGGTCGACATCAACCTGCCCTTCATCACCGCGGACGCCTCCGGGCCCAAGCACCTCAATGTGCAGCTCACCCGCGCCCGGATGGAGCAGATCTGCGACACCCTCTTCGAGCGCTGCGTGCAGCCCTTCAAGAACTGCCTGAAGGACGCGGAGCTCAGCTCCTCCCAGATCGATGAGCTGGTGCTCGTCGGCGGGATGACGCGGATGCCCAAGGTCGTTGAGATCGCCCACAAGCTCGGCGGCAAGCCGCCGCATCAGGGCGTCAACCCGGACGAGGTGGTCGCGGTCGGCGCGGCCGTCCAGGGCGGCGTGCTCAAGGGCGAGGTGCGCGACGTGCTCCTGCTGGACGTCACCCCGCTCACGCTCGGCATCGAGACGGCGGGCCAGGTCGCCACGCCGATGATCCCGCGCAACACCACCATTCCGGCGAAGAAGACCCAGACGTTCTCCACCTACAGCGACAGCCAGCCGTCGGTCGAGATCGTGGTCCTGCAGGGCGAGCGCCCGATGTCCCGGGACAACAAGGTGCTGGGGACGTTCCGCCTCGACGGCATTCCGCCGGCGCCGCGCGGCACCCCGCAGATCGAGGTGACGTTCGACATCGACGCGAACGGCATTTTGCACGTTTCCGCCAAGGATCTGGGCACCGGCAAGGACCAGAAGATCACCATCCAGGGTTCCTCCGGCCTCTCGAAGGAGGAGGTCGAGAAGATGACCAAGGATGCCGAGCTGCACGCCGCCGAGGACCGCAAGCGCAAGGAGGCGGTCGAGGCCCGCAACCAGCTGGATTCGTCGATCTACCAGCTCGAGAAGACGCTGAAGGACGCCGGGGACAAGGTCTCCGCGGAGCTGAAGGGCAAGGCCGATGCGGCCCTGACCGAGGCGAAGAAGGACCTGGAGAGCAATGATCCGGAGCGGATGAAGGCGGCCCTCGAGAAGCTGGCCGCCGTCGGCGGCGAGCTCTACGCGTCCGCCCAAGCCGCCGCCGGGGCCGCCGGAGTGCCCCCCCAGGGCGCTGACGCCACGGAACCCCCCAAGGGCCCCGCCGGCAAGAAGACCGAGAAGAAGGCGGACGTCGTCGATGCCGACTTCGAAGTGGTCGACGAGGACAACAAGAAGAAGTAAACTCGCCCCTTTTGGTCCACCGACGGCGCTTCCGC
>JAIXQE010000128.1 GCA_027485815.1 Opitutaceae bacterium
CTCGCCGAGGCCCGGGCGGAGGTCGCGCTGGGGATCGATCACCTGCGCTGGTTCGCGGAGGAGGCGCGGCGCGGCTACGGCCGGGTGCTTCCGCCGCAGGAGGCGGACCGCCGGCAACTCGTCCTGCGCGTGCCGATCGGTGTGGTGGGAGCGATCAGCCCGTGGAACTTCCCCTTCCACCTCGCGGCGCGGAAGGTCGCGCCCGCGCTCGCCGCCGGCTGCCCCGTCGTGCTCAAGCCCGCGAGCGCCACGCCGCTCTCGGCCGTGCGACTCGCGGAGTGCGCCCACGCGGTCGGGATCCCGCCCGGCGTGTTCCAGGTGGTGGCCGGCCCCGCCGAGGCCATCGCCGGCGAATTCCTCGCCAACCCGCGCTGCCGCAAGGTCACATTCACCGGGTCTACGGAGGTCGGCCGCCGGTTGGTCGCCGGCGCGGCGGCCGGGCTCAAGCCCCTCGCGCTCGAGCTCGGCGGGCATTCGCCGCTGCTGGTGTTCGCCGATGCGGACCTCCCCGGGGCGGTCGCGGGGGCGCTTACGGCCAAGTTCCGCAACGGCGGCCAGTCCTGCATCGCGGCCAACCGGATCTACGTCCAGCGCGGCGTCTGGGACCGCTTCCTCGCCGAATTCACCGCGGCGGTCCGCGCGCTGCGGGTGGGACCCGGGCTCGATCCGGCCACGCAGGTCGGGCCGCTGCTGCAGCCCGCGGCCGCGGAACTCGCGGCGGCCCACGTCGCCGATGCGCGCGCCCGCGGGGCGGTGCTGCTCTGCGGCGGGGAACGGCTGCCCGGGGGCGGCGGGTCTTACTTCGCCCCCACGGTGCTCACGGGGGTGCCGCCCGACGCGCTCGGGATGCGCGAGGAGACCTTCGGGCCGGTCGCGTACGTCAATCCGTTCGACACCGAGGAGGAGGCCGTGGCCGCCGCCAACGCCTCGCCCTACGGGCTCGCCGCCTACGCCTTCACCCGCGATCTCGGGCGCGCGCTGCGGTTGGGCGAGGCCCTCGAGGCGGGGATGGTCGCGATCAACCACGGCCTCCCCACCGCGAGCAACGCGCCCTTCGGCGGGATGAAGCAGAGCGGCTGGGGGCGGGAACTGGGCGCCGAGGGCCTGGACGCCTTCCTGGAGCCGCGCCATGTGTCGCTGGGGTTCGAAGCCGGTTAGGATTGAACGCCCGCGGCCGGCTCGCGCAGGCTGCGGCACCCCGATGAGCACCCCGACCGAGCCCGCGGCCGCGCCCTGGTGGAGCGGCGTCACCCGTTACCAGTGGCTGGTCCTCGCCATCGCCTCGGCGGGCTGGGTCTTCGACACTTTCGAGGGGCAGATCTTCAACCTCACGCGGCGCCAGATGCTGGAGGAGATCCTCGGTGCGGGGGCGACGCCGGCGGCGATCAGCCAGTGGGGGGACATCTTCCTCGGCATCTTCCTCGCGGGCGGCACCCTGGGCGGGATCCTCTTCGGCTGGCTCGGGGACGTCTGGGGCCGGCGGCCCGCGATGATCGTCACGATCCTGATGTACTCGGTCTTCAGCGGGCTGACGTACTTCGCGACCGAGCTCTGGCAGGTGGGGGTACTGCGGTTTCTGGTGGCGATGGGCGTGGGGGGCGAATGGGCGGTGGCGGCCGCGCTGGTGGCCGAGGTCTTTCCGGCGCGGGCGCGGGCGCACGCGGGGGGGATCTTCCATTCGACGAGCGTGCTCGGGACGTGGCTGGCCGCCCTCGCGGGGCTCGCCGTGGGCGCGGAGTGGCGCTGGGCGTACGTCCTGGGCGTGTTGCCGGCGCTGCTGGTGCTCTGGGTGCGCGCCGCGGTGCATGAGCCGGAATCGTGGCGGCAGGCGCGGGCGGCGGCGGCCACGGGGGACGGCCGCGCGCTGGGGAGCTTCCGCGACCTGCTGCTGAATCCGCGCTGGGCCGGCCGGGCGTTCCTCGGGATGCTGCTGGCGGCGGTCGGCCTGGGCACGTTCTGGGGCGTCGCGGTCGCGGGCCAGGACCTCGCGCGCGAGATGCTGCTGCGCGCCGGGACCGAGTCCGCGGCGGCGGCCGAGCAGGCCAAGTTCGCGTATGGGATCGTCCAGACCGCCGGGGCGGGCCTGGGGATGCTGAGCTTCGGTCCGCTCTGCCTGCGGTTGGGTCGGCGGCGCACGTTCATCCTGTTCCACCTGGCCGCGTTCTTGCTGGTGCCGGTCGTCTGTTACCTGCCCCGCGACTATCCGACCCTCCTCGCGCTGCTGCCGTTGATGGGCTTCTTCGTGGTCGGGATCCACGCCGGTTACGCGGTCTACTTCCCCGAACTGTTCCCGCACCACCTGCGGTCGTCCGGCACCGGCTTCTGCTTCAACGCCGGCCGCATCCTCGCCGCGGGGGTGCTGCTGTTTTCCGGCTGGCTCAAGGCGCTGCCAGGCATGGACCTGCGCCTCGCCGTTTCCCTGCTGGCGACGCTGTTCCTCGCCGGGATCGCCGTCGTGTGGTTCCTCCCGGAGACGCGCGGCCAGCCGCTGCCGGAGGCGTGAATCCGGTCAGCCCTGCACCTGTTCGCCGAAGCGCGGATCGAGCTGCAGGCGGCTGCGGCCGGAGAAGCTGAGGTCGGCGGCGAACAGCCCCGCGGGACGCTCGGGCAGGGGCGGCGGCTTGGGCAGCGCCCGGCACCGCACCACGGCCGGCATCGGGGTCCGCGAATCCTCCGTCACCTCCGGCGCCGGGATGCGCGCCCGCGCCCGGGTCCGGGCGAGGCGGCCGGTCAGCACGAGCGTGCCCGCGGCGAACAGCGCGAGGGCAAGGAGGAGCAGGGCGGGGTTCATAATGCTCAGGGGTGGTCGGCAGAGGATGCCAGAGGAACCCCGGCGCTTCATCGGTAGTTCCACGCAAAGCCCCGGGGGTGGTTCTACGGATCCACCTCCGCGTTTTCCCGCGGCAATATCCTTTGCCTGCGCCCCCGCTCCTTGGAAAACCTCCCGGGTGCGCCTCCTGCCCCTCCTGCTCCTGCTGCTGGGCACCCTCGCGCCGCCGGCCGCGGCCGCGTCGTCCCCGCCGGCCCCCGCCCCGGAGCGCGCCCCCGCGGCGCCGGCCTTCGGGCCCTCCGGGTTCACGCTTCCGCCGGGAGCCTCCGTCTACGGCCTGCGCACCCGCGACGCGGTCATCCTCGGCGTCATTGAGGGGGTCACGGAGTACCTGCCCGTCTCCTCCACCGGCCACCTGATCATCGCCTCGCGGGTGCTGCGGCTCGATTCCCAGCAGCCCGTCCTCAACGCCCTCGGCGAGCCCGTCTGGCACCAGCCGCCCGAGCGCGGCCGCCCGGGGGAGCTGCTCACCCAGAAGCTGGCGACCGACACCTACATCGTGATCATCCAGGTCGGGGCGCTCCTCGCGGTGGCGCTGCTGTATTGGCGCCAGCTCTGGTCGATGGTGCTTGGGGCTTGCGGCCGCGACCCGGCCGGCCTGCGCCTGCTCGTCTGCGTGGGCATCGCCTTCGTGCCCTCCGCGGCCCTCGGTTACCTGTTCCACGATTGGATCGACGCACACCTCTACTCGATCGACACCGTGATCGTGATGCTCGTCCTCGGCGCGCTGCTGATGTTCTACGCCGAGTACTGGTACGGCCGGCAGCTGCTCGCCGGCACCCGGGTCGAGCGGGAGGAGCTCAACGTGGCCGGGGCGATGTGGGTCGGCCTGCTCCAATGCGCCGCCCTCCTGCCGGGCACCAGCCGGCCGATGATGACCATCGTCGCGGGCTACTTCGCCGGCCTCGACCCGCGCCGGGCGACGGAGTTCAGCTTCATCCTCGGGTTCGTCACCCTTTCCGCCGCCTCCCTCTACAAATCCCTGAAGGGGGGCGCCGCGATGATCGACCTCTTCGGGTGGTCGGACGTGCTGGTGGGGGCGGCCGTGGCGGCCGTGACCGCCGCCGCGTGCCTGCGGCTGCTCGTGATCTGCCTGATGCGCTACGGGCTCGCGCCCTTCGCCTGGTACCGCCTCGCCCTCGCCGCCGCCCTCTGGTCGCTGACCTGAGCCCTCGCCGCGGCGCGGCCGGGCCCGGCCCGCGGGTCAGTTGTTCTCGGGCAACCCCTCGCGGTGGCCGATGTTCTTCACCGGAGCGAAGATTGCCTGCACCTCGCGCAGGAGCTCCGCGTCGATCGGCTGCGCCAGCCACTCCGCCCAGCGGCGGATGTTGGCCGGGTTCGCGCTCCCCGCCACGGTGGTGGCGATCCCGGGCTGCGCGCAGGAGAACTGGAGCGCCAGCTGGGCCAGATCGATCCCGCGGGCCGCGCACGCCGCCGCGGCCCGGCGCGCGGCCGCCTTCACCGGCTCCGGTTCCTTCAGCCAGACCGGCAGGGGCGCGTTGGTCAGCAGCCGGGCCGAGAACGGACCCGCGTTCATCGCCCCGATCCCCCGCGCCTCGAGGTACGGCACCATCTCCTCGAGGAACCGCGTGTTCTGCAGGGTGCACTGGTTGTAGCTCAGGACGCAGTCCACGTCCGTCTGGTCGAGGATGGTGCGGAAGATCTTCATCGGGTACCCGCTGAAGCCGATCCAGCGCACCTTGCCGGCGTCCCGCGCCCGCCGCAGCGCCGGGAGCGTCTCCTCGACGATCTGCGGCAGCGGGACGAATTCGATGTCGTGGCACAGCACGATGTCCAGGTGATCGGTGCCGAGCCGGTGGAGGCTCACGTCGATGCTCTCCGCGACCCGCCGGGCCGAGAAGTCGAAGTGCGCCAGATCGTAGCGGCCCAGCTTGGTGCACAGCAGGTAGGAGTCGCGCGGCACCCCCTGCAGGGCGATGCCCAGCAGGACCTCGCTCATCCCCCGGCCGTAGAACGGCGAGGTGTCGATCAGGTTCAGCCCGCAGTCGAGGGCCGTGCGGACGCTGGTCAGGGCCTCGTCGAGCGTGACGCGGCGGAACTCGGCGCCGAGGGAGGAGGCGCCGAAGCTGAGGACGGGGAGGCGGAGGCCGGTGCGGCCGAGGACGCGGGTCTGCATGAGCGGAGCAGGAGAATGAGCGGATTCTCGCCCGCAGGGGAAGCCCGCGCCGCGGCTTAGAATTCCCAGGTGGCGCCGACGCTGGGCAGCAAGGGCAGCTGGGCCCGGGGCTCCCGCACCACCTCCAGCTGACCGCCGCGCCAGAGCGGACGGGAGGTGTAGCCGAGGAGGTTCTCCCGATTGTAGGCGTTGAACACGTCGAGGTGCAGCCGCAGTTCGCCCCGCACGGTCGGGATGCGCCGCGACACCCGGAGGTCCAGGCGATGGTAGTCCGGCAGGCGCTGCCCGTAGGCGGGGCCGACGAAAGGAACCACCAACGGCCGGCCGCCGGCCCCCGTTTCGACACGGAACCCGGATTCGGTGGTCGGCC
>JAIXQE010000211.1 GCA_027485815.1 Opitutaceae bacterium
GTACCTCAGCGTCCGCACGCCGGGCGCGGGCGTCGCGGACCCGAAGGTGTTCAAGGCGGTCGTCAACGCCCTGCTGCAACGGCGGGAGTTGCAGGCGCTTTACCAGGCCAAGGGTCGGCCGGCCGCGACGCCCCGGCGCCTCGCGCCCTATCACCTCGCGTGCGTGGATGCGCGGTGGGTGCTGGTGGCGCGGGACCTGGAGAAGGACGCGGTCCAGACCTACATTCTGGCGCGCCTGAGCGAGCCGCGGATCGCGGCGGCCACGATCGCGCGGCCGGTGAAGTTCGACGTGGCCAGCCACCTCGGCACCTCCTTCGGCGTGTGGACCGGGCGCGGCGAGATCGTGGTGCGGCTGCGGCTCAAGGCGGACGCGGCCCATCACGTGCGGGAGCGTCACTGGCACGCGACGCAGCAGGTCACCGAGCGCCCGGCCGGCGAGGCGGAGGTGAGCTTCCGGTTGAGCGACCTGCACGACGTGACGCGCTGGGTGTTGGGTTTCGGGGGCGACTGCCTGGTGGTCGAGCCGCCGGAGCTGCGCGCGGCGGTCGTGGCCGAGGCGCGCGCGATGGCGGACGGCAGCCGCTTCCGCGGGGCGGCCGCTTGACAGGCTTAAAGGGGTGGGACCAAGGTAACACCATGAGCGTGACGATCACGGTGAAGACCCGGGCAGATCAGAAGCGCCGGCTCAGCGCGGCGGCCCGCAAATCCGGCCAGAGCCTTTCCGCCTACTTGCTGTCCAGCGCGCTCACCCGGGAGCAGCTGAACGCACCGGAGGTGACCAAGCGTGGCCGGCGCCCGGACTACCACGCGGAGGCCGTTGCAGCCCACGGTGACCGGTACTTGGCGGTCCGTCTGGTCGAGTCCCTGGAGCGGTGAGCGCTTACGCGGATACTTCGTTCGTCCTCTCCTGGTTCATTCCGGACGCGAACCATTCCCGGGCGGTGTCGCGCATCGCGGCGTGCAAAGGGCCGGCCGGTTTACCCTGGACCCCTTGGAGCGGGGTCGAGTTCAACAACTCGCTGCGCGCCTTGGTGGCCAGAGGGCTCCTGTCCCCATCGGTTCCGCTGCAGGTGGGACGCCAGCTTCGGTCCGCATTCAGGGTGGGGGACCTGGTAGCGGCACCTCTGCCGGTTTACCGCTGGTGGGCGCAGGCGGAGGAACTATCGCGCGCCCATACCGTGCGCCTTGGAGTCCGCACGCTCGACTTGCTGCACGTTGCGGCGGCTCGGGTGCAAGGGGCGGACGAGTTCCTGACGTTTGACCAGCGGCAGCGCGGGCTGGCCGAGGCCGCTGGTCTCCTCGTCGGGCCCTGACCTTCCCCCGCTGCCCCCTTTACCCCGCCCGTCATCCCCCTTTGCCTCCATGCACGTTCTCCTGCTGCTCCTGGCCCTGGCGCTCCCGGTCGCCGCCGCCACCCCTGCCGCGCCCGAGTTTTTCGACGTGTTCCCCGCCCAGTCGAACGGCGTCACCCGGCACCGCATCCCCGGCGTCGTCGTCACGCCCAAGGGCACCGTCCTCGCCTACTGCGAGGCCCGGCGGAACAACAGCGCCGACTGGGGTGAGATCGAGGTCCACCTCCGGCGCTCGACCGACGGCGGCCGCACCTGGGACGCCCCCCGCCAGATCGCGCACCGCGGACCCCGCATCGAGGGTAATCCGCGCAAGAAGCAGGACGGCGCGCGCGAGCAGACGGTGAACAACCCCGTGGCGATCGTCGACCGGGTGACCGGGGCCATCGAATTCGTGTACTGCGTCAACTACGCCCGCGCCTTCGCGATGCGGAGCACGGACGACGGGCTGACGTGGAGCGCGCCGGTGGAGATCACGGCCAGCTTCGAGCCCTTCCGGAAGCGCTACGATTGGAAGGTGATCGCGACCGGCCCAGGCCACGGGCTCCAGTTGCGGAGCGGCCGGCTGGTCGTGCCCATCTGGTTGGCGTACGGCGGGGTGGGCGACCACAAGCCCTCGGCGGCCGGGACCATTTACAGCGACGACCACGGCAGGACGTGGCGCGCGGGCGACATCGCGTTTCCGGATGAGGGCGACTTCGGCGATCCCAACGAGACGATGATCACGACCCGGGCGGACGGGCAGGTACTGCTCGTGGCGCGCAACGTCTCGAAGCCAAACCGCAAGCTGGTCAGCGTCAGCGCGGACGGGGCCACGGGTTGGAGCACGCCGCGGTTCCACGAGCAGCTGCTGGAGCCGATCTGCATGGCCAGCATCGTGGCCCATCCGGCGCAACCCGGCCTGCAGCTCTATTCGGCCCCCCACACCGTCGCCCGCGATGCCGCGGGCCGTGAGGTCCCCGGCGGCCGCGGCAAGCGCGAGAACCTCTCGATCCAGCTCAGCCGCGACGATGGCGTGACGTGGCCGGTGCGGCGCACCCTCGAGGCCGGTCTCTCCGCCTATTCCGACCTGGCCGTGCTGCCCGACGGCCGGATTCTTTGCCTCTACGAGGCGGGCAACGACATCCGCCTCGCCCGCTTCAGCCTCGACTGGGTGACCGGGGGTCCGTGAACCCCCGCCGGCGCGCCGGTGGCGGGCTCAGGTCCCGCCGGTGGCGCGCAGCGGGACGTGGACTTCGTACCGCTTGAGGAATCCCGGCGTGAACGGACCGCTCCAGAACACCGCGTAGGGCTCGCCCTCCGCCACCAGCCCCGGCTGCGTCGCCACCCAGGCCAGCAGTTCGTCCCGGGTGCGCTCGTAGTTTTTCCGGGAGTAGGAGCCGCGGGCGCCGCGGCTGGCCACGCGGCGGGCCGGCTTCCGCTCGACCACCACCGTCCCCTCGTCGCCGGCCACCTTGGCGTGCTGGCTCTCGGCGACCCAGAAGTACATCGCCGCGTCGCGCACGCGGGCCTCCACCGGCACGGTCATCGCGATGTCGTGGCGCGAGATGTAGCGGAAGAGGGGCATGAACAGGTCGTTCGCCCGGTCGAAGTATTCCCCCGGACCCGCGGAGCGGAGCAAGATGCCGGCGGGGAGCACCTTCACCTCGGAGGTGCCGCTGGGAGTCGGGGGGAATGCCTCTTCGGCAGCCATGGCGGCAAGAGGGAGCAGGGCCGGCAGGAGGGCGAGCAGGAAGCGGGGCGTCATCCCTCGGATACGGGGAGCGGGGAGCGGCGGATGCCCGCCTTCGCCAAGGCTACGGCGGGCAGGCTCCGCCTTCGCCGACGGATGGTGCGGGCAGGTCCCGCCTTCGCCGAGGCTACGGCGGGCACGCTCCGCTTTCGCTGGCCGATGGCAACTTCGCGGGCGGATGGGTGTAGGCGGGGCGCGTCGCCCCGGAAGGACAGACGAGGTGCGGGGATCGACGTAGCCGGGGCATCCTGCCCCGGAAGGCGGGAACGTGGTGCATGCCGGCGGAGCCTTGGGTCCGGAATCCGAGGAACGGGTGGAAGGAAGGTTCGTCTGTCCGATCGGGGAACGATTCCCCGGCTACCCCAAGCCGCTGGCGACGCTAAATCACCGCACTTGGGTGAGGATCGGTCTGGGCGGGGAATGTTGCCCCACTCCCCCTCACGTCCCGTACAGCCGGTCCCCGAAATCGCCGAGACCGGGCACGATGTACTTGCGGTCGTTCAGGCCCCGGTCGAGCGCGGCCGTGTGGATGCGGGTGCCCGGGTGCGCACGCTCCACCGCCGCCACGCCTTCCGGCGCACTCACGATCGAGAGCAGGCGCACGTCCGCGCCGCCCTGCGCCTGGACCACGTCCAGCGCCTGCACGGCCGAACCGCCGGTCGCCAGCATCGGATCCACCAAAAACACCGGCCGCCCCGCGAGCGGGGGCAGTTTGCAATAATAACTCCGGGCCTCCGCGGTCGCGTGGTCCCGCTCCAGCCCCAGGTAACCGACGCTCACGTCCGGAAACAGCTCCGTGAACGGCGCCACCATCCCAAGGCCCGCCCGCAGGATCGGGATGATGACCAGCGGCTGGTGCCGGAGCACGCGCCCCGTCACCGGCTCGAGCGGCGTCTCGATCGCGCGCGGCTCGGTCGCCAGCTCCGCGGTCGCCTCGATCGCGAGCAGCAGGCTCAGTTGATGGGACAGGGTGCGGAACGTCGCGGGCTTCGTCGTGCGGTCGCGCAGGTGCGTGACGAGGTGCGCGGCGAGCGGATGGTCGAGGATGTGGAGCGGCATCGGCGTCAGGGTTGCAGGGACAGCGTATGGCGGGTGGCGCCCGGGAGCAACGGGCTGGGTTCGCCGCGCACCCACGCGGCGTGGCCGGCGCGGTAGTACGGCGACAAGGGATGGCCGCTTTGGCCCCCCGGCACCTGCAGGATGCCCTCGGCCTCGCGCCCGGGGGCGACGACGAGGCGCTGGCTGGCGCCGTGAGCCGGGGATTGGTAGCGCGGCAGATCGCTGTCGCCCGGCAGCGGGTCCGCCGGCAGGTCCAGCCAGCGGCCGACCAACGGGATCGCCGCGCTGAGCGGGTGGCGGATGGCGGCGCGGTTGCGGGCGCCCCAGGTGGCGGCGGCCGGATCGGAACCTAGGGCGGCCAGCGCCGCGGCGGTGTCGTCGGCGGCGGCCGTGAGCAGCTCGTCCCAGCTCGCGTAACGGGCCTCCAGCAGGTGCAGCGGGCGCTCGCGGAGGAGCGCCTGCAGGGCGGGCTCGAGCTGCAACCGGCGCGAGTCGAAGTCCGGCATCGCCTCGACGCACGGCGCGAAGATCGGCCCGAGGGCGCGCCGCAGCACGGCCTGGCGGAACTCGCGCACGAGGCGGTAGCTCACGGCCTCGGGGCTGGCGCGGCCCTCCCAGACTTCGGCCCGCCGCCGCAACTCGGCGCGCGCGGGTTGGCCGGCCACGGCCGCGGGCGTCAGCACCGCCAGCAGGCGCGCGTGCCACGGCTGGAGGAACAGGGCCCGGTCATCGAGCTGCACGGCCAGCAGGTCACGCGGGGTGGCGGCGGTGAGGCGCGCGAGGCCGTCGCGGATCTGGGCGGCCCGCGGCGGGGTCGCGTAGGCGCCGTCGCCGAGCCGCGCGAGCGCCGCGCCGCCGACGTGGCGCTGGTTCGCCGACCAGAGGCGACCCGGCAGGCTGGAATCGCCGCCCCGGAGCACGGGCACCTCCGCGGGCGGCAGGTAACCGTCCCAGCGGCGGTCGCCGAAACTCCAGGTGGAAGGCAGGCGGCCGTCGTACCCGACGCGGCGGGGAAGGCGCCCGGCGATGGTCCAGGCGATGGCGCCGGCCCGGTCGCCGACGATCAGGTTCACGTGGGAAATCCCGGCGCGGTGGGCACTCGCCACGGCCTCGTCGGTGGTGCGGGCCTGTTCCAGCTGGAGGAGCCCGAGGTTCATCGCCGCGGGATCGTGGGCCACCCACTTGAGGGCCAGCGGGCGTTCGCGGTGGTTCCGCCCAACGACCGGGCCCCAGACGGTCCACTCGTAGTCCTCGGTGACGGGCTCGCCGCCCCGGACGGCGATCGTCTCGCGGCGGCGCTCAATGCGGAGGAACTCGTCGCCGTGACCCGGGGCCTTGTAGAGGTTGGGCGCGAGGGAGTTCGTCTCGACCGCGATCAGGTCCCCGCTGTCTACCTGCGCGTTGGTGAAGCCCCACGCGATGTCGCCGTTGCTGCCCGCGACGACGAAGGGCGTGCCGGGCAGGGTGACGCCGGTGAGGGTGCGCCCGGCGAAGGCGAGGGACGCGCGGTACCAGATGGCGGGCACGGCGAGTGCGAGGTGCATGTCGTTTGCCACGAGGGCGGCGCCGCCGGCGGTGAGGGAGCCCGCGAGGGCGAAGGCGTTCGAGCCGGGGCGCAGTTCGGGATCCGGCGCGGGGAAGGGGAACGGGTCCGCGGAAGGCATCTCCCGCCACGCAAGTCCGGCCGCGGGCGCCGCGGGCAGCGCGCTGAGCGGACGCGCGCGGAGGTTGATCAGCTTGGGTCCGGGGATGGGCGGGAGCGGCGCGACCGTGCCGTCGAGCGCGGCGTCGTCGGGTCCGACCAGCGGCGCGAAAAAGGGCAGGACGTCATCGCCGTAGGTGTCACGCAGGGTCATCAGCGTGCGCTCGTAGCGGCCGGTGCTGTCCTGGAGGTCGAGGACGAGGCTGTAGCCGACGAGGAGGGAGTCCTCGGGGCGCCAGGGTTCCGGCGTGGAGCGCAGGGCGAGGTATTCCCAGGGGGAGGCGCCGAGGGCGGCGAGGCCGGCGTTGGCGCCGGCGGCGTAGGCCTCGAGGAGCGCGCGGTCGGCGGGGTCGAGGCCGGCGAGCACCTGGCCGGCGAGGCGGCGGAACCCGTGGCGGCGGGCGAGGCGGTCGCGGGGCAGCGCGCGGGCGCCGGCAAGGGCGGCGAGTTCCCCGGCGGAGGCGCGCCGCAGGAGGTCCATCTGGAAGAAGCGGTCCTGCGCGTGCAGCCAGCCGAGGGCGCGCGTGGCGTCGATGCGGTCGCGGGCGCGGATCGTGGGCATCCCGAGGTCGTCGCGTTCGACGGTCACCGGGGCGCCGAGGCCGGGGGCGGAGGCGGTGCCGTCGAGGCGGGGGAGGCTGGAGCGCAGGTGGCCGCGGAACCAGAGGCCGGCCCCTACGGCGGCGACGAGGAGGAGGCCGAGGACGGCGACGGCGAGGCGGAGGATCAGGGCGGCGACCGGGCGCATTCCCGGACCTTGGAAGACCCCGCGCGGGGGCGCAAGGGGCGGTCTCGGCCCGACCGCCTCTGGCCTCAGCCGCGGCGCAGGCGGCCGAAGTACAGCCCGGTGGCGAGCGCGCCGAGCAGCCAAGTCGGGAAGTTGATCCAAAGCTGGTGGAACGGCACCGGGTAATTCCGGCAGGCCCAGATCACCGCGGCGTGCTTCACCGCGATCAGGATCCAGGCGACCAGAATCAGCCGCTCCAGCCGCGCGTTCCGAACCGGCCGGGCGCGGACGCGCACCTCCTCGATGAACGCCTGGCGCACCGCCTCGGGCGGCGGGGGCCGGCGCGTGATCACGTGGAAGAGGTTGGCGAACATCCCGCGGGCAAGGGAGGCGGTTGGCGCGCCATTGCAACCTTTCCGGTGGTCCCGACCTGACAACGGAACCAAACGCGCCCAAGGTGCGTCCTTCCCGCGATGCCCGCGCCGCTCCTCCTCCTCGCCCTCCTCGCCGCCGCCGCCCTGCCGGCCGCGCCCGCGCCCGACTCCCCCGAACGCGTCCGCGTCGAGTTCCGCGATCCCGCCGCGTTCGTCGACGCCGCCGAGCGCTTCCCGGGCGACCCCCGCGACACCGGGCACCTCGACCGCCTGCGCGACCACCTCGTTCGCGCCGCGGAGCCGCGGCTCCCGGCCGGCCACCGCCTCGAGGTCACCTTCACCGCGGTCGACCTCGCCGGGGAATTCGAGCCCTGGCGCGGGCCGCAATGGGGCGACGTCCGCATCGTCCGCGACCTTTACCCGCCGCGCCTCGGCCTCGAGTTCCGCCTCGTCGACGCCGCCGGCCGCGTCGTCCGCACGGGCCGGCGCGAGCTCTCCGACCTCGCCTTCCTGATGAAGCTCACCGGGGGATTCCGCGACGATCCCCTCCGGCACGAGAAGGCGCTCCTCGACGACTGGCTCCGCGCCGAGTTCCCGGGCCGTTGACGCCGTGTCCGCCCCCGCCGTCGCGCCTCCGACCGCCGCCGCCCCCGCGCGCCTCGACAAGTGGCTGTGGATGGTCCGGATCTTCCGGACGCGCAGCCTGGCGGGCGACGCGTGCCGCGCCGGGAGCGTCACCCTCAACGACCACCCGGCGAAACCGGCCCGCGAGGTCCGTCCCGGCGAATGTGTCACGGTGCGGAAAGGCTTGGTGACGCGTACCCTGCTGGTCGTCGCCTCGCCGCGCGGGCGGGTGGCGGCGCGGTGGGTGCCGGAGTTCTGCAACGAGACGACCCCGGAGAGTGAGTGGGCGAAGGCGCGGGAGGCCGGCGTGCGCCAGCTGCTGGCGCGCGAGCAGGGCAGCGGCCGTCCGACCAAGCGCGACCGCCGGCTGCTGGACCGCCTGTTCGAGTAGCCGCGGCGCCGGAAAAGCATCGCGGCCGGCGGGCTGCGGACGTTGGCTCGCGGGATGAACGTCTTCTCGAAGTTCGAGACGGAGCTGGCCGTGCGGCCGGACGACATCGACCTGTACCAGCACGTGCACAGCACGCGTTACCTCGACTACGTGCTGGCGGCGCGCTTCGAGCAGATGGATCGGCACTACGGGATGTCGATGCAGGCGTTCGCGGAGCGCGGCCTCGGCTGGTGGATGGCGACCGCGTCCATCGCGTACAAGCGGCCCCTCGGCTGGGGCGACCGGATGGTCGTTCGCTGCTGGATCGAGCACTTCACCGAGACCGGGTGCCGCGTGGCGTTCGAGATCGAGAAGCTGCCGCTGCGCAAGCGGGTGTGCGACGGGGCCTGCGACTACACGCTCGTCACGCTCGCGACTGGCCGCGCCACGCCGATCCCGGAGGACGTGCGCGCGAAGTACTCCATCTGACGCACGGTGGCCGTGGTGGCCGCGGGCTCGGGTGTGGCCGCGGCAGTTGCCGCGGATCATGACGAAAGGCCGGCGGCGGCAAAGCGTGGCGGGCGGAATCCGCGGCTGCAGCCGCGGCCACACCGGATCGCGGCCAACTCCGGCTCACTCGCCCGTCTTGGCCTTGCCCTTGGCGCGGGGCGTCTCGCGGGGTGGCGCCGGCGGGGTCAGGCCGTCAGTGGGCTGGTCCTGGAAGCGGAACGGATCATCGTGGCGCCGCATCTCCGTGAGCAGCAGCGCCTGCAGCTCGCGGAGCTTCGCCGCGTGGCGCGGGTCGCCGGCGAGGTTCACCTGATGCGGGGCGGGGCGGCGGCCGGTCAGCGCGACCACGGCGGGGTCGTGGTGGGCGGCGAGGAACTCGTCGGGATTCTCGCGGAGGTTGAAGAGCTGGAGCTCGCGCACCTGGCCGTCGAGGACCTCGTGCTGGACGAGCTTCCAGTCGCCGTGGCGGACGGCGCGGATGCCGGGGCGGGTGCCGCCGCAGTAGACGCCGTAGAGGGTGTCGCGGACGGTGGCGGCGCGGCCCTCAAGCACGGCGCGGAAGCTGCGGCCCTCGTTGGTGGCGGGGGTCGGGATGCCGGCGAGGTCGCAGTAGGTGGCGAGGAGGTCGGTGAGGTAGACGTTGCCCTGGGCGCGGGAACCGGGGCGGATGCCGGGGCCCTGGACGAGGAGCGGCACGCGCCAGGTGTGCTCGTAGAGGTTCTGCTTCCCCTGCAGGCCGTGGCGGCCGATGGCCATGCCGTGGTCGGCGGTGTAGAAGACGTAGGTGTGCTCCAGCTCGCCCAGCGCCTCGAGCCGGCGGAGGACGCGGCCGAGCTGGGTGTCGATGTTCTCGCTGCAGGCGAATTGCCGGCCGATCTCGTTGCGGATCGTGGCGGGATCGCGCCGTTCCCAGACGCCGCTGACGGCGACCTCGTCGCGCAGGCCCGGGTGGCCGTGGGGGAACGGGTGCGCGGGCAGGTAGTTGGCGGGCAACGGCGGCTGGCGCGGGTGGGCGGGGGGCGGTTGCGCGGGGTCGGTGTGATTGGTGGCCCCGTAGTGCGCGAGCAGCTCGGGCTTCCCGTCGCGGGTGTCGTGCGGGTGCGAGAAACCGAAGTGGATGAGGAACGGCCGGGCGTCCTGCGCGGCCACCCGCTCGTCGAGGTAGGCGAGCACTTGCTCGGCGTGCCAAGCGGAGCCGGAGGCGTCGTCCCCGCCGCGCTTGGTGGCGTCGCGGCGCACCTGGAACAGGCGGTTCGCGGCCTCATAGCTGTTGCCCACCTTGCAGGTCCGCATCGTGGCGTAGCCCGCCCGGTTGAAGACCGCGGCGAGGGTGTGGTCCGGCAGGTCGGGCGGCACGAGCGCGGGGTTGCCCGAGTGGGGGTTGGCGCCGCGCCCGCTCCCGTCCGGGATGTGCCAGACGGTGCGCCCGCTCATCATCATGTGCCGGGAAGGGGTGCAGACGCCCCCGACCCATGCGCCCATGTGGTACGCGCCGTCGATGACCATCCCGCGGGCGGCGAGGCGGTCCAGTTCCGGGGAGCGCAGGACCGAGGCGGGGTCGTAGGCCTTGAGGTCGAAGGGGGACTGGTCGTCGACGACGACGATCAGGAGATTGGGGCGGCGGGGGGCGGCGGCCTCCGCGGCGGGCAGCAGGCCGGACAGGAGCAGGAGGGCGGCGAGGGTGGGGCGCAGGCGCATCGGGGTGGGGGACGACCGAGCAAGCGCCAACGCGGGCGCGCGGGCAAGCGCCCTCCGCCTTACTCCTCCGGCGCGACCTTGTCCCGCAGCGCCTCCAGCCAGCCGGTGAGCTCCTGGATTTGCGCGTCGGTGAACTTCGCCTCCGGGTGACCCAGTGTGTAGGAGGGCAGGGGCATCTCGCGTTGCGTGATGGTGTCGACCATCTCCTCGAGGCGCGACGCCTGCCGCTTGGCGGGCCAATCGCCGAAGAGCGAAAGGTTGAGCGCGCGCTTGCCGTCGCGGACGTGCTGGTCGAGCCACCAGCCCAGCGGCTGGAGCTCCGCGTACCACGGGTAGCGGGTGTGGTCCGAATGGCAGTCGTAGCAGCCGGCTCGCAGCATCCGGTCGACCGCCGGGGGCGCGGGGTGCTTCACCAGCAGGTCCGAGGGGGCGGGCGCGGCGGAGAGGTTCTTCTCCGGCCGGAACGCCTGGGCGCCGAGCAGGATAACAAAGAGGCCGAGGAGGATTTTCCGGAGCATGGGAGGGAAGGCGCGGGGAAAGTGGCGCGGGGAGCGCGCGGCGACAAGCCGGGTTAGCGCATCGCTTCGCGCACGAGTTCGGCGATCCCGTCCGGCAGCGGCAGCGCCGCCGCCGCGGACTGCGCCGCGGGGCTCATCTTCCGCCAGGTCTTGCGGAGGATATCGATGAACTTCTCCCGCGGGTAGTCCGCGTGCCGCGCGGCGAAGGCGCCGATCTCGTTCTCGAGGAACACGAGGCAGGCCGCGTCCTCGAGCGCCTGCGTGCCCGGGTTGGTGCGGAGGCCGGTCTTCGACACCCAGGTCGCCACGTCGGCCGCCTCGGCCGCGGAGACCCCCGCCGTCAGCAGCAGCTCGCGCGCGCGCTCCGCCTGCCGGGTGTAGAGGGAGCGGCGCCAGGTGAGGTAACCCGTACGGCCCTCGGGGAAGGTGGTCCGCGGGACCAGCCAGCGCTCGAGGTGCTGCGCGCGGGCGGCGAGGCGAAGCGCGGGGCTCGCCGGGTCCACGAGGCGGGCCACCCAGGCCTCCATCCGGTCCGCGTAGACCAGTTCCGCCGGGCGGCCGTCCGCCGCGCGCTGCGGGTCCGCGGCGTGGGCGGCGTCGATCAGCTGGCGGGCGCGGGCGTGGGCATCCATCCGCGGGAGCACACGGAAGCGCGGGGCCGGGTCAAGCGGCCCGCGGTGCCGGCTTGCCTGCCCCGCCGCGGGGGCCACGCTGCACCGCCAACCCCCCCGTCATGCCAACCCCCGTCTCCCGCCGCGCCGCCGCGGCGCTTGCCCTGCTGCTGCCGGCCGCGCTCGCCGCCCAGACCGCCCCGGCCCCCGCCGCCCCGCGCCCGGCCGATCCGGAACGCCCCGTGGTCGAGCTCTCCCCCTTCGAGGTGCGCGCCGAGAACGACGTCGGTTACCAGGCCGCCAACACCACCAGCGGCAGCCGCCTCAACTCCCGCCTCCGCGACACCCCCGCCGCGGTCGCCGCCTTCACCCCCGAGTTCCTCGCCGACATCGCCGCCACCAACCTCGAGGAGATGATGGCCCACGCGACCAACATCGAGATCGACGTCGAGGACTCCAACGCCGGCTTCAACAACCCCCAGGGCCGCGGCGCCGACGGCAACGACTACCAGTTCCGGATGCGCGGCTCCCCCGCCGGCGCCTCCCGCGACTTCGTCGAGTCGAGCATCCCCGTGGACCTCTACAACGTGGAGCGCGCCGAGGTGGCCAGCGGTCCCAACTCGATCCTCTTCGGCCTCGGCCAGGCCGGCGGCCTCGTCTCCCTCTCCGGCAAGCGCGCCAACCTGCAGCGAACCCGCACCACCCTCAAGGCGATGCTCGGCTCCTGGGCCTACGAGCGCTACGAGGCCGACCACAACCAGGTCCTCCTCCCCCGGAAACTTTCCCTCCGCCTCCTCGGGCTCTACCAGAACAGTCAGGGCTGGCGTTACTGGGACTTCACCGACCAGGCCCGCTGGAGCCTCGCCGCCGCCTACCAGCCCTTCCGCGATACCACGGTCCACGTCTCGTTCGAGAAGGGGCACATGGACAACAGCCTCACGATGGGGTGGAACGCCGCCGACCAGGTCACCGCGTGGTGGGACGGCGGCCGCCGCGTCTTCGACGGCACCGTCGTGCCCGCCGGCTCCGGCACCGCCCGCTTCAGCGCCACCAATAACCGCTTCACCTTCAGCCAGCAGACGGGGGTCGTCACCAACCTCCGCGGCGAGTTCCAGTCCCTCGGCCGCACCGGCGTCGAGACGCTCCTGCCCCCCTCGGTCTCCCCCTACGATTACAACCTCACCGGCCCCGGCGGCGTCCGCCACCAGACGTTCAACTCGCGCCAGGTGATCGTCCAGCAGCGCCTCCCGGCGCACTTTAACCTCGAGCTCGCCTGGTTCCGCAACCGCACCGACGTCGAGGCCCACGGGCTCGCCATCGCCGGCGGCACCCTCCGCGCGGACCCGAACCTCACCCTGCCCGCCCCCGACGGCTCCGCGGCCACCGTGCCCAACCCGCACGCGGGCCAGCTCTACTTCGAGTCCAACTGGTTCAAGGACTGGATCGTCACCGACAACGAGATCTACCGCGCGAGCCTCGCCTGGGAGGGCGGCCGGGCCCAGCGCTGGTTCGGGCGCCACCGGATCGCGGGCCTCGCGGAACACTCGGAGCAGGACCGCCTCCGCCGCTGGCGCGACGAGATTTTGGTCGACGAGACGAACACGCCCATCACCAACGCCACCAACGCCGAGGGCGACCAGAACAAGGTGACGCGCCGCAACTACGTCGACCCGACCGACTACCGCACCTGGTACGGCAGCGACGGCAGTCTCCCGCTCGCGCCCTTCACCTGGAACGGCAAGCGCTACGCTAGCACCTACGCCTCGCGGGCGCGCGCCAACACCCATTCGCTCAAGGAGATCACCTCCCTGATGTTCGCCGCCCAGAGCTTCTGGTTCCGCGAGCGGCTCGTCACCACCCTCGGCGCCCGGCGCGATGCGATCACCTTCCGCAACGCCCAGGAGGCCCGCGTCCTCGACCCCAACGATCCCCGCGTGAAGTCGCGGCTGGTCTCCGTGGGCGAGTGGTATTTCGACGGACGCTACGTCCGCCACGAATACACGCCCACGACCTTTACCGCGGGCGCCGTACTCCACGCGCACCGCCGCCTCTCGCTCTTCTGGAACGCCTCCCGCAACAACGGCCAGCCGCGCTTCGACCGCACCGTGCTCCCGACGGGCGACGTCCCCGAACCCACCGAGGGCCGCGGCCGCGACCTGGGCTTCATGTTCGATGTGCTGGGCGACGACCGCCTGTTCGTCCGGGCCACGTGGTACCAGACGGAGCAGCTCAACGACTCGCCGATTCTGCCCGGCAGCAACGCCCTCGGCGTCGACAACCTCACCACGATGCTCGGCGCCCTGCTGTCCGCGGGGAAGATCAGCCAGGCCGACTACGACCGCCAGGCGATCACCTGGACCTCGGCCACGATCGACGTGCTCACCAAGGGCGTGGAGGTTGAGGTCGTCGCGAACCCCACGCGCAACCTCACGCTGCGCGCGAGCTACGCGCACTCCGAGCGCAAGCGGCAGAACTTCTTTACTGAGGTCTTCGCGTTCTTCGACACCCGCGTGCCCGAGTGGCGGCGGCTCCTCGCGGGCAACCCGACCGAACTGGCGACGCTCGAGACCGCCGCGCGTGAGCTCTACAGCGAGCTCGACTTCCAGGTCGACCGCCAGAACTCGCCCTTCGGCTCGCGTCCGCACAAGGCCAACGGCACCGCTCGCTACCGCTTCAGCGAGGGCCGCCTCAAGGGCGTGTTCATCGGCGGCTCCGTGCGCTACAACGGCAAGAACTTCCTCAGCTGGGACAAGCCCTCCGGCTACGTCTACTGGGGCAACGAGTCGCTCCTCGGCGACGCCTTCGCCGGGCACCGCTTTCGGGTGCCGGGGTCACGCGTCAACGCGACCGTGCAGCTGAACGTGCGCAACGTGTCCAACTCGTACCTGGCGAACATCGGTCGCTACAACGACACGTACACCGGCGTGCGGCGCATCTACTTCAACGAGCCCCGCAGCTACCGCCTGACGACGACGCTGGAGTTCTGAGCTGCGGTGTGGCCGCGGCCGTTGCCGCGGATTCGGATCCGCTCGGCTGGGCGTGGCCGGGGATTTCATCCCCGGCCACACCTCGCCGCCGGCTTCTCGTCCGTGGATTCGTCCACCGTCCACCGCCCACCGACTCCCCGGCTGCTCACTTCCCGCCCACCCAGCGCACCGCGTTGGTCAGGAGCGTGCGGAACGCCGGGTGGTCGTGCACCCGCTCGTCGTGGCCGAGGGTGATGCCGACCACCCGCGCCCGCTCGTGCCGGGTCACCCACGCGACGGGGTGCGCGCGCTGGAACTTCTGCGAGGGCGAACTCTCCGCGAGCACCTCGATCGGCGCGGTCCCGGCCGGAATCTTCTCCGGCTCGGCGTTCATGTAGTACAGCTCGTCGACCACCTCGAAGCTCGCGGGCACGCCGCGCATCACCGGATGCGCCGGCTGGCGCACGTGCACGGTGTAGGGCCCGAGCTTGTCGTGCCCGCGCGACCCGCCGCCCACCAGTTGCGCGTTCAGCTCCGGCCAGCGCGGGAACGCGTACCAGGTGCCCGGGTGCAGCATCACGATGCCCTTGCCGGCCGCGGCGAAGGCGAACACCGCCTGCCGGTAGGCCGGGGTGTCGAAGAACATCCGGTTCACGCTGATCACGGCCACGTCCGCCTCGGGCAGCACCGCCGCCGCCTGGTCGCGGTCCTCGGTGTAGTGCACGGTGAAGCCGGCCGCGCGGAGCGTCGCGCTGTCGGTCGCGCCGAAGAATTCGGTGAACTTGTGCGAGCTGCCCCCGCCGATCAGGAGGACGCGCGTCTTGCCGGCTTCCCAGCGGACCGTCTCCACGGGCGGGAGCGGGCGGTCGTTCTTGCCGCCCTCCTTGGGTCCGTCGACCGGGGCGGCCGCGGCCGCGTTGGCGGCGGCGCCGGGAGCGGTCGGGGCCGTGGCGGGTGCGGGGCTGGCGGCGGCCACCTTCTTGGCCTTGCCGCCGCCGCCCTTCTTGGTCGGAGCGGGCGCCGCCGCGCCGGCTGCGGCGGGGGCGGGTCCGCTCGAGGCGGCGAGGTAGGCGATCACGTCGCGCAGGCCCGTGGCGCCGAGGCCCTCGAGGCCTTCCGGCATCAGGGACCGGCGCGTGTTCTCGCGGCTGGCGATGTCGGCGAGCCGCACCTCGGTGTCGCCGCCCTGGTTGCGCAGGGTCAGGCTGGCGCTGGTCTCGCTGACGATCACGCCGACGAGGGTCTCGCCCTTGCGGGTGGTGAGGTTCCACTGCCAGTAATTCGGTTCCACCTGGCGGTTCGGGTCCACGATGTGGGTGAGGAGTTCCAGCGGGCTCTTGCTGCCGATGCCGGCGAGCGGGGGGCCGACGTCGCGCACGCCCACGTCGCCGTACTTGTGGCAGATGGCGCAGGCCGCGGTGAACACGGCCCGCCCGTTCGCCACGTCGCCCGCCTTGGTGACCTCGGGCATCAGCTGGCTGATCAGGGTGTCCTTCTCGCCGTTGCCCGCCGCCACGGTGAGGCCCGCCGCGGCCGCGGCGACGCCGCGGTTCGGGTGGGTCCGCAGGCGCGCGAGGTTGCCGGGACCGACTTCCGCCACCGGGACGGTGCCCGCCTTGATGGCCTCGACCAGCGCCAGGGCCGACTCCGGCCGCCGCACGATCTGGTCGAAGATTGCCGGGGAACGGGTGGCGCGGAAGGCGGCCACGAGGACGGCGTCCGCGTCCTTGCCTGGAGCCGCCCCGAGCGCCTGCACCAGCGCGGTGCGCAGCGCGGCCGGAGTGGCCGGCGCGGCGAGGAGCTCACCGATCCCACGCAGGGCGTCCGCGCGGGTGCGGGGGAAGGTCAGGAGGCTGGCCGCGAGTTCGCCCCGCCGCGCGCCCGGCTGGGCCGGATCGGCGAGGTCGCGGAGCATCTGCCGGGTGACGGGTTCCGCGGCAGTCACGAGCTGGCCGGTGCGGTCCCACTTCGCCACAAGGGGCAGGGTGGCGGCCGCGGTGTCCGGCGTGGCGAGCAGGCGCTGGAGGAGGCGCGAGGTGGCGTCGTCGAGGAACGCAGGGGCCTCAAGGGCGGCGAGGCCGCGCAGGAGGGCGTTCTTCACCGGGTGGGCGGCGGCGGGGGCGTTGGCGGCCGCCTGCACCAGGGCGGTGGCCTGGGCGGCGGGCAGGGCCGGCGCGAGGGCCGCGACGAACGGCGCGAGGGCCTCGGGGCGCGGGGCGGTGAGGGCGAGGAGGGCGTAGTCGACCGGCTTCTCGCTGGCCGCGGCCACGAGGGCGGAGCGGATCCAGTCATCCGTCGCCGCCGCGAAGTCCGCCAGGACCGCCTCCTGCTGGGCGCGGGTGGTGGCGGCGCGGGCGGTGGCGTAGCGCTGTTCCGCCGGGCTGCCGATGGGCCCGCGATTGATCTGGGTGAGGGCGCGCGCGCCGGCCTCGCCATGGCCTTCCTGCACCAGCCGCCACGCGGTCTTCCGCACGTGGGCGTTGGGACTCTGCTCGATCGTGCGCACGAGGCCGGCGAGGTTACCGCGGTCGAGCGCGGGCACCGGCAGCGGCCGCGCCTCGCGGTGGTCGACCCGCCAGATGCGGGCGAAGTAGTGGTCGCGGTCCGGGCGGACGGCCGCGTTGGCCGGCCCGTGCTGCGGTCCGCGGGTGTCGTTGTGGATCACCGCCTGGTTGTAGAAGTCGATCACGTACAGGGCGCCATCGGGGCCGACGCGCGTGTCGATCGGGCGGAACCACAGGTCGCGGCTGCGGATGAACTCGGTCTGCTCGCGGCCGGCCTCCTTTTCGGTGCGGTAGCTGGTGCCGTCCCGGCGCACGAACTGGTGGTGGACGATGTTGAGCGTCGGTTCGCCCGTGAAGTAGCTGTAGTTCCACTTGGCGGGCCAGGTGCCGCCCTCGTAGACCGCGCAGCCGGAGGCGGCGGTGAAGCGGCCGACCTGGTCGATCTGCACGTAGGCCTGCTCGGGCCACTCGATCGCGGGGTAGCTGCGCTGGTTGCTGATCATTCCCTTCCAGGTGGTCGCCCCGGGCATCTTGCCCCGCGCCAGCACCGACTCCGGCAGCAGGCTGTGGAAGAACACGGTGCCGCTGGTCGGCTGCGTCCAGAAGATCTGCCCGTCCCAGGTCGTCTCCAGGCCCCAGGTGTTGCCGTTCTTCGAGTTGTACTGCTCGAAGGCCGAGCCGTCCGCCTTGAAGCGCACGACGCCGCTGCCGCCCGGGCCGAAGGCGCGGCCGCCCGCGCCCGCCGCGACGTCGCCCTGCGAGTAGCCGTGGGTCGCGTAGATCCAGCCGTCGAGGCCCCAACGGAGGTTGTTGATCACGGCGTGGGTGTCGCGGATGCCGAGGCCCGTGTAGAGCCGCGTGCGGCGGTCGGCCACGTCGTCGCCGTTGGTGTCCTCGAGGAACCAGATGTCCGGCGCCGCCGCCGCGATCACGCCGCGGCCGTGGAAGACAAAGCTGGTCACCAGCTCCAGGCCGTCGGCGAACACCTTCTTCTGGTCCATCACGCCGTCGCCGTCGGTGTCGCTCAGGATCGAGATGCGGTCCTCGGGGGCGCGCTCGACCTTGGCCCCGCGGAGGTGGCCGCTGTCCTTCCAGGCCTCGGTGACGGGGACGCGGCGGCCGTTCGGGTACTCGGGGGTCTCGGCGACCCAGAGGCGGCCGCGCTCGTCCCAGTCGAGGTTCATCACCTTGTTGATGAGGGGTTCGGCGGCGACGAGGTTGACCTTGAACTCGGGGTGGACCTCGAGCTTGGCGGCCGCGGCGCGCGGGTGGGTGGGGCCGTCGGCCGGGTAGCGCAGGGCGTCACCGAGTTCCTCGGGACGGCAGAGCTCGTCGACGTTGGCGCGCTGGCCGGCCCAGGCGATGCCCCGCAGGAGGAGCGCGCGGTAGTTGGGGCGGTTGAAGTTCTCGTAGCGGTGGCCGGGCAGGGAGACGAACGCGCGGTAACCGCGGGGCGCCCCCTCCAGCTGGCGCTCGTAGGTCCAGATCTGGGGCTGGATGTCGTAGATGTTGACGCCCTTGCGCTGGGCGACGGCCTCGGCGGCGCGGGCCTGGGCCTCGCGGTTGCCGCGCCCGCCGGTGTCGATGGCCTTCGGCGTGTAGGCGGAGGCGAGCACCCGCGCGTTGGGGTGCATGTCCATGTCGTAGTAGATCTCGTCGTCCATCGCCCAGTTCGAGACCCCCTGCGTGACGGGGTGGTCGCGGTCGGTGAAGTAGAGGTGCATCGGGGCCTCGAGCCACTTGGTGTGGCCGTGGCGCCAGGAGCCGCCGATCACGTCCCGGTACCAGGCCGGGTCGCGGGAGACGGCGCCGGCGTGGATCACCACGAGGCCGCCGCCGCGGCGGAGGAAGGCGTCGAGGTTGGCGCGGTCCTCGGCGGCGGGGATGTTGCCCGCCTCCTGGGCGTGGAGGATCAACACATCGGTGGCCTCGAGCTGGGCGCGGGTGGGGAACGCCTCGGCGCCGGTGGCGCGGGCGCCGCGGGCGTTGAGCAGCGGCACCCATTCGGCGAGGAACCGCGGGTAATCGTGGGCGCCGGGGCCGTGGGACTTCGGGCCGGAGCGGAGGAAGACGCGCAGCGGGGCGTCGGCGGCGAAGGCGGACGCGGCCAGCAGGCAGGCGAGGAGGCAGAGGCGTTTCATGCGGGGAAGGGGAGGGGGTTAGAAGCGGGTGCGGCAGGCGGGGCGGCCCTGGCGGAGGGAGGCCCAGGGCTCCTGCGTGGAGACGTCCTGGGGGTCCGCCACCTCGGCCTGGCCGGGCGGCAGCTTCGCCGGGGACAGGATGGCGAGGAAGACGAGCGGCTCGGGGTGCGGGTTGTAGGTGGCGTGGACGACCCCCGGCGGGATGTGCGCCATCTCGCCCGGCCCCAGCAGGCGGCACTCCGTGCCGACCCATTGCTCGGCGCGGCCGTAGACCACGTAGATGATCTCCTCGCGGTGCGGGTGGCAGTGGAACGGATGGCAGTGCATCCCGTCCATATTCGCCCGCACGAGCAGCAGCTTCTCGGCCGCGACGACGTCCGGCCGGCAGAGCCACTCGTTGTTGGTCCAGGGGTTGGGCTCGCGGAGGGTCTCCGCGGCGGTCACGAAGCGGCGTTCGGCGGGGTTCATCGGGAAAGGCGGGGGCCGCGGGGCGCCGCGGGGCGATCCGGGACTATGCGCCCGGGGCGGGGCGCCGCGGCAGCTCGAGCGCCGTGAAGCGGCGGGTGAGGCTCGTGAGCGACTCCTCCACGCCCATCCGCTCGAGGCTCGAGGCGCCGACGAAGCCCACCGCGTCCGTGTTCCGGATCACGCGGTCCGCGTCCTCCGGCGTGTTGATCGGCCCGCCGTGCGCGAGGAAGAAGATGTCCTTCCGCACCTGCGAGGCGGCCGCGATGATGTCGCGCGTCGTGCGCAGGGTTTGGTCCCAGCTGACGACCGCCTTCTGCACGCCGATGCTGCCCCCGACGGTGGTGCCCACGTGGGCGATGATCGCGTCGGCGCCGGCCTTGGCCATCTCCGCGGCCTCCTCCGGGCTGCCGACGTACACGATCGAGAACAGGTCCATCCGCCGCGCGAGGGCGACCATCTCGTACTCCTTGCGCACGGACATCCCGGTCTCCTCGAGCACGCCCCGGAAATGGCCGTCGACGATCGTGTGCGTGGGAAAATTGTTCACCCCCGAGAAGCCCATCTCCTTCACCCGCCCGAGCCAGTGCCACATCCGGCGGCGGGGATCGGTTGCGTGCACGCCGCAGATCACGGGTACCTCCTCGACGACCGGCAGCACCTCGTACTCGCCGATCTCCATTGCGATGGCGTTGGCGTCGCCGTAGGCCATCATGCCCGCGGTGGAGCCGTGGCCCATCATCCGGAAGCGCCCGGAATTGTAGATGATGATGAGGTCGGCGCCGCCCTTCTCGATGAACTTGGCCGAGATGCCGGTCCCGGCTCCCGCCGCGATCAGGGCGCGGCCCTGCTTCAGCTTGGCGTGCAGGCGCTCGCGCACCTCCTCGCGGGTGTAGGGGTTGCCTTTGCCGGTCCA
>JAIXQE010000085.1 GCA_027485815.1 Opitutaceae bacterium
CGCACCGCCGGGCGGCCGGGCGCGGCACTGCCGCTGCCCAGACCATCGAAGAGCACCTCGCCCGACTCGGCCTGGAGGGTCACGCGGCCGCCCCCCACGGCATCGCCCAGATCATAATTCTCCGCCGGCAGAACGTGCACGGAAAGGGGCTCCTTCAATTCAAGGACGAACCGCTGCCGCAGCAACGAGGGCCGGACCGGACCGGGGGTCTGCGGCGAGGCCGGGTGCTCCGCACGCTCGTCCATCTTCCGCAGCTCGGTGGTATCCGGCAGGAACACATGCACCGCCCGCTCCAGCTTGGCTTCCACCTTCACCTCGCGATCGGCGAGCGGCACTAGGTCGAAGCCGGCCCAGGTCATGCCCGCCGGCAACACGAGGGGATCCGTCTCGAGTCCGAGACCGAGCCATTCGAGGCGCACCTCAAGGGAAGCCGCGCCCACGGAACTAAACAGCAGCGTCGTCGCGACCTCGACCACCACGCCCGGCTTCACCCGCAGGTCGAAGGTCTTCTCCGCGCCGGGATCGAGGGTCAGGTTCTGATCGGTCTCCATCGCCGCGATGTGGGTCTGCGCGGCATACCCCACCGCCTGCACGACGAACCGCCGCGAGAGGGTGTCCGGCGCGCGGTGGCGGACCGTGAGCCGCAGGCGCGAGGCACCCGCCGGGGCCGCGACAAAGAGCCGCCGCGTCTCCGCCGGGCGCAGCGGCACGACGGTGTCCAACTTATGGTCGCGGAAGGCCGCGGCCGGCGCGGGCTGGATCACCGTGACCGGCACCGCGAAGACCGGCCCGAGCTCCGGCTTGTCCGCCAGAAAAGCCTCCACGGTCTCGGCGTGGAACGAGCCCAGCGCCCCTTCCGACACCGGCGGGGGTTCGACCACGAGGCCAAAGGTGCGGCTACCGTTCGCGAGGTGCACGTAGTCCGGCGCCTGGATCCACGGCGCGCTGGGCCGCAAGCGCAGGTCGGCCGCAAAGGCCACGCGCGCCCCAGGTGCGACCGACTCGGCCCACGCCGGGGTGACCTTGACGGTGACCCGGCGACGAGGCTCGGTCAGGACTTCACGCAACTGGAGGCCCCGGCCCCGGCTGGTGAAGGTGCCCTGGTCGACCTCGAGATCGTAGAATCCACCGAAGGCCGCGACACCCTGCAGGGCTTGCAGGCGTTCCCACGCCCGCGGGGCGTGGATCAGCCCGGCACCGCGGGTCGCCGCATCCTCGTCCGGCAACGGCTGGGCGCCGAGGATCAGCGCCGCCCGCAGGCGCGCCGGGGAAGCCTCGATTCCCTTCTGCCGCGCCGCGCTCAGGACCAGTGCCGCCACGCCGGCCGCGGAAGGCGAAGCCATCGAAGTGCCGTTCATCATCTCCGCGCCCTTCAGCCCATCGGTCGAGACGCTCGCGAACGCCGCGCCGGGCGCCATCACGTCCACGCCCAGATCGCCGTCCTTGGTCGGTCCGCGGCTGGTGAACTGCTGCGCCGTGCCCGGGTGTCGGGACAGGGCCTGATACAGGACGCGGCCCATCTCGGGGGAAAGGTACGCGCCGACGCCCAGCACGCGGCTCGCCTCGGCCCCGGCCGAGCCCGCGGTGCCCAAGGCCGGGCCATTGTTGCCGGCGGAAAGGACCGCCAAAATGTCGTGCCGCTCGACCAGCAGGTCGTAGGTGCGGCTATTGCGGTTGCGACCGTCCTGGTAGAGGGACCGGCCGCCCCAGCTGGCGTTGACGATGTCCACCCGGTGCTTGGCCGCGAGGGCGGCCGCGCGCAACTCGCTGGTGCCATAGGAACTGCCGCCAGTGCGGATGTCGCCGATCTTGATCGAGAGGATGCGGGCGCCGGGCGCGATGCCGTCCCGCGCGGGCTCGCCGGGGAAATGCGCCGCGGCGATGGCCGCCACGTGGGTCCCGTGGTTGCCGCCGACGGTCACGATCGAAAGCAGGTCCCCGCCCTCGTACACCTGAACGCCGAAGGACGCATTGGTCACCGGCCCGAAGGAGGCGTGCTCGCCAGCCACTCCGAAGGGCCGCAGCACCCGCTCGTCGCGCAGGTCGCCGTCCTCGTCGGTATCGACGAGCACCCGCCAGTGTTCCCCATCGTGCCAGACCAGGCAGTCGTGCAGGGCGACGGTCTCGTCGGCCGGACGCGCGTTCTCAAGGGCCTCGAGGGCCTCGGCCCGGGCGAGGAGGTCGCGTTCGGCGCGGGTGCGGTCCTCGGGCGCGCGGGCCTGGGCGGCGCGGCGGGCGGCGGCGTCCGGACCCCGGTCGCGGGCGGCCTGACTCAGGGAAGCGGCGGCGGCGCGTTCCCCGGCGCGGAGGTCCGCGAGCCGCTTGAGCACGGCGGAGGGGAACAGTTCCGCGGCCGGCTTCAGACCGAGGCGAAATTCCCCGGTCGGGTTCACGAGGCCCGCGGGCAGGGTCAGGCGGCGGCCGGAGAGGCCCTTCAGCCCGCCCTCCGCGTCCGCACGGCGGCGGGTGCTGGTGACCACGTCGCCGGAGCCGGAGGCATCGAGGATATCCACGACCTTGCGTTCCCCGGTGGAGGTGACCGCGAGACCCGCGGCCGCGGGATCAACCCCGGTGTCGAAGACCGCGATGACCACGCCCCGGCCATCCGCCGTGGGCAGGGCGCGGAGGAAGGCATCCGCGGCGACCTCCCGCTTGGGGATGAGGGCGGAGCGCAACGCGGCGAGGTCGGCGGGTTCCGCCTCCGCAGGAGCGGCGGCGGCGAGGCGGACGGCGAGGCCGAGGAGCGTGGCGGACAGGAGGCGGGGGAACATCGGAGGAACAGGAGGCGGGTCAGGAGCTGAGGTCGCGGATGCTGCCGAAGCGGGGATCGAAGAGCCGCTGGTGCGTGTGAACGATCATCCCGTCGGTGAGGCCGGCGAGCCAGTCGCAGATCCGGCGGGCCTTGCCGGCCTCGGTCGTTTCGGCGGCGAGGAGGCGGCCGACCTGCGGGGGCAGGAGGCGGATGACGCGGGCGCCGGGGGTCACATAGTGTTCCCAGCAGGAGTGCCAGAGATCGAAGAGGACGCGGCGGGCCTTGTGCTCCATCTGCTGCAGTTGCGGGCTCTCGAAGATGATGTCGTTGGCGAGGCGCTTGTAGAAGGCGGCCTCGCGCTGGACGGCCGGCGTGACCACCAGTTCGAAGGCGTAGCGGTGGGTTTGGGCCGAGAGGAAGGTGCGGCGCTCGCGCAGGCGGCAAGCGGTAATGCAGGCGCCGATGCGCTGGCTGAGGACGCGTTCCAGCCGGTCACCGCGCACGGCGGCGAAGATCGCCTCGAGCCAGCGCTGTTCCTCCGCATCGATGCCGGTCTCCGCGGCCCAGCGTTCCATCCGTTCGAGCGTGAGGAAGCCGGCGCCGACCCCGTCGATGATGTCGTTGATCGAATAGGCGACGTCATCGGCCCAGTCCATGATCTGGCATTCCACGCTCTTGAGGGCGTTGAGGGCATCGCCGGCCTGAAGGTCGGCGGGGATCGCCTGGCCGCCGAAGACCCAGGTGCGGTGGCGTTCCTGCGGGTCGTAGAGGAAGTGGCGCGGGGGCGGGGTGGGGAACTCGCGGAACAGCTGCTTGTATTTGAGGACCCCGTCGAGGAGGGCGCGGGTGGGGGCCATGCCGCTGATGCCGCCCTCGCGCTGGTACATCGTTTCGGTGAGGAGGTGGAGCGTCTGGGCGTTGCCCTCGAAGCCGCCCCAGTCGGCCATCAGTTCCTGGAGCGTGCGTTCGCCGGAGTGGCCGAAGGGCGGGTGGCCGAGGTCGTGGGCGAGGCAGCAGGCCTCGACCAGGTCGCTGTCGATGCGGAAATCGGGGGCGAGCGGGTCGCCGCGCGATTCGAGGAAGGTGCAGATCGAGCGGCCGATCTGGGCGACTTCCATCGAGTGCGTGAGGCGAGTGCGGTAGAAGTCGTATTCCCCGGAGAGGAAGACCTGGGTCTTGGACTGGAGCTTGCGGAAGGCGTGGGCGTGGATGATGCGGTCGCGTTCGCGCTGGAAGGGCGTGCGGTAGTCGTGTTGCGCGTCGCCGCCGAGCGTCTCGCGGTCGAAGGCGTTGTAGAAGCGGTTCTCCATCGGCGTGGGAGGGAGCGCAGCGGCGCAGCCCGCCGAAGGGAAGAGCGAAACGCGCGCCGGGAATCACGGGGTCGATACCTGCGCCCCACCACTCGCTACCCGCGCGACGGCGCACGCGCCCGAGACGGCGCCTCGCCGCGCAAAACGGGCTTTCGTCCCTTCGTCCGGGCCAGGATGGCCCGGCTACATCGATCCGAAGACCGATCCGCCTCCCCTTCGCTACTTCCTACCCGCTACTCGCTACTGGCTACTCGCTACTCCCCCCTCCCGCACCTGTAAAGTACCCCTCTCCAAACGACGGTAGGGTTTACACTTAGTGACCCTCCGCCCTAGCGTCGGAAACGTGCAGTAAGGCGGAACTCGTTGAGGGACAGATTGGATCCTGGCACCTAGGGGCAGCACGTAGGATTTGGCACCCCGTTTGCT
This sequence comes from Opitutaceae bacterium, assembly GCA_027485815.1. Classification (GTDB taxonomy): domain Bacteria; phylum Verrucomicrobiota; class Verrucomicrobiia; order Opitutales; family Opitutaceae; genus ER46. The sequence goes on from JAIXQE010000085.1 coordinate 4,489, forward strand.
CGATGAGAAAACGCACTCTCTGCCATGATGCGAACCCGACTCTTGCTCGCCCTTGCATGTGCGGCGATGAACGCGGCCTCGGCCGGTACGATCGCCTTCACCCCACCCGGTTCCGGCCTCACCTTCAGTGCCAACGCCGGAAACCCGGTGAACCTCGGCCTGTCGTTCACCGCCAACGCCAACTTCTCGGTAGACGCGCTCGGGTTCTATCGCGATCCCTCCCTCGTCAGCGGGCAGACCGTCAGCCTGTACACCCTCGCGGGCGTTCTCCTGGCCCAGACCAATGTCAGCCTGACGGACCCCCTGATCGGCAACTACTACTGGAAGAGCATCACCCCGGTCGCGCTGGTCAGCGGTCAACAGTACGTGGTGAGCGCCTTCGTCGGGCTTAATCCTTGGACCTATGGCGGCGCACCCACTACCGATCCGCGGATTACGTATGGCCGCTACTGGTACAAGTACAACCCCGCGGTGCAGTTCCCAACCGACACCGCGGGCGCCGCCGGCACCTACTACGGCCCGAATTTCACCATCGCCGCCGCGACCGTGCCGGACGCCGGTGCCGGATGGGCGGGGTGGGGCCTTGCCGCCGCGGGCGCCGCGTTGCTCGGCCGCCGACAGGGACGCGTCCGCACCGCGGTGGGCTGCCGCGGAGCTTAGGGCGCCGGGCGAAAGCAAAGCCGGGGCGGCCCGGGCCGAGTCGCACGACCGCGCGGACGGCGCGTGTCCGCTTTAACGGATTTTGCTCTTCCCCTTTGGGCGGGACGAGGGCGGTTTCCGCAAGTCCCCGCGAGGAATCGCACCTTGTGACTGCTTCCATGAGGACCCGCCTCGCCCTGCTCGTCCTCGCCGCGACGCTGCAGCTGCTCGCTACTCCGGTGGTCAACGTGTCGGAGACCTCCAACACATTCCCGCTGCTGGCCGCCGGTACGATCGCCCTCGGCCTCGTGGCGCGTCGCCTGCGGAAGTAAGGCCCGGCGGGGAGGGCTGCCGTCCTTCGGTCTGGTGTAGCCGGGCAATCCTTGCCCGGTCCTTCGAGAAGGCGACCGGGCCGGCGCCGCCCCGGCTGCTATACCGAGCCACCTCACACGGTCCCTCAGTCCGGGGATAGGTGTAGCTGGGGCACGCTGCCCCGGCCGTGACCGACGGACGTACAGACGGGGATCGCGACGCAGCAGGAGCGACGGCACGCACGGCCGGGGCGACGCGCCCCAGCTACACCGAGCCACCGCCATGGCGCCTCACGGCGCACAAGGGTTTTCCGTCCCTTCGTCCGGGCCAGGATGGCCCGGCTACATCGATTCGGAAACCGATCCGCACGCCGGCTCGCTGCGCCGCCCTCTCGGCCTCGCCCCCGCCGGGGCACGCTGCGGCCTGAGCCCGTCCCGAAGGCCGCTCCCCTACCCTTCTCTACTCGCTACCCACCACCAACTACCCACTACTCGCTCCTGGCTACTCGCTACTTCCCTCCAACCCCGCACCTGTAAAGTACCCCTCTCCAAACGACGGTAGGGTTTACACTTAGAGCTCCTCTGCCCAAGCGCCAGAAACGTGCACTAAAGCGGAACTCGTTGATGGACCGGTTTCGTTCTTCCCAGTTGGGGGCCTCGAAGGACACTTGGCACCACAACTGCTGACTGTCGGAGAACCCTTAACCTTATCCCCATGAAAACCCGTCTCCTCCTCGCCGCCTTGGCCACGACCGCGTCTGTGTTCGCCGTTCCGGTGAACGCCCCCGAGATCTCCAGCACCCTGCCGCTGCTCGCGGTGGGCGTGGTCGCGCTGGGCTTCCTCGCCCGCCGGCTGCGCAAGTAAGCTCCGGACGATCCCGGTCCGCGGATCGCGGCGGACCGACGATTCGCGTCCGACTCCTTTACCGCCCGTCCCGACCGGACGGGCTTTTGCTTTGCCCCCGACCCGGGAGGCCGCGACCCAAGCGTGGTCGCCAGGCGCTCCACGCGCGGATTTTTTAGGTCGGGCCGTTTTTGATCTTCCCATTGCGGCGTGGCAGGGCGAACTCCTCCCGAGCTCGCCCCGCCATCCCCGCTCCCCACGACCCGATGAAGACCCGCCTCGCCCTGCTCGCCCTCGCTCCGGTGTTGCCGCTGCTCGCTACTCCGGTGGTCAACGTGTCGGAGTCCTCCAGCACGTTCCCGCTGCTGGCCGCCGGCGTGATCGCCCTCGGCCTGGTGGCGCGCCGCCTGCGGAAGTAAGGCCCGGCCGGGAGGGCCACCGTCCTTCGGTCTGGTGTAGCCGGGTATTCCTTGCCCGGTAAGCGCCGACGAAGGCACCTCCCGTGCCCCGCCCTGCGCGCACCGCGCGCACCCGACCGCGACGGGGTGTCGCGGCGCCGGATGGGCTTTCGTCCCTTCGTCCGGGCCAGGATGGCCCGGCTACACCCGATCCCCGCCTTCCGGCAGTCCGTCCTCCGACCTCCGGCCTCCGGCCTCCGACCGCCGGCCCCCTTCCACCAAATTGCACCGCTCCTCCGGGTCGCGCTCCAGATCGAAGGCCAGCCACGGGCGCCCATCGGCCAGAAAGACCTCCTTGCGCGTGCGCGAACGCCAGCCGCTCCACACGCGGTCACCCTGCCACGGCAACGCCACCACCGCGGGCATCGAAATCGCCACCGGCGCGCCCGTGGGCCGCGGCCGCCGGCCCTCCGCCCACGCCTCCGTCAGGGCGCCCAGCTCCAGCAGCGACACCGGTTCCGGCTCGAAGCCCTTCCCTTCCCCGCCGGGAAACCGCACCACGAGCGGCACCCGCACGCTCTCCTCGTAGGGCCAACCCTTCCGGAAGCAGCCCTGTGAGCCCAGCATATCGCCGTGCACCGAGGTGAACACCACCACCGTCCGCGCGCGATCGAGCCCCGCCAGCAGGCGGCCCAGGGCGCGGTCCGTCGCCTCCAGGTGGGCATGGTAGCCCGATAACTCCGCCCGCGCCTGCGCCGCCGCGACCGCCGGGACATTGGCCCGCAGCCGCAACGACGCCGGGTCCCGCGGCGGCACCCCGGCGGCCGGAGCCGCATAAGGTGGATGCGGCGGCTCCAGACTGAGCACGCCGAACCAAGGCCCCGCCCGCTGCAACCACGCGGCCGCCCGGTCGGCGAGGACGTCGCTCTGGTAACCCGGAAACTGCCGCGGCTCCGGCAACCCCGTCCCGTGCAGCCAAGGATCATTCAAGAGGAACCCGCTCTCAAAGCCCTCCCAATGGTCGAAGCCGCCGCGCCGCTCCGGCGGCACCACGGTCCGCGCGTGCGCTTCCCCGACCAGCGGCGCCGAGGGATCGCGTTCGCCCAAGTGCCATTTGCCGAAAAAGGCGGTCGCATAGCCCCGACGCCGCATCCGGTGCGCGATCGTCTCCCGGTCCGCCGGCAAGGCATCCCAATAGTCCCGCACGCCATTCTCCGGTGACGGCACCCCGGTCAGCAGCGCCGCCCGCGCGAAGGGACCGAACGGATGCGGCGTCAC
>JAIXQE010000145.1 GCA_027485815.1 Opitutaceae bacterium
ATGGGGTCAGTCCGCTGATTGTTGAATTACGGGGACTGAGAACGGATGCCAGAGGACGGAGGACGGGGGACGGAGGACGGAGGACGGCGCGCAGCCCGATGGGGCAGTCGGACGGGTCAGGCCGTTGCACGTGGCGGAATGGCGCGCGCGGGTGGACCGTGGTCGGGGGTCGGTTGCCGATGGATTTTGGACTTGGGTATCGCTCCCCGTCTACCCACTACCCGCTACTACCTACTCGCTACTGCGGAGAGTCGTGCTCATTCCTTCAATTCCTGGCCGAGCGAGAGGGCTTCGAGCCGGTCGGGGTGAATCTCCACGAGGCTGGCGGCCTCCAGGAGCGCACAGATTTGGGGCCAGCGGGCCAGGATGATCGCCTCCAGGGCCTGCCGGCGAAGGTTGCCGAGGCGAACCCAAACCACCTTGGGTGGCGGGCCTTCGAGGGACAGTCGATCGAAGAAGTCGGCGTCCTTGGTCAGGATCATCCCATCCGATCACGCGCCCCCGCGACCAGAGTTGCTGGTCCGTCAGGCGGTCGCCCAGTTCGGTGGCGTGAAGCGCTTGGCCTCCGAGCTGACGGGCGAGGGAAAGGGGAAGGTTCTCGTCGACCAGCAGCACGGGCTTAGGATGCGAGCCGGACGACGGAGTGGGATTCGGCGAGGCGGCGGGCGTAATCCAGGCAGGCCAGCACATCCGCCTGCGTCAGCTGGGGATAGCCCTGCAGGATCTCTTCCATGGAGTCTCCCGCGCTCAGGAATCCAAGGATGGTATGCACGGCGATCCGCGTTCCGCGAATGACGGGGCGGCCGTTGCAGACTTCCGGGTTCAATTCAATGCGGTTCATCGGGTTGGGGAGGATCGGATGGGGTCGGGCCGAAAGGGGTTAGGCTGCAACTTGCAACGCAGTTAATGGGGCAGGCAGTAGCGCGTAGCGGGTAGTGAGGAGCGAGTAGACAGCAGCGGGGCGGGGGTGTCGGTTGACGGATGACGGATGTCGGTGGTCGGGGAATTTGGTAACGCGGCACCGTCTTCCGTCTTCTCGCTCCTTATTACCTGCTGCCTCCTACCGGCGGGCTTGCCCGTTCAAGGGAGGTCGGAAGCTTCAGGCGGGGATAGCGGGAGAATCCGGATGCGGGCTTTGTGGTCGTCGAGGATCACCAAGGCCCCCGAGTGGAGTAAGGGCTGGTTGGCGGCCAGATAGGCGACGACTTTCTGTTGGGTCGTCGGACAAAGTTCATTGCGGATCCGCAGCAGGACCACGCTGGGACCGGCTGCACTGGTCTCGAACAGGAGCTGGGGGAAATCCAGATCCTGCGTGAGTACGGTCCACTGACCGGACCGGGCGAAAGCGAGAATTTCCTGGTCCGAAGCTGACCCGCGCCCGACCTGGGACCAATGGATCGCCGAGATTCCCGCGGCAGGAAGAACCCTCGCCCACTCGGGGCTTAGGTTCATATCGATCAGCAGCTTCAAGCCGTAAGGGCGACCTGCCGCTCCTCGGCGAGGAGGGCAGCGTACTCGAGGCAAGCCTCGATGTCGGCTGGTTCAAGGTAGGGATAGGCCGCGAGGACGCGCGCGGGGGAATGCTGGGCGGCCAGCAAGCGGAGCACGTTGGCGACGGTCACGCGCAGACCCCGGATGCAGGCCTGTCCCGACATGACCCCGGGATCGAAGGTGATGCGGGCGGGCAGGGAATGGCTCATGGCGACAGGGAAAGGCTAGGTCCTTACGCAAGGGGGTCAATTCCCCGAGACGGGGGCCGCGGCCGGACGGGGTCAGGCCGTTGTTCGCTGCTGCGGGAGCCCGGAGGACGGAGGGCGGCCGGAAGGGGTCGGGCTGCAACTTGCAACGTAGGTACCGGGGAAGGCTGTAGCGCGTAGCGGGTAGCGAGTAGCGAGTAGACGGCAGCAGGGCGATGGGTTTCGGTGGACGGGCGTCGGTGGACCGTGGGTGGTTAATTTCGTACCGGCGTGAGGTCTACTCACTACTTACTACCCGCTACTCACTACCCGCTACTCACTACTGGCTGCTCGCTACTTCCAGAGTCAGTCGGACGAGAGCAGGCGGCGGCAAGCGGCCTGCAACTCCGGCACCTTGCCCGTGGCCGCTTCCCATACGATCGGCAGTTCGACGGCGAAATAAGCGTGCGCCAGGATGTCCCGGAAGCCGGCGACTTGGCGCCAAGGCACTCCCGGTTCCCGTTCCGTCAGCTCCTCGGGTAGCTTCTTGACCGCCTCACCGATGATTTCGAAATGGCGGATCACTGCATCCTGCGTCTTGGGATCCGCGGCAAACCGAGCCAAGTCGTAGCCTTGGACATAAGTCCCGATCCGATCGCAGGACTCGAGGATGTCCTCCAGTAAGAGTTGCGGACTACGCGACACGCTGAAGCTCGGGCTGGATGGTTTGGAGAAAGCGAGGTTTACAAGCAGCCAAGGACAGCAGATCGACCTTGGCCCCCAGTTGATCCTCGAGCAGGAGCTTGAGCCCCATGAAACGGCTGAAGTCCGGCGGGACGGCGAAATCGACCAGGAAGTCCCAGTCGCTGCCTGGCCCGGCTTGGCCGCGGGAGCGCGAGCCAAAGACCCACGCTTGCCGGACGCCGTGCTGGCGCATGGCGTCAGCGACCCCTTCCATACCGGTGAGCGGCGTACCTACCGCGGGTGTTGGATTGGGGATTGGCATAACAGGGAAGGAGACGGGGGATGACCCAAGGGGGCCAGCTGCACCTTGCAATGCAGTTACCGAGGAAAGGCAGTAGCGAGTAGCGGGTAGGAAGGAGCGAGTAGACGGCAGCGGGACGGTGGGTGTCGGTGGACGGGGATTTTGGTAACGGGGTTTGGTTTACCGACTACTCACTTCCTGCACCTGCATTTTCGTAACTTCAAAAAGGGACGTGGAGTAGCTTCTCCGCGAGCGCCGCGTAGTGCGCGAGCTGCGCAGGCGCAGGCTGTCCATCCGGTAACAGCCCCCAGTCACCGGGATAGCGCGTGCTCGTGTAGAGCACGTTCAACTCCTCCAATTGATCCATTTCGGCAGGGTGGAGGGTGACTTGCGCCTGCTGCGCGAGAATCACCAGATCGTGGGTCCGGGGCAGGCGGTTCTGCTTGGCGATGACCAGCGCCTTGTGCGCCTTTTCAGCCGCTTGCTGCAAGTGGAAGGCCGCGTGGCCGTGCAGCCCTGCAGGAAGCAGCGCCTGGGCCACGGCGAGATCGCGACGAGACTGCGCTTGCCACAATTCAGCTTCGCTCATCGTAGGCGGCGGCCGGCAGTAACGATCGTGCCAGCCAGAACCGGTTGGCGCGCCAAGAGCTGCCGCCACTCCGAGGGGGTGTAGACCAGGACATCCAGGGGAAAGCCGGGCAGCGCCCTCCGCAAGCGACGCCGAATTTCGACGTCCCGGTGGAGGCGCGAGGGGAAATCCACGTGCGCCGACTCATCCGCGGTGACGACCGCGAGGTCCACGTCGCTCTCCGCGGTGGCCGAGCCCTGGGCTTGGGAGCCAAACAGGTAGGCCTCTGAGGTGGGGAGCGCACGCAACTCCGTCGCCACGCGCGCGAGATCAGCGGGGGTTAGAATCATGGAGGCGGTGGGTGTTGGTTGACGGATGTCGGTGGACTGTGGTCGGTGAATTTCGTGTTGGCGCCCGGTCCACCGTCCACCGTCCACTGGCTACTCACTACTCACTACTCGCTACCCGCTACTCCCCCGCTTCCTACCCCAACCGCAGCGCTCCCTTCAGCAACGGCAGCAGGGCGCGGGTCTTGCCGTGCCAGCTCTCCAAGTATGCCACGCGCTGCTGCAGGAGCCGGCGGGAGGCGCCCCGCGGCACGCCTTCCCGGATGCGCCGAATGCTGTCCTTGGCGGAATCCAGCTGCGCCTCCACGCGTCGTTCAAGGAAGTGGATCAACAACTTACGGAGTTCGATATCGGGCACGTAGCGGGCCACCCGGTCCCCCGGAGCGGAGACGTCCTGCAGGGCCCCGAGGCCGGTGAGGAAGCGGATGCCCTGGCTGATGGAGCCGACGCTGAGGTCGAGGCGTTGCTTGAGGTCGGCCGGGGTGAGGGGCTCGGGGCTGGCGAAACAGCTGCCGTAAATCAGGGCCAAGGACTTGGGTACGCCCAGCAGGTCAGCGGCATCGAGGAAGTAGGAGACGACGGCGGTCTCGAACTCCAAGGATTCGGCATCACGATCTCCAGCAAGGAGATAGCCCGCCGCGGAGGGCGGGGCAGATACGGCAATCGAGGCAGGAGGCACAAACAGCCGGAACGACCGGCAATTCCCTTTGGGGAAGGCTTCGCCCCGTCACTTCCGGGGGCTGACCCCGGACCGCGACCGAGGGACAAGCGCTACTGCAAGAGGCTTTCACCGCGGGATTCAATTCAAAATGAAGCTTGGACGCCAGAAAGTGCGGGGAAAGGAGGCTCGGAGAGATTTTCGATTTTGGATTTTCGATTGCGGATGGGAGCCGCAGCGCCGGACGCCCTCCGGGGTCCGTCTTTTGGCTCAACCCTCCGGACCCGGCCATGCGGACCGACGTCCCTTCCCTCCTCCTGGGGCCTGGCCTCCGGCAGGACGGAAGGCGCACCGAATCCGCGGCTGCCGCCGCGGCCACCTCAGGCCTCCCAGCGGCGGCGCAGCTCCTCGAACTCGGGCTTCGCCTTCAATTCGTCGCCGGTCGTGGTCAGGCCCACCTTGTGGGTCACCGGCCCGCCCGGACCCGGGCGCGGCTCGAAACGGCGCGCCAGCTTCAGGCGGTCCCACGCGCGGTGGCGGATCCCGAACGTCGTGCTGTGCCGCAGGAACCAGTCGGCCAGCCGCGGGAAATCCGCCTCCGCCACCAGGAACTGGAAACAGGTCAGCGGACGCCCCTTCTTGCCGGTGGCGGGGGTCAGCCAGACGTCGAGCGCCCCCTGCGCGAGGAGCCGTTCCGCCAGCCACGCGAGGCGCTCCCCGGTGTCGTCGTCGACGTTGGCCGCCACCTCGACCACCCGGTCGGTCTCGTAGGGCAGCGCGTTCGCGGGGGCCGGAGCGGGCGCGGCCGCCTCGAGCAGGGTGACGCGGAACACGTTGGGAAAGGCCCCGAAATCGAGCGTGCCGGCACCGCAGCCCTGCCGGAGGACGGTGCCCGCGGGGAGTTCCGCCGCGAAGTCCGGGCGCAGCGAGCGAACGATGGCGATGCCGGTGGGCGTGGAGAGCTCGATGTCGGCGCGCGAGATCGCGGCGGGAGTCGACGCGACGGGCAACCCCTCCAGCAGGCGGGCGCTGGCGGGGGGGGGCACCGGGTGGACGCCGTGCTGGATGCGCACGAAGCCGCGTCCGGGCCGGATCGGGGTGGCGACGAACCGAACGGGGCCGACGGCTTCGAGGCACCAGGCGGCGAGGGTGATGTCGACGATCGAGTCGGCCAAGCCGAGTTCGTGGAACGCGACTTCCGCCACGGGCATCCCGTGGGCGCCGGCCTCGGCCTCGGCCAGGAGTTGAAAGATCGCGCGGGCGCGGTCCCGCACGCCGGCGGGCAGGTCGGCCGACGCCAGCCGGCGGTCGATGTCGGCGTGGCGCGTGTGCACGTGGCCGGCCGGCGCATCGATGATGAGGTGGGTTTCCTCCTCGGCGGGATCGCGGGCCGGAGCGGTGCCGGGAGGGACGCCGGCGCCGGGGCCCTCCACCCGGAGGTGGGTGGCCTGCATCTGGGCGCGGATCACGGGGCGGGTGGCGACGCGCACCTCGCTCAACCCGAGCCGCGCGGGCACGGCGGCCAGGTCGGCGGCGGCGACCAGCCCCGCATCGAGGAAGGCGGCCGCGAACATGTCGCCCGCGACCCCGGAGACGCTCTCGAGGAAGAGCGTCCGGCTCATCGGGGGCCGCCGGCCGCCTCGCGCACGGCCCGCACCACCTGGCAGGCGGCAAAGCCGGCGGAGAAGCCGTTGTCGATGTTCGCGACCGTCACGCCCGGCGCGCAGCAGTTGAGCATCGCCAGCAGCGCGCTCAGCCCGCCGAAGTTGGCCCCGTAGCCGACGCTCGTGGGTACCGCAAAGACCGGCCGCCCGAGCAGGCCGGCGACGACGCTGGGCAGGGCGCCTTCCATCCCCGCGACCACCACCAGCGCGGTGGCGGACTGCAGGACCTCCACCCGGGCGAGCAGGCGGTGCAGGCCGGCGACGCCGACGTCGTAGATCCGGTTGCACGGGATCCCCATCGCGACGGCGACCTCGAAGGCCTCCTCGGCCACCGGATGATCGCTCGTGCCCGCCGCCACCACGACCACGTGGGGCTGGCCGGCGACGCCATCAATTGGCGCGGGGGAGTGGAGGGTGAAGGTGCGCGCGGCGTCGTTGCGGCGGCCGGTGGGGAACGCGTGGGCGAGCGCCGCGAGCTTCTCCGGTTGCAGGCGCGTGATCAGCACCGGGGCGCCGGCGGCCCCGGCCTCGCGGGTGATGGCGAGGATCTGCTCGGCCGTCTTGCTCTCGCCGAAGATGACCTCGCCCATCCCCTGCCGGAGGCGGCGGTGGTGGTCGACCTGCGCAAAGCCGAGGTCGGTGGTGCGGAACGGCCCGCTCTGCAGTTGGCGCAATGCCGTGTCGGGGGCGATGACGCCGGCCTGCACCCCGTGGAGGAGCTGACGAAGATCGGATTCGGTCATGGGAAAGGATGGCTGCCGGGCGCGCCGCCCGGTTCAGGAAGCGCGGCTCGTGCCGCCGCCGGTACGGTAGCCGGCGAGGTCGAGCGTCACCCACGCGAAGCCACGCTCGCGGGCGAGGGCGTGGAGGGCGTCGCGAACCCCGAGGACGCGCGGCATCTCGTCGGGCGCGACCTCCACGCGGATCCACTTGCCCGTGGGCTGCTCGTGGAGGCGGACGCGGAACACCTGCAGGCCGCCGCCGCGCAGCACGGCCTCGAGGTCCTCGACGTCGCGCAGCTTCTGCGGGGTGACGGCGACGCCGGTCATCAGGCGGGAGCTGAGGCAGGGGCTGGCGGGCTTGTCGGCGAGGGGCAGGCCGAACTGGCGCATCAGGGCGCGGATGTCGTCCTTGGTGAGCTCGGCGGCCTCGAGCGGGGCGACGATGCGGTTTTCCTGCGCGGCCTGGTGGCCCGGGCGGAAGTCGCCGCGGTCGGAGGCGTTGTAGCCGTAGGCGATGGCGGCGTGGCCGAGGCGGTCCTTCAGCTCGTGGCTGAGGCGGAACAGCTCGGACTTGCAGTGGTAACAGCGCGAGAGGTCGTTGCGGGCGTAGGCGGGGTTTTCCAGCTCGTTGCTCTGCTCCCAGCGGTGCTCGACCCCGGCCCAGGCGGCGAAGCGGGCGGCGTCCTCGCGCTCCACCTGGGCGAGGCTGGCGCTGACCGCGGTGACGGCCACCAGGCGGCCCCCGGACTGGCGGCGCACCTGTTCGGCGGCCCAGAGGAGAAAGGCGCTGTCGACGCCGCCCGAGTACGCGACGATGAGGCCGTCGCGCAGGAGGTCCCGCAGGCCGGCCTGCAGGGCGGCGTACTTGGCCGCGACGGGCGCGGGCGGTGTGGCGGTGCTGACCATAGGGCGCGGCACTCAGCCACCGGGCCCGGGGGGAGTCAAAAGTGAAAGGGCGCCACGGATTCCAGCGGGGGCGTCACGCGGACGTTGCCCAGGCCGGGCTTGAGCCGCGGGCGGGATGCGGCTGACTGGCCGCACCCGCCGATGAGTTACCCATGTCCGCCGCGTCCCGCTCCCGCCTCCGGCCTGCGCCGGGGGATGCTGGGCTGGCTGCTGGCGGCCGTGCTGGCGGGGCCGCTGGGGGCGCACGGGGATGACCAGCGCGTGCTGGAGTTGCTCACCGCGGAACTGGCGCAGACGCCGGACGCGGACCTGCACCTGCGGCGGGGGGAATTGTACCGGCACCTGCGGGAGTGGGAGCGGGCGGAGGCTGATTACGCGGCGGCGGCGCGGCTGGCGCCAGAGTTGGCGGTGATACATTACTTCCGGGCGCGCGCGCGCTTGGAGGCCGGCGATCCGGCGGGGGCGTTGCCGGCGATCGACCGCTTCCTGGCGGCGGAGTCCGGGGCGCCGGAGGGCTGGTTCCTGCGGGCGGAGATCCACGCCGCCGCGGGCCGGAACGATGCGGCCGCGGCCGACTGCGCGCGCGGGATCGAGCGGGCGCCGGAGCCGCGGCCGGAGCATTTTTTGCGGCACGCCCGGCTGCTGGCGGGCAGCGGCGACCGCGCGGCGGCGCTGGCGGCCTTGGATGCGGGCATCGAGCGGCTCGGCCCGGTGGTCTCGCTCGTGGAAATGGCCCTGACGCTGGAACTGGAACGAGGGGAGCCGGACGGGGCCCTGCGACGGATCGACGCCGTCCTCGCGGCCACGCCCCGGCGGGAAGGGTGGCTGTACCGGCGCGGCGAAGTGCTGGAGCGGGCGGGAAGGCCGAGCGAGGCGCGGGCGGCCTACGCGGAGGGCTTGGCAGTGGTGCTGGCGCTACCCGAGCGGCTGCGGGACACCGTGCCGATGGAGAAGCTCGAGCGCGACCTGCGCCGGGCCTTGGGGCGGCTCGCGCCGCCCTGAAGCCTTCTCTCCGGGTCGTTCTTCGGGGTTGGCCACAAAAGGCGCAAAGGGCTCTGGGCGCGGACCAGGCTGCTGGTGGCGTCCATAGACGCCGCGGAGGTTCAGGGCGAGCGCTCGGACCGGAGGGTTCCGAGCCACGGTGTTTCAGCCGCCTTTGAGCATTGAATCGCTGGGAGAAACTCCGCGGCTCGAGTCCCTGTCCGAGTTCGTCCGCACGGCGCACTTCCGCGGCGTCTATGGACGCCACGCACGCCTCCGACCACGGCTAAAGCCCTTTGCGCCTTTTGTGGCTATCTCCTCCGCCAAGACTGCGGAGGGCAAACGCCTCACAAGCTCGGTCCGGCTTGCGGGGACGGCGATCGCAGGTCCAACGGTGCGCCGGGGAGCCGTCGGCGGAAGCGGGCGTGGGACCGTCCTCAGCCGCCTCAGCCTTCGCGACGCGGGCGCGAACGCGGGCGGCCACCGCGGCTCAGGCGGGGGCGAGGGGCCGGACTCTCGGTCGCAGCCCCGGCTTCCGGAGCGGCGGACGCCGCGGGGGCAGCGCTCGCCTCGCCGACGACCGGCGCGGGGGCATCCGCGGGCGCCGGCGCGGCGGCGACTGCCGAGAGGAGCGGCGGCTCAGTCAGCAGGGGCGGCTCGGCCAAAGCGGGAGCGGGAGGGGCGCCTTCGCCCGGGGCGGCAGCGGCCGCGCCCTCGGCGGGGGCAGCAGCGGCCGAAGCGTCCGCGGGGGGCGTGACCCCTTCAGCGGCGGCGGGAGGCGCGGCGGGCACCTCACCCTCGCGGCGATCCGTCGCGTTGATCCAGAGGCCGCCGCGGGAATCCAGGTTGAGCCACCAGAAGAGGCCGCCGAGCTCGATCGGGGCGGGGGTCTCGCCGCCGGCGACCGGGAGCGGCAGGCCGAGGCGGCCGAAGGCGGCCTTCAACTCGGCCTCGTTGGTGCGGAACGCGCGGGAAAGGAAACTCGCGCTGCCGGAGGCCCCGGGGCCACGGCGGTTGCGGCGCATCTGCGGGCGGATCTTCTCCAGCAACTCCAGGCCCTCGGGCAGCGGGACCGGAGTGCGATCGGGGGCCGGGGCGGCGGCGGGCGCACCCTCGCCCGCGGGCGCATCGGCGGCGGGCGCACCTTCGGGACGGGGCGGCTCACCCTCGACGCGGGTGCCCTTGACCGCCCGGAACACCGGACGGGGCTTCTCCTTGGTGTTGATCCAGAGTTCCCCGCGGCGGTTGATGTTCACCCAGAACAGGTCGCCATCGTACTCGAGGTAAACCACCGGCGTGTCCTCGTCCTCGGGCATCGCGAAGCCGCACTCGACGAGCGCGGCCTTGATGTCCTCCTCGGGCAGGTCCCACTTCTTGGCGAGGTAGTCGACGCCCACGGACATCCCGGCGCCGCGCTGGTTGCGGCGCATGTGGGGCCGCATCGCCTCGAAGAACGTGGGCAACTCATCCTCGGCGGAGAGCTTGTCCCAGTCGTCGGCCTTCTCGTCTTCGGCCGCGTCGGGGTCGTCGTCGCGGGAGGTGTCGACCAGCTTGCGGAGGCCGTCCTCGGGGGCGGATTTCTCCTCGAGGAAGGAGGCACCGGCGTCCTCGGTGGGCGTGGCGGCGGCGGGGGCGGAGCTGGTGGCGGCCTTGAACTTGGCCTCGAATTCGGCGCGGAGGCGGTCGGCCTCGACCTTGGCGGCGGCGGCGGCCGCGTCCTCGAGGGTCCAGTCGCGCTGCGTGGAGCGGCGGGCGAGCCCGGTGAAGGCGAGGAAGTTGTCCGGATGGGAGTGGAAGCTGACGATCTCCCAGTCCTCGCGGCCGAGATCGTTCAGAAATTTCTCCATCATGTCGGGCCGGGCGAATCCGCCCTTCCCGCTCGTGATCACCTTGTATTCCCAGAGTGGCATAAGTTTCCCCGCGCCGGGCGCGGGACCCGCACCTTTCCAAAAGCCAGCGGCGAAGCCGAGCACGAAATGCGTTCGGCGCGGAGCCGCGGGCCGGCCTTCGGAGGGCGGAGGACAGAGGACGGGCCGGAGGACGGCCTCGCAAACCACCCTTGCCGCCGCCGGCCGCGGGGGCACGCTTCGCCCGATGCGCGCCCGCCTCGCCCTCCTGCTCGGTGCCGTGCCGGTCGCGGCCGGCGCGGCGGAGGCCGCCCTGCAGCTCGCCCCGGAGGTCGTCACCGCCGCCCGCCTGCCCCAGCCCGGGGCCGAGAGCCCCGCCACGGTCCGGCGCCTCCCCGGCGCCGACGTCGCCGCCGCCCCCGCCCTCACGCTCGACGGCGCGCTCCGCTCGCTGCCCGCCTTCAGCCTGTTCCGCCGCACCGACAGCCTCGCCGCCAACCCCACCACCCAGGGCGTCTCGCTCCGCGGACTCGGGCCCAGCGGCGCCAGCCGCACGCTGCTCCTCCTCGACGGCGTACCGCTCAATGACCCGTTCGGCGGCTGGGTCGCCTGGGCCAAGCTCCCGCGCGAAGGGCTCGCGGCGGTCGAGGTCGTGCCCGGCGGGGGCGGGGCCGCCTGGGGTAACGCCGCCCTCGGCGGAGTCTTGCAACTGCTCGGCCGCGAGCGCGAGGGCCCGGGCGGCACGCTAGCGACCATTGCCGGTGACCGCGGCACCCGTTCCGCCGAGGCCGAGGTCACCGCCCCCGCCGGGGACGGCTGGATTGACGTCGCGGGCCGCTGGTTCGCGAGCGACGGCTTCCCCTTGGTCGCCCCCGAACGGCGCGGGCCGGTCGACACGGCGGCGGGCAGCCGGCACCGGTGGGGGCAGGCGCGCTGGCGGCAGACGTTCGCGGGCGGGACCAGCCTCGCGGTCGCGCTCCGCAGCTTCGCCGAGACCCGCGGCAACGGCACCCCTTTCACCGGCAACACCAGCCGCGAGACCGCCGGGCAAGTCACGGCGCGGGGCGGAGGGGCGGGCGGCCCGACGTGGACCCTCGCCGCGTACGCCCAGCGGCAGGTGTTCACGAGCACCTTTTCGTCGGTCAACGCCGCGCGCACCGCCGAGACGCCCGCGAGCGACCAGTACGCGGTGCCGGCGCAGGCGGCCGGGCTGGC
>JAIXQE010000212.1 GCA_027485815.1 Opitutaceae bacterium
GATAAGCCCGTCGGCCGTGGTGCGGCGCCGGGCGCGCAGGCGGGCGTCGCTGGAGTAGGTCTTTCCGAACGCCTTCCGCTGATCCAGCAGTCGGCGAAAGGTCGAGAGCGTGGACTGCTTCATCGCCTTCCGTTCGTAGGCTTCGACGAGCATCCGTTGGGCGGCTTCGTCATCGACGCCGGCAATCTGGATCGCGATGGTGAGTGGGAGGCGTCCGAGCAGCACCGCATCGAGAATGCGTTCCTCGCCGTGCTCGAGCAGTTTTAGGACGCCTTCGAGGTATTTTGCGGAGAGGCCGGTCTTGCGCGCGATTTCGTCGAGGGAGTTGCCAGAGGTGGCCGCCCCTCGCCGTCGTCGTGTCTATTCGCTGGCGGTCACGGCCGATGGATTGAACGACGCCCGACCAACCTCGTGGTCTGCCGCCGTAGACGCTGCCGCCTTTGGCGCGGAGGAGCCGGGTGAACCCAAACGGGTAATTCTCGTTTCTGCCGGCAACGTCGACGCCCTGTCCATGGGCGGCGCCTATCGGTATCCGCAGGACAACCAAAAACTCACGGTTCAAGATCCAGCCCAGGCATGGAATGCCGTCACGGTGGGCGCCCTCACGCACCGGGACCGTATTGAAGAAACGGACGCGGAGTCCCGTTTGCTCTCCCCCTTGGCTGGACGCGAGCAGTTGAGCCCGTTCAGTCGCACCTCCTGCGAGGCTGATCCGCATTGGCCGATAAAACCGGAAATCGTGATGGAAGGCGGAAACGTCGGCTTGCATCCCCGGAACGGTCCCGAGCGTCGCGACTCCCTTGATCTTCTTAGCACGGCGGCGGAATTTCGGGTCCGCCCGATTTGCGGAATGCGGGCTACGAGTGCGGCGACCGCCCTGGCAGCTCGATTGGCGGCCCAGCTCCAGGCGACCTACCCGAACTATTGGCCGGAAACGATACGCGGGTTGTTGGTCCACTCGGCGCGGTGGAATGACACCATGTTGGGAGACCTCAATCCGTTCGCCGCGTTCACCCGGGAAAAACGGGCGCAGTTCATTCAAATGCTCCGATGCTACGGTTTTGGCGAGCCGGACACGGTGTGCTTCCCCGGATATTTCGGACACGCGTAGAGCGTGATGTTTGATGGTTAGTTGAGGGTGGATTCGTAGTCGAGCGGGCTCTGATAGCCAAGCGAACGTGTATTGGACGACCCTTGCTTAAGGTCGCCTGGGGGTATGGGGTGGGGTGAACTACGCATGCTCGCTTCAAAACTGGTAGAGCGCGCTCAGCGAGAATCGTCCGCGCACAGTCCTGGCCGGTAGCTCTGACCAAGCTGGACTCTGATTGGCGGAACCGACCAAGCCGACCTCCCCCTGCACTCTCCAATGCAGATCAACTTTCAGGTGAAGTCCAACGGTTGCCCCGTAGTAGGTATAACTGTCGTGTAGAGCGTGGCCGATGGCGTCAGGCAAAACATCCCGGGCAGTCACTTGCCCGCCATGGGCTCGAAGCGCCCACGCGCCCACGCCGGTCACGAATTCGCGCTCAACCGATACCTCAACCACACTCGAACGGTAGCGGATGTCGTAAGCGACCTCGACGGAGGGATTCCATCGCCCGGGCACAATCGAGGAGAGGCGAACCACACCCTCGAAGGAGTGAGCGGGCGCACCCGCAATCGGTTGATCCACATACCAGAAGTGGGTGCCAGTGACCTCGGCCACCGTCGCCTTGCCGAGATTCCAGCTGTGGCCGAGGGAGGAACGCACCTCCTCCACGCCATCGGCATCCAATGGCCTCCCATACCACACGCGGCCCTTCCAGCCGGACACCGAGCCGTAGAAGGAGGACTGCCAGCTGGTGCCCGCTCTCTCTATCCCGCGATCGACATGGTCTGACCACAGACCGGAAGAAAATGTCAGCGCCAGGGCATCGTCTGATGCTCGCAAGAGTGGCACCGCAGAGACCCAGCCCAATGCCGCGACAGCAAATATCCGATTTGCTTTGCTGGCAGTGCGCAGGGAGTGCTGCGCTTGCATGATCTGGTAAACGGAGACGGCCATTGGCGGTTTGGTGGGGACAAGTAGGTGCGAGTGCTGAGAGCGAGAGGAGTTGTCGGACGGAACGCAGGACCTCATCCAGCTACTGGGGAACGGCCCTCGGTGGCTTGTTTGCCCGATACAATGACAGGCTGCCGCAGGGCGTGGCCATGCGTTTCGTCTCTTCCACGCCGACAAATCCCGCCAGGGCGATAAGCTCCGGCAATCGACCGGCAACGTTGTCCCTCGTCGTCTTGAAACCGTCCAGCAGCTGAACCGGCAGAAAGGCCGCGCGCATGAGCGGGTTCCCGGGTCGGCCCCAGTCGGCGATATGCAATTCGCCACCGGGCTCCAGCACCCGCGCTATTTCAGCCAGGGCGCGCCTCTTGCTCTCGAGGTCCAGGTGATGGAAGAACAAGCTGCTCACCACCGCATGAAAGCGCGCTTCCGGAAACGGCAGGTTCAGCGCGGAAGATTGGACCCAAACCAGATCGAGTCCGGCGCGCTGGACCTTGTTCCTCGCGATGGCCAGCACGTTGGCGTCTCCGTCCAGCCCCGTAACCTCGGCCCCGGGGGCGGCGAGCTTTAGCTGCACCGCGAAACTGCCGGTGCCGCAGCCGACATCGAGAATCCGGTGCCGCTCTTTTGGGGCGACCTGGGCAAGCAGCGCCTTGCGAAAGGCGGCTTCCCTGGTCGTCCAACGCACGACCGCATCATACCAGTGGGTCAGGAATGCGTAGGAGAGCGCCGGAATGTAGGTCGGCTCAGACATATCTGGTCAGTTAGCCTTGGGTTCCTCGATGAGCTGTGGCTCAGCCTGATCTTCCAGCCGTCCGGCGTTCGCTTCAGAACGCTGGTTGCGAGGCCCCGCTTCTCGATGACGAGGCCATCTTGAGGAACTTCTCGGGGTCCTTGTTGAAGTCCTTCACACAGATCTTGCAGCAGAGGCGCACGAGCCGGTCGGGCTTCCCGTCCTGCTTGTAAGTGTAATTGATCGGCGGGCCCATGTCGCCGTCCTCGAGCTTGTCCCCGGAGACGACACAGTAATTGACGGGATAGTCCGCCGCAGCTTGAGCGGAGCCCTTGGACGGCTCCTTTTCCTTTTTGTGGCCCTCATGGGCTTGGGCGGGGGCAAGGACGTCCGCAGCGGCCACGAAAGCCAAGGCGAGAGCGGCGAGGCTGGAGCGAAGAGCGAGACGGGTTCAGGGTGGATGGTAATGGGTGAAGAGAGGTTTCGGAACACATACACCGCAGGTGTTGGCAATCCCTCATGTTTTTTTGGCTTTTTTAGGGATGCCGCATCTACTTCCCCCCTCGCGGGATCAGGGATGCTCGGCCTCATCCGACCGCACCTCGATCCGAGCAACTCCCGGCGGGAGTGGATCCAGCACAACGTAATAGCTGGCATAGGCGGGCCGGCGGTGGCGACGCACAATCTGCTTGGGTGTGAACGACTCCAGACTGGTCCGCAATATCCGCCCGGAGGCGTCGAAGAGGGTGACATCAAGGTGAGTGCCGGTGGTATCGGTGGCTGCCAGCCGTTTGAGAACATAACCCCGCAGGGCCAGTTCCCCGTCCCTCCGCTCCAGCCAAATCTTTTCGACCAAGACTACGGGAGAATCCACGCCTTGGAGGGGAACCTGGGCCAAGTCGGTCGGGGGCCGGAAAGGTGTGGTGACCGCGTGAGGTTCAATTCACGCTGGCGACCTTTCCGCCGCATCCGTTCTTGCTGCAATCGTGCAGGCCCTTGATCGGGAGCGCGGCCTTGGGCCCGTTCGAATTCCGATCGTGCGTCTTCGCGGCGACGGTGGGCGTTGCGCAGGAGTTGCACACGAGGGTCTTGCCGGCGTCGACGATCACCATGCCGCGTCCGCCGCCACGCACCCACTTCGCCTCCTTGACCGAGATGAGCCGGGAGTCAGTGCACGCGCGAGGCGGCTCGATGGTCGCGCTGGGGGCGGCGGGGGTCTTTTCCGGGGCGGGCTTGTTGCGCCAGATGCTGACCCCGGAGCCGGGCCCGGCGACGGCGGTGGGAATGAGCAGGCCAGTGCCGAGTGCCAGGGCGACCCCGGCGAGTAATTTCGAGTAACGCAGTTTTGTTTTCATGGGAGAAAGAGTTAGGTGGTTAAGTTGATTTCGATGGCGCGTCGTTCACTTGCAGCACACGAGCGTGGCGCAGCCGGCGGCATGCTTCATGTCGGACTTGGCCTTGCCGTTTTCGGTCGTCATTGTGCCGGTGCATCCGGTGCAGGAATGCGAGTATCCGGAGATCTGGCCGCGGTGCGGGATCGCGAAGGCACCGCCACGCTCAGCACCACCAGTTGGTGCCGCAGGGCGAGGTTCTCGAGAACGAGGTTTCGACGGACGTGAAATCCTGACACCAGGCTCCGCAGGAGCGCGAAAACGAGGCGAAGCAGCGCTATTGAGCCTGCCTCGATCCGATCATCCATCAACGACTTCCGGCGTGGATGGAGTTTTTGTTTCCCACAGGTAACTGTCTGCTTCCGTTCGAGTTTTTGGACGCCACGGGGGGAACCGTGTTCAAGCGTTGACGGTTTCAGGTCCGATACGGCTGGTAGGCTAGAGTCGGTTTATTCCATTGCAAATAAGGCTAAAATTACTAGTCATAGGACACTAGAAACAAACCAGCCTAAGCGCGCGGTTTATGGCCAAAAACAAATGGATAGTAAATCTAGCCACAAGAGAGGAAAAATAAACCAACGCCTGCTAACGGCGCCGGGTGGCACCGTGCTGACTGTGGAGTGGCTTAGAGCCCGGGGAATCTCCCGAAAACTCGCCAACTACTATGCCACCTCAGGCTGGCTGCAACGCGTGGGTGAAGGTGCGTTCACCCTGAAAGGTGATGCAGCGGACTGGCTGGGAGCGGTGTATGGGTTGCAGCAAAAACGGGATGCTTCGTTCCATCCCGGTGGTCGGACGGCTTTGGAGCTGGCCAGTGCGGCGCACTTTCTCCCGCTCGGTGCGGAGGCTCCGGTTTACTTGTTCAGCCGGGCCGGGGAACGCGTGCCGGTGTGGTTCCGGGGGTTCCCGTGGGCCGGACGAGTGCGGTTGGTCAGCAGCAATTTTCTGCCGGCAGATGTCGGATTGCGGGAGCACTCGGCAGGAGAATTTACCGTGAAAGCTTCGGCTCCCGAGCGGGCCATCCTTGAACTGCTTTTTCAGGAGGTGTCCGATGCGGACAGCTATGAGCACGCGCGATTGATCTTCGAGGGGCTTGGCACATTGCGCCCGGAGATCGTGCAGGCATTGCTCGAATCGTGCTCGTCGGTGAAGGTGAAGCGGCTGTTTCTGCACTTCGCGGAGCAACACCGGCATCCGTGGTTTCGTGAATTGAAGGTGGAGAAAATCTCTTTGGGTAGCGGCAAGCGGGTGTTGGTGAAAGGCGGAAGGCTCGATGCCAAATACCTGATCACGGTGCCGGCGGAGGCGAAAATGCCGGACGACGCACCATGAAAAACAGCAGCTTCTATCCGCAGGCGGATTTGCTCGTGCAGGTTTTGCCGTTCGTTCACGCGGAGGCGTGTTTCGCACTGAAGGGCGGCACAGCGATCAATTTCTTTGTGCGGGATTTCCCGCGCCTGTCGGTCGACATCGACCTCGTTTACCTGCCGGTCGAGGATCGGGCCGCAACCTTGCGGGGGATCAACGCGGCGTTGGAGCGGATCGCGGCGAGGGTGCGGCGGGCGCTCCCGGGAGTGCAGGTGCGGGAACAGCGACCGGTGGGAGGCGGCGGTGCCTTCAAGCTGGCGTTGCGCACCGCCGGCGGGGCGGAGGTGAAGATCGAGCCGAACACGGTGATGCGGGGCGCGCTTTTTCCGACGGAAGATCGAACGCTCGTGCCGAAGGCGGTCGCGTTATTCGGCCGGTCGGTGACGATGCGGGTGGTGTCGTTGCCGGACTTGTATGGCGGCAAATTGTGCGCGGCGCTCGATCGCCAGCATCCGCGTGATTTGTTCGACGTGCACGGGTTGTTTGAGGCCGAGGGACTGACCGATGATATTCGGCGGGGGTTTGTGGTGGCGCTGGCCAGCCACGACCGGCCGATGGGGGAATTGCTCACGCCGAGGCTGAAGGATCTGCGGCAGGTGTATGCAGACCAGTTCAGTGGCATGACGACAGAGCCGGTGCCAATGACGATGTTGGAAGCGGCGCGCGCCCAACTCATCGAAAGGATCAATGCCGATCTGACCCGGGCCGAACGGGAATTCCTGCTATCCTTGAAGCAGGGTGATCCACAGTGGGATTTGCTGGGACTGCCCGGTGCAGAGCGGCTGCCGGGGCCGCAGTGGAAACTCTACAATCTACGGAGAATGGACCCGAAAAAGCACGAGGAAGCCGTCGCACGGTTGCGCGAAAAGCTAGGACTGTAAGGTCAGCGGCCTTGATCCACCTGATGCCGGGCTTCGCCCGCTTCGATACCGCGGCGGGCCGCTTCGAAAGCGGGCCTGGGAATGATGGGCGAACCTTGGTTGAGATCGTTGCGGCGCTGGTCGAGTTCCTGCAGTTTGGCGCGCAGGGTTGCGAGGTCGGCCGCCGGCACGCACTCCGTCGTGCGGAAAATCCGGGCGTGATTGTTGAGCGCCTTGTAGGCGTTGCCGGCGTCGCAGTGTCGGCGATGCCGTTCGTTCGGGTTGAGAAACGTGCTCAGGCCGGAGCCGACGGCGACGATGACGGAGAGCACGCCGGTGACAATCGGGTGATTGGAAAACGCGGAAACGCCGGCGGCGGCGGCGCAGACCGTGGTGGGCACGCCAATCCAGAGGTGGCGGTTTTCCCATGGTTTTGCCGCCTCCCAATGGCCTTTCGCCGAATACAGCGCATCCTCCTCGATTCGCGAGGCCTCGGCTTGGATCGATTCGAGCGGTTCCATGATCAATTGTAGGCGGGAAAGCAGTCTCCAAATATCTGCCGGTAACGCTCGAAGGCGAGGTCAATGCGGGTTTGGGTGATCCGGATTTCCGCGTCGCGCGCACGTTGATAGGCGCTTTCGAGCCGGTTGGCGATTTCCGCTCCGGTGATCATATCCACGTAGTCGCCGAGGTTACCGCCGTAGCCGGCGGGATCGAGCACCGGACGTGTGAAGGCGGTTCGAGCGTGTTCGAACACATAACGAACGCCGGACGGGAAATCGGAAATCGTCACATTGTTCAGCACCGCGAGCGTGAGTGCCTCCAGATGGAACGAGCGAACGAACCCGCTATGGGTGCGGTTCCACGCCTTGAGCATTTTCAGCAGCGGCACGAGATCGCCATTAAGAGCTTGGTTGGCCAAAGACCAGATCTCCACGTGGCGCTTGGGGTCGGTTGAAATCCAGCGACCGCCGGCCGCATCGGGGATCAGGTAGCCGCCACCTTGCCGGTGAAATCCCGGCACCACATCCATGTTGAAATCGGTAAACGTGATGGTGACCGCTTGACCGTTTTTACTTACGCGCGGGGTGTTCGGATACGTCACGCGCAGCCGTGTGCGCACTCGCTCCAACAGAGATTGCGGTGCGTTGTCGTGATAATACCGCGGATCAAGCACGACGAACACGTCCACATCGGCCTGCGCCAAAGGCGCAATCATGGTATTGCGGCGGTAGGAGCCGGTGAGAAACGTGTCCAAAACCTCAAACTCGGAGGTCAGGACGTCGCGAACATTCTGCTGGCGAGTGGCGACGACCGATGCCTGGAGGTCGGTGATTTCCAAGTTTGAACTGAAGGTGCGGAATCCTTCGGACAATGAGGTGGGCATCGGCGAGTGCGGGACGGAAGTCTTCTGGGCCGCAGTGCCGCCAATGGCCAGCCCGCAGCGGGCCTTACGATTTTGGGAAGCTGCCGCGAAACACGATGTCCCATTGACGGCGAGCTTCCTCGAAATCGTCGCGTCTTTCCGCAAGGAGCGCGGCTTTCGCATGGTCGCGCGAATATTTTACGGAATCGAGCGCCGGCTCGCGGCGGGCGGTTGACTTGACGGCGGGGACGAGCCCGCTGATTCCGAGAGGATCTTGGAGACCGCGGCAGTCGCGCTGCGCCAAGCCTTGCAGGACTTCCGTCAGGCATTCGGCGTAAGACTTGATGCCGCGACAGGTGCCTTCGCTGGCGAGCACCATCTCGATATGAAAGGACGAAATTGGCACCGGTGACTGGCGGCATTCCCGCCAGAACTTCAGGAGTTGTGCGGTGCCACGCAGCTTGCTGCGGGAGGCTTCATCGGCCTGCCGGATGTAAGCATTGTGGTGGGCCGGGCTCGTCCTCATCCACTCGCCGCGGCCGTCGGGGATCGCATACATCGGATAGTTGC
>JAIXQE010000044.1 GCA_027485815.1 Opitutaceae bacterium
GCCCCCACGCCCACGACGCCCAGATCCAGGTAGAACGCCGGCCCGAACCCCCGCCGCCGCCGCACGTTGTGCTTGAGCACGTCCGCCACCTGCAGCGCCTGCCAGAACAGGAACGTCCCCGTGAGCACCAGCCCGTCCTGCACCTCCAGGCGGCCGTCCTCCCCGAGCACCCAGAGCAGACCGGTGAAGAACACGCCCGCGCCCACGCTCATCAGGAGCGAGACGCGGTTGAGCTGCCGCTCCATCTCCGGATCCGCCCCGCCCTTCGCCGCCCGGCCCCGCCCCGCCGGAGCTCCCAAGGACAAGCCCCACAGGATCGCCGGCAGGCCGAGCAGCAGGGTCAGGTTGGTGACGTTGTTGACCAGCGCGTTGGTCACGATCTGTGCCCCGCCGTCCGGCCGCCCCGCCACGAGCGCCACCAGGACGAGGTTCCCCAAACCCGAGCAATAGGGCATCACCAGGGTGCCCAGCGCCGTCCCCTCCAGGCCGTGCGCCAGCAGGCCTTCCATCCGCCACACCATCAGCAGGGAGGCCGCCAGGAACAGCCCCAGGTAACCCCAGGGGGAATCCAGGCCCAGTCCGCGCAGGAGCTCGGGCAACGGGTTCAACGGGAGGCCGCCAGCGCGTAGCGCCCGCCGCGGGAGGTCAGCCGCAGGGGCGCCCCGAACGCCGCCGAAAGGTGCGCCGAGCGGAGGACCTCCGGCCGCGGCCCCGCCACCAGCACCCGCCCGCCCCGCAGCAGCAGCGCGTGCGTGAAGGCCGGGGTGATTTCCTCGACGTGGTGGGTCACGAGCACCAGCGCCGGCCCACCGCGGCGCCGCGCCAGCCGCTCCACGTGCCGCAGGAACCGCTCCCGCGCCACGGGATCCAGCCCCGCCGCCGGCTCGTCCAGAATCAGCAGCCGCGGCCGCGCCATCAGCGCCCGCGCGATCAGCACCCGCTGCCGCTCGCCCTGCGACAAATGCACCCACTCCCGCTCCGCGAGCCGCCCGAGGCCTACCTCGCGCAACCGCGCCCGTGCCGCCCGCCGGTCCCCCGCCGTCGGTTCCCGCCACAAATCCAGCTGCGCGTACTTGCCGCTCACCACGGTCTCGAGGGCCGTCTCCGCCGGCGGGATCGCCGCCGCGAAGGACGCCGTCACCACCCCCAAGTGCCGCCGCAGCTCCCGCCAGTCCTCTCGCCCATACCTCCGCCCCAGCACCGCGAAATCCCCCGCCGTCGCCGCCATGTAACCGGTCAGGGTCCGCAGCAGGGAGGTCTTGCCGCACCCGTTCGCCCCGAGGATCACCCAGTGCTCGCCCGCCCGCACCCGCCAGTCGAGGCCGCGCAGGATCTCCGCGCGGCCGCGGCGCACGGTCAGGCCGGAAACTTCGAGGAGCAGGGTCATCGCCTGCCATCCTGCGGCCCCGGGATTGCGTCGGTCAACCGCGCGCCTCACAAGCAGGGGATGCGCCGCCTGCCGACCGCGTTCCTCGCGCTCCTCCTCGTTCCCTGGCTCCCCGCCCGGGAGTTCACGGTCGTCGCCTACAACGTCGAGAACCTCTTCGACCTCGACGGCCAGGCCGGCTACGAGGACTACCAGCCGTCGCGCTACCGCCCCGCCCACGCCCTCACCAAGCTCCGCACGATCGCCCGCGTCCTCGCCCGCTATGAGTCCGGCCGCGGCCCCGACGTGGTCCTGCTCAGCGAACTCGAGGTCGACCGCACGCCCGGCCGCACGCCCCCGGATTACGCCGCCCTCCTCGCCCCGTTCGCCGGCATCCCCCTCGCCGACCTCCTCGGCCCGCGCTTCACCCCCGCCGTCGCCGACCTCCCCGCCGAGGCCCTCCTGCTCCACGCCCTCGCCGACGCCGGCCTGCCCGGCTACCAGGTGGTGGTGGCCGACTCGGTCACCGCCGCCGGCACGACCCGTCCGCAGGAGATCCGCTGCGCCGTGCTCACGCGCTTCCCCGTCCGCTCCACCCGTTCCCTCCCCACGGTCGACGCCCGCGCCATCCTCGAGGTGGAACTAGAGGTCGACGGCGCCCGCTTCCGCGTGTTCGCCAACCACTGGAAGTCCGGCGCCAGCGACCCCGCCACGGAACCCACCCGCGTCGAGAACGCCCTCACGCTCCGCCGCCGGCTCGACGAGCTCCTCGCCACCGACCCGCAGGCCGACCTGATCCTCGGCGGCGATCTGAATTCCCAATACAACCAGCGGCTCCGCTACCCGCGGATGGGCCGCACCGGCATCAACGACGTCCTCGGCTCCCAGGGCGACGAGCTCGCTACCCGCCGCCCCGGCCCCGGCCTCTACAACCTCTGGTTCGAACTGCCCGCCGCCGAACGCGGCAGCGACACCTACCGGGGCGAATGGGGCACGCTCATCCACCTACTCGTCAGCCGCGGGCTCTACGACCGCGCCGGGGTCCAGTACATCGACAATTCGTTCGCGGTGGGCCGCTTCCCCGGACTCAACGCCGACGCCCGCGGCCTCCCGCAGCGCTGGGAGTTCACCGGCCCCGCCGGCCGCGGCGCCTCCGACCACTTTCCGGTCTCCGCCCGCTTCCGCACCGTGCCCGACGGCCGCCCCGACCAGTGGGTGAACCTCACGAACCCCTCCGACGGCCGCGCCACCGGCGCCGCCCGCCGCACGGTGAATTACGCCACGATGGATCTGCCCCGCCTCGCGGTAGATCTCTCCCGGCTCGCCCCCGACGCCTCGATCCGCACCGAGCCCAACAAGGGCAAGCTCTTCCGCATCGAGGGTCGCGTGCCGCCCGGCGAACGCCTGATGGTCGAGTTCCGCGGCGAAACGTACGACGTCTGGAGTTTCGACGAGGACCTGCGCCGCCGGCTCCGCGCCGAATTTCCCGCCGGTTCCACCCTCCGCTGCTACGGCGAACTCGGCCAATACCGTGACCGCTGGCAGTTCGTGATCCAGGATCCGTCCTGGGTGAAGTGAGGCCCCTCCGATGCTGAAACTCTACGCCTACGCCGGCTGCGATTCCTGCCGCCGCGCCGCCCGCTGGCTCCGCGACGCCGGCCACGCCTTCACGGAAGTGCCGATCCGCGAGACGCCCCCGACCCCCGCCGAGCTCCGCACCGTGCTCGCGGCGCTCGATGGCGACCTGCGGCGGCTCTGCAACACCTCCGGCCGCGATTACCGCGAACTGGGGCTTTCCGCGCGGCTTCCGACGCTCTCCCCCGAGGAGGCGCTCGCGCTGCTCGCGAGCAACGGCAATTTGATCAAGCGCCCGGTCCTGCTGGGCCCGGGCGTTGCCTTGGCCGGGTTTCAACCGGAGGCTTGGCGCACCGCCCTTTCCCGATGACTGCCGATTCCTCCTCCCTCGCCGCCGTCGTCGGCTGGCTCGCCCGCCACACCGGCTTCCCCGGCCGCCGACTGGAGGCCCGCGCCGAGCAGGCCCTCTGCGTGGCCGCCCTCGCGGCGCAGGCCGAAGTGGCGGCGGCCACGGGTGCCCACGGCCCCGTCCCGTCCCGCGACGCCGCCCAGACGGCGGCCCTGCGTGCGCACGGCCTCCGCCGCTCCCAGGTCCACTACAAGTGCGACAACAGCGCGAAGGTCTGAGGGTGTGGTGTGGCCGCGGCTGTAGCCGCGGATTCCACGGGCCCGGTATTCCCGCCGCCGGCCTTTCCTGATCGTGCCGGAAAATTCTTCCGTCAGCCTCCGCGGCAACTGCCGCGGCCACACCCGCCCGCCAACAACACACTGATCCCCGCCACGCACGCGGTCTCCGTCCGCAGGACCCGCGTGCCCAGGTGCCGCAGCGCGAAGCCCTGCGCCCGCAGCGCAGCCCGATCCGCCGCGCCCCAGCCCCGTTCCCCGCCCACCGCCAAAATCACCGCCCCCGCCGCCGCGCCCAGCCCGCCCTCCGCCTCGTAATTGTCCAGCGCCACCCGCTGCCCGTCGCCCGGCAACGCCGCCAGCACCTCCGCCATGGGCCGGCCCCAAGTTACCTCCGGCGGCCGCGTGGCCACCGCCTGTTCCAGCCCCAAGCCCACGTGCCGCCGCCACTCGCCGGAGCTCCAGAGCGTGCTCTGCGCGTAGCTCGGATCCCCCTTCTCGGTCAGGACAAAGTGCAGCGCCGCCACCCCGAGGGTCGTCGCGTCCCGCAGAATATCCCGCGCCGTCTGCGGCCGCGGCAGGCCTACCAGCAGCGTCAGCGGCTCCGGCTCCGGCCCGGGCCCCTCCGCCGCGAACCCAAAGGTCACCGTCCCCGCGTCCTCCGCCCGGATCCACGCCCGCCCCAGCGGTCCCCCCAGCAGCCCCGCCGCGAACGGCTCCCCCGGCCCGCGCCGCAGCACGTCCCGCACGTGCGCCACCCGCCGGTCTGCCCGGGGTAGCGGCCGGTCCGGCTCGTCCGGCGCCAGCAGGACCAGGTTCATCGCCGGCCCTCCCGCGACCCGCGGCCCCAGCGGGCGAGCACCGCCTCCAGCAGCCCGAACTGGTCCGTCAGCAGCCCCTCGTACCCGCAGGGGCGGTCGTCCCAGTACCGCCAGTCGACGCCGCTCTGGTTGCCCCCGAAGACCCGCGCCTCCGCGAACCCCGCGCACAGCTGGTTCAGCAGCCGGTCTCCCTCGCGCGTCAGGCCCGCCCGGTACAGGCCCATCACCACGTGTCGCGTCTGCGCGTGGGTGCGGCCGCCGTTCTGGTAGTACCCCATCGGGTAACCCTGCAGGATGTCCGCGAGATCTGCGTCGGGGATCGGCCGCAGGTTTCCGGGCAGGCCCAGCGCCGGGTCCGGCATCCCCACGCGCTCCGCCTCGCGCAGGAGCCGCTGCAGGAGGTCCCGCCCCTCCGCCGGCGTGGTCAGGCCCAGGGCCACGGCAGCGCCGTTCACCGCGAGAAACGCGTGGTCGTGCAACCGCCCCTCCTGGCACAGCCAGCCCGCAAACCAGCCGGTCTCCGGATTCCAAAACGCGGGCCGGTAGGCCGCCCGCAGACGGTCCGCCCACGCGGTCAGCTCCCGGGCCTGCGCTGCGGCGCCGAACCGCGGCAGGACCTCCGCCAGCGTGCGCAGGGCCCCGTGCAGGATCGCGTTCACGAAGGCGTCCTTCCAGCCGAACGACACCACATCAAACCAGCTCGTGCTCCATTGCCCGGTCCCGCTCACGCCCGTGCGCCACGGGCTTTCGATGAGGCCGTCGCCGTCGAGGTCGCGGCGCCGGATGGTCTCGAGGATCCGCGTGAGCGCCGCCCGGTGCCGCCGGTACCAGGCCGCGTCGGCCGCCTCCCGGAGGTAGTCGCCTAGCCCCCGCAGGCCGGCGACGTCCGTCATCAGGTATTCGTCCCCGACGTCCCGCGGCACGCCGTCCTGAAAGATCCGTCCCGCCGCGTAGCCCGGCCCCCCCGCGAGCCAGCGTTCCAGCGAGGTACGGAGCAGCTCGGCCGCGGGCAGACCCGGCAACAGCGGTCCCATCCGCAGGGTGACGGCCGACCACGTGTCGAGGCACAGCGGGCAGTGCATCGAGGCGCCGTTGTTGCTCAGGGTGCCGGTATCCGCGCGGTAGGTGAGGGCGGTGTGAAACGTCCGCGCCAACGCCCGCCGCACGACGGCCGGGGCGCCGCGCCGCAGGAGGTCCGGGGCGGGACGTGGGCGCAGGCGGACCACGGCGTCAAAGGTGCCCGCCGGCAGGCGGTAAAGGCCCTCGGGGGTGCGTTGCTCGCCGACCTTCAATTCGAGTGTGTTGCGGTCCTCGGCGCGGAAGCAGTCGCTGCGCGCGAAGGCGCCGCGCCCGGAGAATTCCCATGTGCCGAAACGCGGCAGGTGCAGCAGGCAGGGGAGGGCGAGCGCGCCCGTTTCCCCGTCCGGCAGCAGCCGCCCGAGCGCCGCCGCCGGGGCCACGCTGTTGCGGCAGGCGACGGTCCACGCCGCGCTGTGCCAGGCCAGCAGGGGCGCGGTGGCCCGCCGGCGGGCGCGCAGGGTCAGGCCGTTGCGATCGACCGTCCACCGCAGGCGGTAGTCCTGTCCTCCGGCCCGAAAGGCGTACGTGACCGTTCCGCCGCGGACGGTCGTGGTCCCGTCGAGGTCGCACCGCACCGCGGGCGCGAGCACGGGGGCCGCGCCGACTGGGTGCAGCCGCGGGCCCTGGTGGCACACCGCGGCGGGCATCGCGAGCAGGTTGGTCCCCGCGAGCGCCGGGTCCTCCCCGTGCAGGCCGAGGAAGGAAAACCCGGGTCGGCCGAGGAGAAAACCGACCTCGAAGCCGCGCCCGCGGTAGCGGACTTCCCCGTCCCGGTGTTCCGCGGTCACGCCCGGCGGCAGTCCGGCGAGAGCCACGCGCTCCACCTGCAGCAGCCGTTCCCGGCGTGGCGGGAGCGGGTCGAGCAATTCCCCTTCGAGCACCGGTGCGGAGAGCGTGAGGTTCCAGGGCGTCCAGCCGCCGTCGATGGCCGAGCGGCGCACCTCCAGCGAGACCCCGCTCACCTCGGTGCCGGCGAGGTCGTGCCATTGCGTTTCCCCGGGGTTGGGGCGGGGGAGCGCGTCGTGGCGGAGCAGTTCCACCCAGCGCCCGCCGCGGAGTCCGCGCACCCGGAGCCCGGTGATCCAATCCGGGTCCTGCCGGCTGCCGCACTTGTGGTACCCTTGCCCGAGGCGGAGTCCGAGCCGGTGGAGGCGGGCGCGGCCGGGGAGCCGCAGCACGCGGGCGTGGATGATCCGGGAGGGAGGAAGGTCGGTCTCGCCGCGGTCGCGGTGGACCCAGAGCGAGCGGCCGGCGGCCCACGTGGCGTGGGTGAAGAGGTCGCCCATTGGGGGCTCCACGTCGCGCAGTCTCAGCAGGTCCTGGATCATTGTGGGAGGCGTTAGCAGGCGGGTGGGGTGCGGGCCAGCGGCAAAGCGGGCGGGACTTGGCTTGACCGCCCCTGAGCCGTGGGGGAGTGTGCGTTCACGCTCCTGCGGGCGTAGTTTAGTGGTAAAACTCCTGCCTTCCAAGCAGGTCTCGTCGGTTCGATTCCGTCCGCCCGCA
>JAIXQE010000217.1 GCA_027485815.1 Opitutaceae bacterium
CCCGGGAATACAAGCTGGCGTTGCCGGATGAGAAGGCCTTGGCCGAGGAACTCGAAAAGACCCGGCTGATGATTGAGCGGAAGGCGCGGTAGCTGCCAAAGGGGGCGCCAATCGCAGGACTCTCGCCGCCAACCCACATGAAAGCGCATGTCGCCAATCCTCCGCAGATCGACGAACTCGAAAAACTCAGCCGCTACACCACGCTGCCCGTCCTGCTCGATTTGCTCAAACGCCAGCGCCTTGTGTTGCTCGATCCCAAGTCATGGGAGGATAAAAACGACTCCGGTGTGATGCTGGAATACAAGCGCCGCAAGGACGCGGCACGCTTGTTCGCGATCTGCTTTTCGTGGGGCGACGAGACCATTCACCAGTGGAAGGCATTCGCCGATGGCATCAGCGGATGCTGCATCGAGTTCGATGCCCAGCGGTTGATCAGCCGGCTCAGAGAGGTCGAGGACGTGAGGTTCCGCTGCATAAAGTATCTTCGCCTAAACGAACTCAAAGATGCGGAGATTCCAGTCGATGACATGCCGTTCATCAAACGCTGGCCGTATCGGTGTGAGGACGAATTCCGCGTGATTTGGGAGGGTGCTTCCAAGGACGCGTTCTTTGAGATTCCGATCGATCTCTCCATGATCAACAAGGTGACCCTCAACCAGCGGATGCCCGCGCAGGTTTACGCCACCATACGAGACTACCTTCGCGAGGCGTTCGATCACCCCGACAAGCGAATCAGCCACTCGACGCTCTACGAAAACTCCCGCTGGCTGAAAAAATTCCAGCGGGAGTGATTGGGACCCAATTGGGTTTCGAGGTGGGTTGGCCGGGAGCGCAACGGCGGCCGCCCATTCTCGGGTATCCGGAGTCACGATTGCTTCGTCAAATCGCTCAATGCCGTAAATCGCGTCACGAGTTCCTTGGCCACGGAATCTTTGTCGAGATCGTCCTTGCACCGATCACTTGCGAGCAAAAAACCGACTGCGTTGCGGACGGCGACCTACTTCTTCAGCAGCGGGTGTTCGAAAGAAAGATAGAGGAACACGCTGCGGTCCGGGGCGGCTTTGGTGAGCGCTAGCGGGACAGCGGCGCCGACAACCAACTGGCCCGCAGACAAATTGAAGGCGTAGCGGAAGCCGGGCGAAAATGTGCCGGCGAAATCCCGTTCGATCCGGCCGCGGCCGTTCACACTTTCGCGCCATTCACCGGTGGTCTCAAACATGAGGTTGAAATTACGGGTCGCCGCAAAGATGGCGCTCCCGCCGAGATTCCACGTGACCGGGTTACGGCCGCGGACGCCGGACAACCGCGTCAGGCCGGCGTTGCCGTGCAGCGTCCACTGGTCGTGGACGATCTTGCTCATGGGCAGATTCAATTGTGCGCCCCAGGCGTTTTCGCCCAGGCCCTTGGCTTCGTTGCCGGTGGGCACGACCAAGCTGAGCCGCGGGGCGAACGCGGGCTGGGTGTCAGTCTCGGCGAGTGCCTGAAAGCGGTAGTTCAGCAGCATGTCGCCGAGGCCACGCTCCGCCGGTGATCCTCCGGGCGCGAGGCGGGTGACCGGCACGGTGTAGGAAAACTGGTGCGTCTGGCTCAAGACCGGCCATTCCTGCGTGAAGCTGAAATACCAGTTGCGCTCGGTCGAACCGGCTGCGGAGAGGACGTCGCGCCGAAACGTGAAGATGTGCTGCACCATCTCCTCCTCCTGATTGTAGGCTTCCTCGATGAGAAAGGAATTGTCCTGCACACCCTTGGCCGTTTGCACGGGTCCCCCTTGCCCGCGAGCGGGCGAGATCACGCTGACGATCACAGCCAAAACGAGTCCCCTGATCCAACGCGGTCGGTTCATACTCCCGAAATTTTCGCCGAAGCGGACGCCGGAGACGAGATGAAACACGCTCTGGCGCAGTGATCAGCGCAACAACCGAAGCGCGTTCGCCACCACGAGCAACGTCGCACCGGTATCGGCCATGATGGCCAGCCAGAGACTGGCGTGGCCGAGCAGGGTCAAAGCCAGGAAGAGCGCTTTGAGCCCCAGCGCGAAACCGATGTTGAAACGGATAATGCCAAGCGTGCGGCGGCCGAGGCGGATCGTTTCGGCGATCTTGCCGAGCTCATCCGTCATGAGTGTCACGTCAGCGGTTTCGATGGCGGCGTCCGTGCCCGAGCCACCCATCGCGATGCCGACCGTCGCGGTTGCCATCGCGGGTGCATCGTTCACGCCGTCGCCGACCATGCCGACCGAACCATGCTTTTCGCGGAGTGCCTTCACGGCGGTCACTTTATCATTGGGGAGCAGGTCCCCGCGGGCTTCGTCGATCCCGACTTGTTTGGCGATGGAATCCGCTGTGCGTTGGTTGTCGCCGCTCAACATCACGACGGACTCGATGCCGGCGGCGTGCAGCGCCTTGATCGCTTCCGCCGCATTGGGCCGCACCGTGTCGCCGACCGCGAGAATGCCGAGCACTTCGCCTTTGCAATCACCGTGCGGGCGGTGACCGACCACGATCACCGACTGGCCTTTGCCTTCGAGCACTGCGAGGCGACGCTCAACCTCCTCCGAACATACGCCCAACTCGTGCGTAAAGCGGTGATTCCCCACAAAGTAATCGTGGCCCTCGACCGAACCTTCGGCCCCGCGACCGCTGCGCGCTTGGTAGTTTTCCGCACGCGGAAAATCGACGCCTTTCTTCTTCGCATACTCTACCACGGCCTTCGCCAGCGGATGCGATGAGTGGTCGTCGATGGCGGCGGCGATGCGCAGGACTTCTCGTTCGGATCTTTGATCGAGTGTTTCGACGCCCTGCACCTGCGGTTTACCCTCCGTGACTGTGCCGGTCTTGTCCAAGGCGAGCGCCTTGAGTTTCGCGATGGATTCGAGATGGGCTCCGCCTTTCACCAGCACGCCGCGCCTCGCCAATGCGGCCATTCCCGAGACGATGCTGACCGGGGTGGAGATTACGAGCGCACATGGACACGCGATGATCAGTAACACACACGCGCGATAGAGCCATTGCGACCAATCGCCGCCGAGGAGGAGGGGTGGAACCAGAAAAATGAAGAGTGCGACCACGGTCACAGCGGGCGTGTAATACCGGGCGAACACATCCACAAAGCGCTGGGTCGGCGCTTTCTGCTCCTGCGCTTCCTTCACGAGACGGATGATGCGGGCGAGTGTGGTGTCGCCGGCTACCTTAGTAACTCGAATTTCCAACGAGCCCTCGCCGTTGACGGTTCCGGCGAAAACCACGTCGCCCTTCTTTTTATCCACCGGCACGGACTCGCCGGTGATCGGCGCTTGGTTGACGGAGGATTCGCCCGTCAATACTTCGCCATCGAGCGGGATGTTCATCCCGGATTTCACGGCGACCGTTTCGTCCACCCGCACCGCTTCTACCGGCACATCCGCGAATCTGCCCTCGCGCTTCACCGTCGCGGTCTTTGGCGCGATCTCCAACAAGTCCTCGACGGCGCGCTGGGCGCGACGGTCGGCCCAACCCTCCAGCCATTCGGCGACGCCAAACAGAAACACCACCGTGGCCGCCTCGGCCCATTCGCCGACGATGGAGGCACCGATCGCTGCAATGACGACGAGCAGGTTGATGTCTGGCCGGAACCGCAGGATCGCGCGCCAGGCTTTTGGCAGGAGGAACCAGCCGCCGGTGAGCATGGCGGCGGTAAAGATCGCCTCCGTGCCCAATGCCGGAAGCGCCTTCGTCCACTGCAGGATCAGCCCGATGCCGACCAGCACGCCGGAGGCGATGAGGCTACGCGTTTCCCACGGGTTCGAGGAGCTGTGATCGCAGCCGTCGCAGCCTTCGTGGTAGTGATCGTGGCCGGGCGTGGAGTCACCTGGCTCATCGGTGTCGTGATTGCCCGATTCGGGCGTGTGATCGTGGGTGCTCATCAATCGAATTTGGGACAGACGGGACCGTTGAGAGTTACCGAACTCGGGTTCGCAATCTACGCCAACCCGCCTGTGCTACAAGACCGAGTCCGCTCAAGCCGAGGCCCGCAACCCCGCCCACTTGCATAAAAAGCAGGCTGCGATGCTTGAGCAGGCCAACGACAAGTCCGCCAATCAGGCCAACGGCCGCCCCAACGGCTAGGACAAACATGTCCGTCGCTTCCTTGCGGTGCGACAGTTCGCGTTTGGAAGGAGGCTTTTTCACGCGGTGCGGGGCTTTGGCGCGAGGCCAAAGCCCGACCGACCGACGATCACTTTTTGTGCTCTTCGTGACCAGCATCGTCGCAGATGCAGGCGTATTCGGCACGTTTGCACTCCTTGCAAATTTCGTCGTGGAAGAGGACACGGTAGTTTTTCGGCTTGGCCCCGGCGGCATCGCGGATTTGAACGACCACGGTGTAGTCGTCCCCTTCGGGCAGTGCGGTCTTGGACATGAAGCCGGCCGCAGTCTGCTCAAACGCGAGGGTGACCTTGCCGCTCTTGGCTTCGGCCACGGCCGACACGACCTGCGCGCCTGGGGCGAGTGGCATCAGCTTCGCGTCGTAGAGCGTGACGGCGACCTTACGGTC
>JAIXQE010000231.1 GCA_027485815.1 Opitutaceae bacterium
CCCTTGCGCCTTTGGTGGCCATCCGAACGGGGCCTGCTGCCCACCAAAAACCTCCCCGGGTCGCGGGGAGGTGGGCGGTGAAGGACGTTCAGGCCGCCGCGCGGGAGCGACGGGAGGAACGCCACTGCCGGAGCCCGAGGCCACCGAGCAGCAGCGCCAGCGCCGGGCCGGGACCGGCATCCGGCACGGAGGAACCGCCGCCACCACCGAACGTCAGCTGAATCGTGTCCCCGCCATTATTGAAAACGTAAGATCCGGTCGTGATGCCCAAGCCGGCGATATTTGTCCCCGTGAACGTCATCGTGCTGCTCAGGTTGGTTGGGGAGCTGAAACTATAGCCGTTGGGAAGAATCAAAAGTGGGAGCCCAGGAAGACTGGGGTCCAAACTGGTGTCTCCGATGAACCCCAAGGTGTGGCCGGAATAGGATGTCGTGGTTGTGAGGTTGCCCGTTCCAAAGCCTAAGGTCAAATTCCCAGATAGTACTCCAGTTGCTAGGTATGGGACGCCTGAGCCAGCAGGGCCGGTGAAGGTCATCGCTCCAAATGAGGGCACAATTTGAGAAGGGAGGGAATTAACTCCGCCACCAAGAGGAGTCCACGCGGACGAGTCGGCGAGGCTTCCGGAGGCGGTCACGACCACATTGCCTCCGGTTTCCGTGAAGTTGATGGTCAGCACGCCGGCTGGGAGCGGCAAGGCGCAGACGCTGGCGAAGGCCAGGGTGCGAAGGGAAGAGCGGAGGTTCATGGCTGGGTAGTGCCGGATGGGCTGGAGGTGGGTTGAGGGCTGGTGGTGGGTTGGATTTAGGATGAGATCGCTCCCCCAGCCGAAGCCCGGGAGGAGCGGCGGGGAGGATGCAATCGAAATGCCAAATCCTCTCCCCCCGCCATTTGCGATAAGAAGTCGTTGCGGGTGCGAGCCCCTGCGGCTTTTTTTGCAATAAGCCCCCGCGGTCGCGGGACGGAAAAAGTGTAAATTCGCCCGCGACGGCGTCGGGAAAGTTGTCAGGGTTGCGGCCGGCGGTAGCGCGATGCCGGAGGGCGGAGGACGGATGACGGAGAGACGGAGGGAAAGAGGGACGGAGCGAGGGAGGGAGGCTGAGACGGAGGGGCGGCCTCCCGGTAAACGCAGACTGAACCCAAGCCTGCGCCGCGCGCCTGCGCGCCAACGAAGGTGCTTTCGTCCGCGGGACCGGGGCACGATGCCCCGGCACCATCGATCCGCGGAGTTTCTTGCCGGGCCGCAGGCTCAGGCATCTCGGTTTGGTGTAGCCGGGGAATCCTTCCCCGGTAAATGCAGACCGAACCCAAGCCTGCGCCCCGCTGCGGGGTGGATCAGTGCTGCACGAATTCCTCGGCGGTGAGGCCGATGTCCTTCGCGATCTGGCGGAGCAAGCCGGGAGCCACGTCGCGGCCCTTGTGCACTGGCACGGTGGTGCAGCGACCGTCCGCGTGCCGGAATTGAACGTGCGAACCGCGTTGGCGAACGTTCACGAAGCCCAGGGATTCCAGTCGCCGGCAGACTTCCTGCGGCTTGAGGACGGGAAGCGAGCCCACGGGTCAGCCCACGGCGATCGTCTGCGTGCCGACGAACTCCGCCTCGATCCGTGGCTCGCCATCCTCCAGCAGCATTTTCACCACCTCGCGCAGATTCGTCTGCAGCTCGTCGAGGCTCGCGGCTTGGGTGTGCGCGCCGGGGAATCCGGGCACATAACCGATCAGCAGCCCGGTGGTGGGGTCCCGTTCAACCACGGCCACGTAATTTTTCATGGCGTGAGGTTAGGGAACGCCGCCGCGGAGGCAAGCAACGCGCAACGGCATTGCCTCGCGGCAAGCGGGCCGCCACGGTGCCGGCGATCCCCCCATGCGCGCCCCGCTCCTCGCTTGCCTCGCCCTCCTCGCCGCCGTGACGTCCCCCGCGGCCGCCCCGGCCAAACTCCGCGTCCTCATCATCGACGGGCAGAACAACCACACGGTTTGGCCCAAATCGACCGCGATGATGAAGGCCTACCTCGAGCAGAGCGGCCGCTTCGAGGTCGCCGTCGCCCGCACCCGCTTCACCTGGAAGGGCGACAAGTGGCTCGCCCAGTACCCGGCGCCCGGCGGCGGCCCGGTGCAGGACCTCAAGGAACCCCAGGCCGACCCTGACTTCGCGCCGGATTTCTCCCGCCACGACGTCGTCATCTCCAACTTCGGCTGGAAGGCGGCCGACTGGCCCGCGGCCACCCGCCAGGCGCTCGAGGACTTTGTCTCCCGGGGCGGCGGATTCGTCTCGGTGCATGCCGCGAACAATTCCTTCCCGAACTGGCCCGCCTACAACCGGATGATCGGCCTCGGCGGCTGGGGCGGCCGCAACGAGAAGTCCGGGCCCTACGTGTACTACGACGATCAGGGCAAGCTGGTGCGCGATCCGCGGCCCGGCCCCGGCGGCGCCCACGGCCCGCAACACGAGTTCGTGCTCGAGGCCCGCGTGCCCGACCACCCGATCCTGCGCGGCCTGCCCCGCCGCTGGCGCCACACCCAGGACGAATGCTACGACCGCCTGCGCGGCCCGGCGGAGGCGATGACGGTGCTGGCGACGGCCTATTCGTCGCCCGAGTTCAAGGGCACCGGCCGCCACGAGCCGGCGCTGATGGTGATCGAGTTCGGCAAGGGGCGGGTCTTCCACACCATCCTCGGCCACGAGGACTATTCCTTCGAGGGCGTCGGGTTCATCACCACCCTGCTGCGCGGCACGGAGTGGGCCGCGACCGGCGCGGTGACGCTCCCGGTGCCGCCTGACTTCCCGACCGAAACGCAAGCCACGCGGCGGCCCTTCGCCGCTCCGGCTGCGCGCTGAGCCGGGCGGGGGCGGAGCGCATGACGCCATCCGGGTCGTTTCTCCACCGCGGGGCCCCGCTGGCGTCGGTCCGCGGGGCGATGGTGCTGCTGCACGGTCGGGGCAGTTCGGCGGCGGAAATCGCCCGCCTCGCCGACCACCTGGCCGTGCCCGGCGTCGCGTTTCTGCTGCCGGAAGCCCCGAGCCTGTCGAGGGGATCGTGGTACCCCCAGCGCTTCCTCGCCCCTCGGGCCGCGAATGAGCCGCAGCTTTCCGCCGCCCTCGCGACAGTGGAGGCCGCCCTGGGCGAGCTGCTGGCCGCCGGTCTCCCCCCGGCGCGGATTGCCGTCGGTGGCTTCTCGCAGGGCGCCTGCCTCGCGCTCGAGCACGCGGCGGCGGGCGTCCGCCCGCTCGCTTTCGTGGCCGCCCTCAGCGGCGCGTTGCCCGGCCCGCTGGACGTGCCGCGCGCCCCCGGCCGACTCCGCGGCCTCCCGGTCCTGCTCGCCTGTGCGGATGACGATACCCACATCCCGCGGGAGCACGTCGACGCGAGTGCGGCGTGGTTCGCGGCCGCCGGCGCGGCGGTGACGCGCCTCCGCTTCCCCGGCGCGCACCACGGTTTGTTTCCCGAGGAACTGGGGTGGCTGCGGGCGCAGGTGGCGGAGCGCTTGGCGGGCACGGGAGGCTGAATCCGCGGCTGCAGCCGCGGCCACAACGCGGCCGGGACTCGACCGCCGGCGCATCTACGGCATACGGTGCCCGCGTTCCCCCGATGCCCCGCCTCGCCTGCTCCCTGCTGGTCCTGGTCGCCACCCTGTCCGCCGCCGCGCCACGGCCCGACGTGCTCTTCATCGCTGTCGACGACCTCAACGACTACATCTCGCCCCTCGACGCCCACCCGGGCGTGCGCACGCCGAACCTTGAGCGGCTCGCGCGCCGCGGCGTCACCTTCGCCAACGCCCACTGCGCCGCCCCCGCCTGCCATCCCTCGCGCGTCGCGGTGATGACGGGCGTCCATCCGGTCCGCTCCGGCCTCTACCTCAACCTCTTCGGCGCCCACGGACCCCGCTGGCGCGACGAATCCCCCGTCCTGCGCGACGCCGTGGTGCTCTCCGCGCATTTCCGGGCGCACGGCTACCGCGCGGCGGGCGGCGGCAAGATCTTCCACTCCCTGCAGTGGACCCCGGGCGATTCCCAGAACGACCCCGCGGCGTGGGACGAGTATTTCCGCGACCCGCTGGATCCGATCAGCGCCGACTGGCCCCGGCCCGCGCTGGTGCCGGATGCGGCGGCCGGCCTGACGCCGGGGCGTCCGCTCGGTGACCGCCAGCTCTTCGGCGCCGCGCCGCTCGACGTCCCGGATGAGGATACCGGCGACCACCGCGTGGTGGATTGGGCGCGCGGGATCCTCGCGCGGCCGCCGGAGCAGCCCCTGTTTCTCGCCGTGGGTCTCTTCCGCCCGCACATCCCGTGGGAGGTGCCGCGCCGCTGGTTCGACCTGCACCCGCTGGAGAGCATCGTCCTGCCGCGTCACCGCGCCGACGACCTGGCCGACGCCCACGACCACGGGCGCACCGCGTGGCACCGCTGGGTGGTGGAGAACCGCCAGTGGGAACGCTTCGTCCAGGGTTACCTCGCGAGCGTGAGTTACCTGGACCACCAGGTGGGCCGCCTGCTCGATGCCCTCGATGCCTCGCCCCGCGGCGCGCGCACGATCGTCGTGCTCTGGAGCGACCACGGCTTTCATCTGGGCGAGAAGGCGAACTGGGAGAAATTCGCCCTGTGGGACCAGACCACGCGGGTGCCGCTCTTCATCCGCGCCCCGGGCGTGGCCGGCGAGGGAACCCGCACGCGTGCGCCGGCGACCCTGACGGATCTTTATCCGACCCTGTGCGAGCTGGCGGGACTGCCCGTGCCGGTGCAGTGCGACGGGCTCAGCTTGGTGCCGCAGCTGCGCGATCCGTCGGCCCCGCGGGCGCGGCCGGCGCTGACGGCGCACGTGTTCCGGGGAGAGCCCGGGCCGTCGCAGGCCGTGGCGGATGAGCGGTACCGGTTTATCCGTTACGGCAACGGCTTCGAGGAGCTGTACGACCTGCGGCGGGATCCGGACGAGTTCGACAACCGGGCCGCCGATCCGGCGCTGGCGGGGGAACGGGCGCGCCTGGCGGCGTTCCTGGCTCCGCGGCCGGCGGCGAGCGTGGGGATCCCCGCCGGGTCGGTGCATTCCCTGCGGCCGGCCGGCAAAGCGAAGAAGCAGGCGCGCTGAGTCGCCGCCGCGGCCGCCGGTTCAGGACTTGGCCTTCTTGGCCTTGTCCGCCGGAGCCTCGGCGCCCTTGGGCGCCGCCTTCGGGGCAGCCTTGTCCGCGTTGGACGCCTTGGCGTCGGTCTTGCCCTTCGCGTCGTCCTTCACGTCGACGGCAGTGGCGCCCATGCGGTAGTACACGGTGACGCGGCTGCCGACGGCCAGCTTGCCGGAGACCTTGGTCGCGGCCGACCGGCCGATTTCCCATTTCTCCCCGCCCTTGTCGACGGTGATGACGTCGTCGGTCAGGGCGAGGACCGGGCCGGTGACCTGATATTCCTTGGGCTGCGCGGCGGAGGCGGCCAAGGCGAAGCTGAAGGCGAGGGGGAGGAGGTAACGGAATTTCATGACGCGGGCAGGTTGGCGGGCGTGCACCGGAAATTTCAACGCTCTTGTGCGGCGGACGAACGCCCCGTCGTGGCCGCGGCAGTTGCCGCGGATTCGGTCGGGAATGCAGGCTGGAATCTCCGGGAAATGGCCGAGGGAGGAATGCGTTTCGGCCGGCATCCGCGGCAACTGCCGCGGCCACAACGCTTCCCCTCGACGCCCCCGCGCTCTCCCGGCTAGCCTGCGCTGACCCCGCCTCCCAATGATGCTCCGCCGACTGCTTCGTTCCCTGCCCCTCGCGCTGCTGATCCTCACCGCCCCGCGACTCGCCGCGGCGGCCCCGCGTTCGTCCGCGCTCGACCTGCGCGATGGCGACACGCTCGTGTTCCTCGGCGACTCCATCACCCACCAGTGCCTGTTCACGCAGCACGTGGAGAACTTCTTCTACACCCGCCACCCCGAGCGCCGGATCCGCTTCCACAACGCCGGTGCGAGCGGCGATCGCGCCGCGGATGCGCTGGCCCGCTTCGATGCCGATGTCGCCGCGTACCGGCCGAAGTACGTCACGGTGCTCTTCGGCATGAACGACGGGCAGTACGAGGACTTCAAGGCGGAGACCTTCGCCCGCTACGCCGCCGACATGGCGAAGCTCCTCGATCGCATCCAGGCCCTCGGCGCGGTCGCGATCGTGCTGTCGCCGACCCTGTTCGACTACCCGGTGGTGGAGGCGCGCAAGGACGACGCCACCTACCGTTTCCGCGAGCGCAGCTTCGCTCCGAACTACAACGCCGTGATGGCCTACTACGGTGCCTGGGTCCGCGACCAGGCGGAGCGCCGCCGCCTGCCGTTCGTCAACCTGTGGGGGCCGCTCAACGATTTCACGACCGAGGGCCGCGCGGCGGATCCCGCCTTCACCCTCGTGCCCGACGCGATCCACCCCGGACCCGGCGGCCAGTTCATCATGGCGAGCGCCCTGCTCGAGGCGCTGCGCCCCGAGCGCCGGAATGTCAGCGCGCTCAGCGTCACCCGCGCGGGCGACAAGTGGAGCGCCCCCGCGGCGCTGAAACTCGAAGGACTGGCGGGCGACGCCACGCGCGTGACCTTCACGCACACCGCGGCCGCGCTGCCGTGGGTGATTCCGGGGGAGTCCACCACCGTGGCCACCAAGTGGGAATGGCGCGAGGACGGCCGGGTGGGCTATGACCTCAGCAAGGCCGGGCACCGGCAGAGCAACGAGATGCTGCGCGTCACCGGCCTCGCCCCGGGCCAGTACGAGGTGAAGATCGACGGTCAGTCGATCGGTCGTCCGGTCAGCCACGTGGTGCTCGGCAGCAAGATCGAGCTGCAGGCCAACGAGGCGACCCCGCAGCACCGGCAGGCCTTGGCGGTCGCGCTGCTCAACCGCGAGCGCAACGACCGCGCCGTGCGCCCGCTGCGCGACCTGTGGTCCACCCTCAAGGGCGCGCGCCGGAAGTTCGCGCAGGACCCCGCCGGCTACGCCGCCTTCCGCCAGCAGACCCAGCTGGAAATCGACCGCTTGGAACAGCTTGCCCGCGACTATGAGGCCCGCATCCACGCGGCGGCCCAACCCGTGGCGCACCGCTACGAGATCACGCGCGTGGCCGACGCCCCGGCGCCGGCCCGCGCCCGCAAGCAATAGCGCTGTTGTGGCTGCGGCTGCAGCCGCGGATTCGGACGGGAACGGTTGCTGAAACCTCCGGGAAACAGCCGGGTGGGGGATGGGTTTCGGCCTGAATCCGCGGCAACTGCCGCGGCCACAACGAAGCCCGCGCCTTACGGCAGGGGGCCCGCCAGCACGGTGATCATCCGATCGGGATCGAGGTGGCGGCGGAGGGCGGCGTTGACCTGCCTGGCCGTCAGCGCCTCGACCCGGCCGGGGTAGGCGTCGATCCACTCCGGGCCGTAGCCGCGCTGCAGGCACGCGAGCAACGCCCCCGCGAGCCCCTCGGTGGTGGCGAGGCCGAGCTGGAACGAGCCGGTCAGCGTCACCTTGAAGTTGGCCAACTCCTCCTCGGTCACCCCCGCGGTGAGGAACCGGCGCAGCTCGCGCACGGTGGATTCCTGCCCGCGCGCGAGGAGTTCGGGGCCGAACGTGCCCTGCAGGGTCCACGCGCCGTCGACGTGGGTGTCGCCGCCGAGGGC
>JAIXQE010000171.1 GCA_027485815.1 Opitutaceae bacterium
GACGGGGTGGCGCGAAACGGATCGCTTGGGCCGGGCTGCTGCAGCAAGCGGATGGCAAATGGGCGCGAGCGAGTGGCTCGATGTAGCCGGGGATTTCATCCCCGGACGGCGGGACGAAGGTGGCTTTCGGCGCCGCGAGGCGCGGGATCGGTGTGGCTGCGGCTGCAGCCGCGGATTCAGACGAAGGGCGGGGCGGAAAGGGGCCGGTTCTTGAGGAAAGCGGATTTGTATCGCGCGGGGCGCCCGGGGAACGATTCCCCGGCTACACTGAACCGAGTCCGGCGACATCAAACCCTCCCCGGCTCAGACCTTGCGGAGCTGCGTGCGGCTGATGGTCGCGGGAATCCCGAATTGCAGGGCGGAGAGGAGAATCGCGACCCGGTCCTTTTCGTCTTCGGCGCGGAGGATCACTGCGGACAGACCGCGCATCGGTCCATCGGTGATCTCCACGCTGTCGCCCGGACGCAAGGGTGACGGTAGACGCAGCAGATCTCCCTCGACACCGGCCCAAGCGCGGAGGTCGCCGATCAGCGGGTCGGGAACGGCGGCGGGGCCGCTGCCGAGGTGGACCAGATCGAGGGCGTCCGGGGCGTAGCGGACGGCGCGGTAATGCGTGCCCAAGTCGAGGCGGCAGAAGAGGTAGCGGGGGAAGAGGGGACTCGTGACCAGTCGGCGCACCCGGCGGATGGTGCGGTGCTCCTGCAGGCGAGGCAGATACGTCTCCAGCCCGAGCGAGGTGCCGCAGTACTCCGCCACCGCCGCTTCGCGTTTGGGCTTGGTGTGGAGGCAGTACCAGTTCACGCCGGCGACTTCGGGCCAAACGCTGGAATTTGGCAAGCTGCCGCCAGCACGGTGCACGTCGGCGGAGGGCGACGGGCGGCCGGAGCGGGAAGGGGCCCTGGGGTCGGGAAGGGGTCCTGGGGCCAGAATTTTGAATTTAAGTCGCGGACGCCGGTGGGTGCACCGTCGTTGGTGGCAAGTGTGGATATCCCCCATTCGAAATACCTTTGCACTAAAAAAATAGGGCAGGAGCCTCAGTTCGCAGACCGTCGGAGCCAGGCTCCGGTGGCGCCCTCGAAATGACCCTCGGGACGGCATTTGCCTTGCCCCGGAGTCCCGGGCCGCGGGAGATGGGGTTTTTATGGCCGAATCCGGGCGTCACCCCTTTTTGCAGGGCCTCAGCAAGCACCGCGGCGCGCCGCCCACGGTGGTCGTCATCTTCGGCGCCTCCGGCGACCTGACCGCGCGTAAGCTGCTCCCGGCGGTCTACAACCTGAGTCACGACAACCTCCTGCCGGCGGATTTCCACCTGGTCGGCTTCGGGCGCAAGGCGATGGCGGATGCGGAGTTCCGGGCGCTGGCGGAGGCGGCGGTGAAGGAGTTTTCGCGGCGGGAGCCGGATCCGGAGGTCTGGGCCCGGGTGGCGGCGCGGACCTCCTACGTGGCCGGCGGGTACGACGAGCCGGCGGCCTATCAGCGACTCGCGGCCCAATTGGCCGAACTGGAGCGGGAATTGGGGCGGGACCTGCAGCGGATCTTCTACGTGTCCACCCCGCCCTCGGTGTTCGCGGCGATCATCGAGCAGCTCGGGGCGTGTGGCTTGGCGGCGATCCACCGGGACACGCCGTTGCACTCCAAGGTCATCATCGAGAAGCCGTTCGGCAAGGACCTGGCCTCGGCGGTGGCGCTTAACGCCGCCATCCGCGGCGTGTTCGCCGAGCAGCAGGTTTACCGGATCGACCACTATCTCGGGAAGGAGACGGTGCAGGACCTGCTGGTGCAGCGGTTCGCGA
This sequence comes from Opitutaceae bacterium, assembly GCA_027485815.1. Classification (GTDB taxonomy): domain Bacteria; phylum Verrucomicrobiota; class Verrucomicrobiia; order Opitutales; family Opitutaceae; genus ER46. Next base: position 1,794 of record JAIXQE010000171.1, read on the forward strand.
ACGCGATCTTCGAGCCGCTGTGGAACCGCAACTTCATCGCCAGCGTGCAGATCACGGTGGCCGAGGAGGTGGGGGTGGGCTCGCGGGGTGGTTATTACGAGCAAAGCGGCTGCCTGCGGGATATGCTGCAGAACCACACGATGCAGCTGCTCGCGCTGACCGCCATGGAGCCGCCGGGCTCCCTCGCCCCGGAGGCGATCCGGGACGAGAAGGTCAAGGTCCTCAACGCGATCCAGCCCCTCGCCGTCGGGCCGGGCGGCGAGGTGGCGCGCGCCCAGTACGCGGCGGGGATGGTCGCGGGGCGGCCGGTGCCCGGGTACCTCCAAGAGGAGGGGATCGCGCCGGCGTCGGCGACCGAGACCTACGCGGCGCTGCGGCTCTCGATCAACAATTGGCGTTGGCAGGGGGTGCCGTTTTACCTGCGTTCGGGCAAGCGGCTGGCGCGGCGCGTGTCCGAGATCGCGGTCAACTTCCGGCGGCCGCCCGGGACCCTGTTCGCCGGCGAAACCAGTCGCTTCGACCTCGCGGCCAACACCTTGGCGTTCCAGATCCAGCCGGACGAGGGCCTGAGCCTCATCCTGAACACGAAGATCCCGGGGCTGGAGACGCGGACCCAGCCGGTGAAGATGAGTTTCCGGTACGCGACGACCTTCGGCTCCAACACCGCCGAGGCTTACGAGCGGCTGGTGCTCGATGCCATCATCGGGGATGGCACCCTGTTCATCCGGGGGGATGAGACGGAGGCCTCATGGCGCCTGTATACGCCCGTGTTGGAGTCCTGGCGGGCGGCGGGGCGCGAGGGGATGGACACTTATCCGGCGGGCAGTTGGGGCCCGGCGAGCGCGGACGCCTTGCTAGCGGGCGCACAGCACCGCTGGCGGCAGCCCTGAACCGGGTCACGCTGGCTTATGGAGGCGATCTTCGAGGCGTTGCCGGGGTTGGAGGTGCCGGTAGGCGGCATCGGGCGGAGTCTGGCGCGGATGTGGGCGGCGGAGGCGGCAGGTGGGCGGCCGGCGCCGGAGGCGGAGGATGCCAAGGCGACGCAGGTCAACTTTGTGCTGCATCTGGGCTTCAACACCGATGCGGCGGACGCGGCGCGGCAGTTCGCGACCGTGGTGCGGTTTGCGCAGCGTTATCCGTGCCGGGTGGTGGTGCTGTGTCCGCGGACGCCGGACTCCGGTGGACCGCCGATGCGGGCCAAGGTTTACGGCGAGTGTTTCCTGGGGCGGACGCGGGCGGACAAACGGTGCGTCGAGTTCGTGATGTTGAGTTATGACCGGAGTGCCCGGGCGCAGCTGGAGGATCAGGTTTCGATCTGCCTCTCGACGGACCTGCCCCTGTACTATTGGGCGCATCGCTTCGCGGACAGCGGGCGGCTGGCGGATTACCGGTTTTTGTTGGGTCAGGCGAAGCGGGTGATTTTGGACAGCGCGGAGGCGCCGGCGGATGCGTTCCGGTACCCGTGGCCGAATCCGGCGGCGATCCGGGATCTGGCGTATTGCCGGGTGCTTCCCGTGCGCCAGGGCGTGGGGCAGTTCCTCGCGGCCTATGCGCCGGCGGTGCTCACTGAGGGCCTGCGTGCCGTGGAGGTGGTCCATGGGGCGGCCTGGCGGGCGGAGGGCCGGGTGCTGGCGACGTGGGTGGCGGAGCGGCTGGCGGCGTGTGGTTGGGCGGCGGGGTCGGGTGAGGTGGAGGTGCGGCAAGCGGCGGAGGCGGGCGTCGATCTGGGCGTGCGGTTCCGGTATGCGGGGGTGGCGAAGGAGTTTGCGTGGAGCGGGGATCTGGCGGCGGGCCAGGCGCATTTCCGGGCGGATTTCGGCCAGGGTCGGACGGAATTGACGGCGGGGTTGGCGTTGCTGGCGCCGGAGGTGGCGCTGAGTGAGGCGATGTTCTTTTGAGGTGGAGATGGAACTGCTCCCGACGCCGTTGCGCAGCACGTAGGCAAAGTAGTCCATATCTTACCCAAAACAAAACGCCTCCCGAGCAGTGGGAGGCGTTTTAATTGGGTGCAGGGGCTGGATTTGAACCTAGATTCCGCAGTTGACGGAGGCGGTGGTCACGGAAGCTGCTGAGGAAGAGACTTATGACGACGTCGAGCGAGCCGGTGGCGATTCACCCGCTGGGTGAAGGGGAGTTTGCGTTTCCGACGCCCGGTGGGCGGGTGCGATTGTCGGTCACTAAAGACAACCTGACGCCGTTCGGCGGGCTGGTGCCGTGGGCCGCCTTTACGAAGCATATAGGCATCATCGATCGGCTGGCCGCGGAGTGTCCGGTGGAGCGGACCAGTCCGAACGCGGCGCCGGTCTATGACGTACTCCAATCCTTCATCCTCACGGCGCTGACGGACGGTCGTCGCTTCTCGCATATTGAGCGTTTGCGGGAAGATCCGACGATTCCGGAGATCTTCGGGATGGAGTCGGTGGTGGGCGACGACACGGTGCGGCGTTTCTTTCAATCCGTGGATCCAGTGCTCGGCGCGGAGTGGATTGCCCGCCATGCGGAGCCAATGTGGCGGGCGTTGCCGGAGCCGGTCGTGCTGGATTGGGACTCGACGGTGCAACCGAAGTATGGGCACCAGGAAGGCGCGGAGATCGGGTACAACCCGGGCAAGCCCGGCCGGCGCAGCTTCCATCCGCTGTTGGCCGTGGTGGCCCACACGCGCCTCTGCCCGGCGTACCGGTTCCGGGCGGGCGACACGGTGACGGCCACGGACTGGCAGGAGTCGATGGAGGATGCGCAGCGCTGGCTCGGGGAGCGCAAGGTGTGGCTCAACCGGGGCGATCTCGGCTTGGGCCACGATGCGGTGATGAGCTGGCACGAGGAGGCTGCCGAGCGGCCCAAGTACCTCTTCAAGCTGAAGTTGACCAGCCGGGTAAGGGCCGCGCTCGGTCAGGTTCGGGAGGAATCATGGCAGGGCTGTGCCACGCTTCAGACCTGCCAAGTGGCCGAGGGCCTGATCCAGCTCACGGGCTGGAAGACGGCCCGCCGGGTGATCTTTGCCCGGAAGCTGCTGGGCGTGATCCGCGGGCCGGAGAACGCTGAGTTTTGGGACCGCCACAAGCACGAGTTTGCCATCTACGTGACCAACCTGCCGACCACCTGCAATGCCTGGCAGATCCAGGAGCTGTACCGCCAGCGGGCGGACACCGAGAACGTGTTCGATGAACTGAAGAACCAGTGGGGCTTCAGCGGCTTCGCCGCGAAGTCACGCGCGACCACGGAGCTCGCCGCTCGACTACTGCTGCTCGTCTACAATCTGTGGGTGCTGTTCGTGCGGTTCATCGTCCCGCAGAAGCACACCGAGGCCAAACGCGGCCGGCGCTGGTTCCTGTTGATCGCCGGAAGGCTGGTCGAATCGGGGCGCCAGAAGGAACTGCAGGTCTCTATAAGGGGCGGCTGGGCCGATCAGTTACGCACCGGCTACACTCGGATCACCGAGTGGCTCCGGACCACTGCGCCGCAGTTGAAATATCAAATGACCGCCCGCGATCAGGACTTGGCCACCGCAGCCCCTTCACCCGCCTAAAACGGGCCTTCAACTGCGGAATTTAGGTTGAACCAGCGATCCCGCGTCCGCGGGATTATGAGCCGAAGTCGCGGAGTAGGGTAGCAAGGCCTGCGCCGCCCTTCTGGGCCTTGAGCTGATTTTCGAGGCTGCGTGCGGCACCGAGGGGTAGGGGGCGACTGGACCATTCGAGAACCCAAGGCCGATTTCGCGCGGTCCAGGTGGATTCCCCGGCGTTGTGCTGTGCGAGGCGTCTAACGGGGTCGGAAGAGACTCCGATGTAGCTGCGCCCGACGCCGTTGCGCAGCACGTAGGCAAAGTAATCCATCTCCTACCCAAAACAAAACGCCTCCCGAGCAGTGGGAGGCGTTTTAATTGGGTGCAGGGGCTGGATTTGAACCAGCGACCTTCAGGTTATGAGCCTGACGAGCTACCAGGCTGCTCCACCCTGCAACAGGAGAAGGCGGACGATCCGCAGCGCGCGGGGCATGTCAACGGCATTCTCGCATTTCCCCCAATTCTCGCTTGCCAGTCCCCGCCGCCCGCCGTGTTCTGACCGGCTCCCATCCCGGGAATCAGCTCAAAACCAACCACCAACGATCGCAAGGCGGCCCATCGGCCGACCTGTGTCTCGGAAGAAACATCAGATCCCCATGCACCTCAACGTCACTCCCAAGGACCTGCTCGACGCGGGCGTCCACTTCGGCCACCAGACCAAGCGCTGGAACCCGCGCTCCAAGCCCTTCATCTTTGATCACCGCCAGGGCGTCACGATCATCGATCTCGGCAAGACCCACGAGGCCCTCGTGAAGGCCTGCGATTTCCTCGAGGAGACGGTCGCCAACGGCGGAAACGTGCTCTTCGTCGGCACCAAGCGGCAGGCCAAGGATCTGGTGCGCGAGGCGGCGGCGTCGGTGAACATGCCGGTCTGCGTCGACCGCTGGCTCGGTGGCACGCTCACGAATTACGAGACGGTTAAGCGCTCGATCGCCAAGTACAAGAAGTACCAGGCGATGGAGACCAGCGGCGAGATGGCGAAGCTGCCCCGCAAGGAGGAGTCCGCGATCAAGCGCGAGATGACCCGGATGCAGAAGAACTTCAGCGGCATCGCCGACATGGGCGGGCTGCCCTCCGCGATGTTCGTGGTCGATGTGAACCACCACAAGATCGCGGTCGCCGAGGCGTCCCGTTCGGGCATTCCCTGCGTCGGCTTGGTCGACACGAATTCGGATCCGGCGACCGTCTCCCACCCGATCCCGGGCAATGACGACGCGGTGAAGTCGGTCCGCATCATCGTTGAGGCGGTGACGGCGGCCGTGCAGAGCGGCCTCGCACTGCGGGAGTCCCGCCGGGCCCAGCGCGGCGGCGCGGATCTCCGCGGGGTGACGGCCGGCGTCGAGACGGCCGCGCCCGTGGCGGCCCCGGTCGAGGGTGAGGCTGCGCCGGCGGAGGTGCCCGCGGAGGGCGCCGCGCCGGTGGAGGGCGAGGGCGAGGCCGCGGCCGTGGCCAAGAAGAAGACCGTGCGCGCCAAGCGTCCCGCCGTGAAGGCGGAGTGATCCTGCGAATCCCGGCTTACCATCCGTATGAGCAATCCCCCCGTCACCGCCCAGACCGTGGCCGAGCTTCGCGAGAAGACCGGCGCCGGCCTGCTCGACTGCAAGAAGGCCCTCGATGAAGCGAAGGGCAACCTGGAGGAGGCCATCACGATCCTCCGGAAGAAGGGCGCCGCGTCCGCCGCGAAGAAGGCGGAGCGGGCGACCAAGGAGGGTGTGATCGAGAGTTACATCCACGTCGGCGGCAAGGTCGGCGTCCTCATCGAGGTCAACTGCGAGACGGACTTCGTCGCCCGCAACGACGCGTTCCGCGCCTTCGTGAAGGACCTCTGCCTGCAGATCGCGGCGGCCAGCCCGACCTGCGTCTCCCGCGAGGAAGTGCCGGAGGCCGAGGTGGCCAAGGAGCGCGAGATCGCGGCCTCGCAGGTGCAGGGCAAGCCGCCCGCGGCGGTGCAGAAGATCGTCGAGGGCAAGCTCGACAAGTACTTCGCCACCGTGTGCCTGCTGGACCAGCCGTTCGTGAAGCTGCCGGATAAGACCGTGAAGGAGATGCTGACCGAGCAGATCGCCAAGATTGGCGAGAACATCCAGGTGCGCCGGTTCGTGCGTTACCAGCTGGGTGCCTGAGCCGCAGCGGAAGTTTGTTTTCCCGCCGCCCCCCTCCTCAGAGTGGGGCGGTTTTTTTATGCCTCCAGTCACCCGCTTCCAGATCGTCACCCGCGGCCTCACGAACTGTTGCCCGAATTGCGGGGCCCGGACGTTGTTCCGGACGGACGCGCGGTTCCGCCTGAATCCGGCGTGTCCGGCGTGCGGGTTCGCCTTTGAGCGCGGGAATGACGAGGGGTTCTTTCTCGGTTCGATGTCGTTGAACTACGGGGTGACCCTGGTGGGCTTCCTGCTGCCGGTGGCGTTGCTGGCGTACCATGGGGTGATGCCGATCCGGGGGGCGGCGATCGTGGCGGGGGTGGGGGCGCTGGGGGTGCCGATCCTCTTGTACCGGCCGTCGCGGAGTTGGTGGCTGATGAACTACTATTTCTTCCTGCCGCACCATTTGCCGGCGAACGGCGGGACGGGGCGGGCGGGGCAGGACGACAACCGGTAGGGACGAGATCGTTTTTGGGCTTCCGTTCGGGGCCGTGGTCCGTACGGTTCGCGGTTCTGCGCCGGAGAGGTGGCAGAGTGGTCTATCGTACCTGACTCGAAATCAGGCGTGCCCGAAAGGGTACCGTGGGTTCGAATCCCACCCTCTCCGCCATCCTTCGCTCTGCGAGCTTCGGATGGCGCGGCCATCCCGGAAGACGGCTTCGTTTGCTCCCTGGGATGCGAAGTGGGGACGCGAAGGATGCCCTGCGAAGCTTCAGCGAAGCAGGGCGAATGAGTGGTGATCAAAACGGGAGAATCCCCTTCGCTCTGCGAGCTTCGGATGGCGCGGCCATCCGGGGAGACGGCTTCGTTTGCTCTCCGGGGCGCGGAGTCGGGAAGCGAAGGATGCCCTGCATTCGGGGTCTAGGGGCGATGGCGCGGGCCAGCGCCCGGAAGCTGTAGTGCGAGAACAGCCGAGAAATGCACTACGTCTACCTGCTGCAAAGCGTCTCCGTTCCTGGGATGAGCTATGTCGGCTACTCCGATGATCTGCGCCGGCGTCTGGGCGCTCACAATTCGGGTCGTAATGCCAGCACGGCGGCCGCTAGACCGTGGCGCTTGCAGACCTACGTGGCGTTCTCCACCAAGGCCCACGCCCTCGCTTTCGAGGGCTACTTGAAATCGGGCTCAGGTCACGCGTTCGCGCGTAAACGGCTTTGGCACCCTCCGGCCCCGCCAAGCCCCTCTGGCGCGAGGTGCGACTGAGGTCGCGATCCAGTGGCGGCGCGATTTTCCGGCGCCGGTGGCATAGCTCCAGACCCGGATCCGGCGGCCGCGGCGTTCGCCTTCGACGCGCGGACTGGCGCCGAGCCATTTCCGCTCGGCGGCAATCACGATGAGCCCCTGGCGAGAGGCGAGCGCGGCCACCTGGGCCGCGATGCGCCGCTGGTGGGGCGACCCCAGACGAGGAAGACGCCGAGCAGGAAGAGGAAAAAGGCGAGGACGAGCAGGTGATCCAGCAGGGTGGGGGAATTGGGCCCTGCTACGCTGAAGCTTCGCAGGGCATCCTTCGCTTGGTGTTCCACCCGAGGGAGGAGGGAGAATCTCGGTCGAGGATGGCCGCGCCATCCGAAGCTCGTGAGAGCGAAGGATGGCGGAGAGAGAGGGATTCGAACCCTCGGTAGGGATTTAAACCCCTACAACGCTTTAGCAAAGCGCCGCTTTCGACCACTCAGCCATCTCTCCGGATCAACCTGCGCGCGAGGCAATCCGGGGCGCGCCAAAGTGCAAGGCCGATTTCCGATTACTCCTCGTCGCCCAGCCGCTCGAGCTCGTCGCGGCACTCCGCGATCACCCGCAGCCAGATCTCCCGCAGGTCGAAGACGCGCGGCAGGGCCATCGCCCGCCACGCCGCCGCACGACCTCCGGCGAGCGCCGGCGCCTGCATCTCGGCGAGCAGGCCATTCAGGGTCGCCAGGGAGCGCTTGAAGAGGGTCACCGCGAGGGCGTAATCCCCGAAATCGAGCGCGTGGATCGCCTCGATCGCCTCCGCCTCGCCGCGGTGGAGTCGCACCAGCAGGCGCACGGCGTTGGCCTGCGGCACCTGCCGCTCCTCGGCGGCCAATGCCTCCCACGAATGGGTCAGGCTCAGGTACAGCGCCCGCGTCGCGATGTAGATGGGATTCTTGTGGAGGGTATAGACCTCGTCGTCCTCCTCCGGCGCCTCCTCGCCGTCGTCGCCGCCTTCCTCGGAGGTCCAGTCCTCCGCGCCCCAGTCCATCCGCTCGGCGACGTGGTCGATGCGGTCCGGGCGTTCGCCGGCCTCGTCGTAGAGCTGGAGGTAGCGGGTGATGGCACCTTGCTGGCCGCGGAGGTAACGTTCCCAGTCGAATTCATTCCACGCGAGCTCGCCGCGCTCTTCCCAGTGCTCGTCGCCCGCTTCGCCGGAGTCGGAGTTGCTCATCGCTTGCGGGCACCGTCGGGCCGGCGGGGGAGGGACGCAAACCAAAAGGCGGCGCGTTTGCGGGTTGAATCCGGGCGGGCCGCTTTTACGGTCCGGCGAATGGCGGAAATCCTCCACGAGACGGTGCACTACACGGGCCACGTGCAGGGCGTGGGTTTCCGACATGCGGTGCTGCAGGTGGCGCGGGAGTTCGAGGTGGCCGGCTACGTGCAGAACCTGGCGGACGGCCGGGTGCGGTTGGAGGCGGAGGGGCGGGCCGGGGCGCTGGAGGAGTTCCTCGCCGCGGTGGACGAACGGATGCACGGGCACATCCGGAAGGTGGAACGCGCCGCGGCGCGTCGGGCGCCGCAATTCAGCGGCTTCGTGATCCGCTAGGTGGCGGCGGCGGCTCCAGTCCCGGCGGTGGCGCCCGCGCTGGAGACGCGCGGGCTGGTGAAGGATTTCCCGGTGGGGCTGCGCGGGGTGAAGCTGCGGGCGGTGGACCACCTCGACCTCACCGTCCCCGCGGGCGTGATCTACGGGCTGCTGGGGCCGAATGGCTCGGGCAAGAGCACGACCATCAAGGCCCTGCTCGGGCTGGTGACGCCTTCCGCCGGCGAGTGCCGGATCTTCGGCCGGCCGAGCGGGGAGGTCGCGGCGCGGCGCGAGGTCGGTTACCTGCCGGAGGCGCCGTACTTTTACCGGCATCTGACCGGCCGGGAGTTGGTCGGGTTCTATGGCCGGATGTGCGGGTTGGGGCGCCGGGAACTGGCGGGCCGGGTGGAGACGGTCGTGGCGCAGGTGGGCATGACGGGGGCGGCGGATCGCGCGGTGGAGACCTATTCGAAGGGGATGTTGCAGCGGATCGGCCTGGCCCAGGCCTTGGTGCACGATCCGCGGCTGCTGATTTTGGACGAGCCCACGGCGGGCGTCGACCCGGTGGGATCGGCGGCGATGGCGGACCTCATCCGCGGGCTGCGGGACGCGGGTAAGACGGTGCTGCTCACCTCGCATCTGCTCGGCCAGATGGAGGCGCTCTGCGACCGCGTGGCGATCCTCGACCGGGGGCGCCTTGTCGCGGAGGGCACCGTGGCGGAGCTGACCGGGGGGGCGGGTCGGCAGCAGCTGGAGGTGGACCGTCTGGACGAGGCGCAGGTGACGGAGCTGCGGGCGTGGCTCGCGGCGCGGGGTTGCGGGCTGCATGGCGTGGCGGCGGGGGGGCGGGGGCTCGATGCGGTTTTCCTGGAACGGGTCGGACGGGATCGGGCGGGAGGGAAGGAGGCGTGAAGGGCGCGCCGTTCTCGTTCCTGCGGCTGGGCCTCGTCGCGCAGAACACCCTGCGCGAGGCGGTGCGGCAGCGGCTGCTGCACCTGTTCGTCGGGTTGGCGCTGGCGCTGGTGCTCGGGGCGCGGGGGTTGCGGGATTTCAACTTCGGTGCGCCGGAACTGAAGTTCCTCGCGGATTGCGGGTTCGGGGCGATGACCCTGTTCGGTTCGGCGCTGACCATCGCGGCCACGGCGCAGCTGTTCTTCAGCGAGCTGGAGAACCGCACCGCCCTCACGCTGCTGGCCAAGCCGGTGTGGCGCGCGGAATTCCTGCTGGGCAAGCTGCTGGGGGTGGCGCTGCTGACGGCGCTGTTCTGCGCCCTGCTGACGGGGTTGCTGGCGGCCGTCCTCTGGGTGCGGGAGGGCGAGCTGATGGCGCTCGACCCGGAGGGCTTTCGCGGGGGGCGGGCGGTCAGTTACGCGATGGTCGCGCTGGGCGGCTCGCTGCAGTGGCTACGCCTGGTGGTGCTGGCGGCCTTCACCCTGCTGGTGGCGAGTTTTGCGCGGACGCAGGTCTTCGCGGTGGTCTGCGGCTTCGGGGTGCTGGTCATCTGCCACCTGCAGCATCTGGCGCAGGAGGCCTACACCCGCGCGGGCTCGGCGGTGGGTGTCGCGCTGGGCGGTTTCTTGGGCGGAATGTTTCCCAACTTCCAGGTCCTGAGCCTTGCGGACTCCCTCGATGCCGCCGACCTGCCCTCGCTGGCGACGTGGGCGCGGTTGACGGCGTATGGGCTGGGCTGGGCGGTGGCGGCCGGGCTGCTGGCGGTCCTGAGTTTCCGACGCCGTGAAATCTAGACTCGGGCTCGCGGTGGTGGTTTGCGCCGGGCTGGGGCTGGCGGGACAGGTGCTGGCGCCGTTGGTGGCGGAGCCGTGGCGCGAGCGGCGGGAGCGCGAGCCGGCCCTGCGGCTGGAGCCTGGCGTGGCGGCCGCGGGCCAGGGGGTGACCCTCGCGCTGCTGGGCGGGTTCCGGGCGTTGGTGGCGGACGCGGCGTGGATCCAGATGTACGCCCGCTGGGAGCGGCGGGATCTGGCGGGGACGGAGGCGTTCGCGCGGCTGGTGACGACGGTGGATCCGCGGCCGGTTTACTTCTGGCTGAATGCGGCGCGAATCCTCGCGTACGACTTTCCCGCGTGGCGGATCGAGGCGGCGGGGGGGTATGATGCGGTGCCCGCGGCGGTGCAGCGGGCGGTCAATGAGGCGCAGGCCGCCGCGGCACTGGAAGTGCTGGGCGCGGCGCGGCGGCGGCATCCGGAGAGCGTCGACCTTTGGGTGGAGGAGGCGAACATCCACCTGAACCGGCGGGGGGATCCGCTTGCGGCGGCGGCGGCATACCGGGAGGCGTGGGCGCGGCCGCGGGCGCCGTACTATGTGGCTCGCCTGCGGGCGGAGGTGTTGCGGCGGGCGGGGCGGCGGGCGGAGGCGCTGGCGTGGCTGCGGGAGGTGCACCCGGCGTTGCCGGCCGGGGATCCCGGCGCCGGGGCGGAGGTGGTCCTGCAGCGGATCCGGGAACTCGAGGCGGAGTTGGGCGTGCCCGCGGGGGAGGTTTATCGCCCAGGCCGATGAAAGCGTTGCAGCGCGGCCGAATCCCCTGCGAGATGTCCGGGCGCCGCCGATGAAGATCCTGACCCTCCAGTTTGTCCTCGCCCTGGTGGTGCTGTTTTTCCCCCGGAATGCCCTGCGCGCGGGGAACAACCTGTTGCGGCGCCGGCGGCGGCGGTCCGGAGGCAGCGAGCGGATCCTCGAGCCGTGGAAGGACCGGGAGCCGGGGGATCCGCGGATCGCGCCAGGCGTGGAGTTCCTGAAGCCGCGCAACTACCTCGACCTGATCCGGGCCGCGGCGGGCGGGGTGGCCCTGTGGGGTGGTTTTTACGTGCCCCCGGCGCTGGCCGCGGATCCCGCGGCGGGCGGACGGATGCCGCTGCTCGTGCTGGGGTTGAAGGGCCTGCTTACGCTGCTCGCGGTGGTCGTCCAGTCGATCCGCTACGAGAAGGTGAAGGTGTCGTTCTTCCCGCCGATCTTCTTCCTCGGGGGGTTGGCGGTGGGCACGGTGGGGTATCAGGCGGCGGCCTTCGCGTTCGTGGGCATCTGGGTGGTCAACGCGGGCATCAGCAA
>JAIXQE010000224.1 GCA_027485815.1 Opitutaceae bacterium
AAGTCCGCCCGCACCGTCACCGCAGAAGGATCCATGTTCACCCGCAGCAAGAGATCGAAATCCGCGTGGGTAAACGGCACCAGGCCTTGCGGCGGCAGCGAAACCAGCTCGAACGTCACCGCGGTCAGCGTGTGCCCATCGGGCTGCGCCATCAGCCCCGCCGAAAACCCCACCGCCCCGCCGCCTCCGGTCTGATTCGTCACGGTTACCGTTCGCCCGAGCCGCGGCTCCAGCGCCCGCGCCAGCCCGCGGCAGAAGAGATCCGTCCCCCCGCCCGGCGCGTATGGACAAATCAGCGTGAGCCCGCGCTGCGGAAACTCGCCGGTTTCCGACCCGCGCTGCCAGCGCATCAAGCCCAGCAGCGCGAGCAGCGCCACCACGATGACCACCGAAACTCGGTCCCGCCTCGTCATGTTAGCGCGATACGCCGCCGCCGTTGCCGCCGTGTTGGAGCGCCTCGACCTCGGCGCGCGTCACGTAGTTGAAGTCACCGTGGATCGAGTGCGCCAGACATGCCGCCGCTGCGGCGAAGCCGATCGCCGTCTCCGGCGCCGCCAGTTCCGGCGTCTCGAGCGCGAACAGCAGCGCCCCCGCCAGCGCGTCGCCCGTGCCAAGACGATCCACCACGTGCGCGATTTCGTACGGCCGGAAGCGGCCGTCGACGCAGGGTGCCAGCCACGCCCGGTCCGCGTCCGCCGCGTACAGGAGCGCCCCGGACCGCTGATGTGTCGCCGACACCCCGTCGCGCAACCCAATCGCGACCCGCCGCACATTAGGAAACTTCGCCACCACCGCCCGCGCCAGCGCGGTCAGCGCCGCGGGTCCGTTATCCGCTTCGGCCCGCGCCGCCGGCGGCGCCACCCCGGCCGCGTGTGCCAGGTCATCCGGGTTTCCGCTCAACAGGTCGACCACCGGCAAAATCCGCGCTAGGGTGCGCCGGGCCAACTCCTCCCGCTCACAGGCCGGATCCCAGCGCCAGAGCTTGCGTCGGTGATTGATGTCAAAACTCACCCGCACGCCCGCTGCGCGCGCCGCGGCCACTGCCGCCAAAGTTGCCTCCGCCGCCTCGCGCGAGACCGCGGCCGCGATGCCCGTGGTGTGCAACCACGACGCCCCGCGCAGGAGCCGCGGCCAGTCGTACGCCTCAGGTCCCGCACGGCAGAACGCCGAACCCTCGCGATCGTAGAGCACGTTGCCCGCGCGCTGGTTTGCCCCCGCCTCGACGAAGTACAGCCCAAGGCGACCCTCGTCCGAGAGCACCACGTCCCCCACGCTCACGCGCGCCGCCCGCAGGTTCGCCAAGCATGCCTCCGCGAGTTCGTGGCGGGGCAGCGCCGTGACGAACCGCGCCTCGCCGTCGAGCGCCGCGATTGTCACGGCCGCGTTGGCCTCGGCCCCCGCGAACGTGAGCTCGAGCGTGCCCGGCATAACCTGCCGGAAGCGCAGATGCCCGGGCGGCTGCAGCCGGGCCATGACTTCGCCAAAACAGACGACCGATTTCATATCGAAGGGAAAGTCGCACCCGCCAGCGCCACCACCGCCGCCGCGCGGCTGCGGATCGTCTCCCACTCGCGCCGCCGAATCAGATCCGCCGGCGCGATCCATGAGCCGCCCACCGCGGCGACCGCCGGCTCCGCGAGGTACGCGGTCGCCTTCGCCTCGTCGATGCCGCCGAGCGGCAGATAACGCACTCCGAGGTGAGCAAACGGCGCCGCCAGTGCGCGCAGCCCGCGCGTCCCGCCGAGCGGCTCCGCCGGAAACCACTTCAGCAGACGGAACCCCTCGCGCAGCGCCGCCTGGATGTCGCTCGCCGTTGCCACCCCTGGGACGAAGGGCAGCCCGATCACACCGCAGTGCCGCGCGGTCGCCAGGTCAAAGCCCGGTGCCAGCGCAAAGTCGGCCCCGGCCGCGCTAGCGGCGTCCGCCTGCTCGGGCAGCAGCACCGTGCCCGCCCCCAGCAGCACGCCCGGCGCAGCAGTACGAAACTCCCGCAGCGCCGCCAACGCCGCCGGCGTGCGAAGGGCGAGTTCCACCGCCGTGATCCCGCCTGCCGTAAGGCTACGCGCCAACGGCGCGGCGTCGGCCAAGACGTCCACCGTTACGACGGCCACAACCCGCGCGCGGCGGAGTTGCGCGAGAAGCAACGACTCGTCCCTCGCCCCCGGCAGCAGCGAAACCGTCGCGCTCACGGCGAAATTTTCCCTGCGATCCGCGTCTTCATCGCGGGTAGGGATTTGCCCAGGCCGTCCGCGCCGTCCCAGCGTGCGACGGCGCAGGGCGAACGGAGGTATCCGCAGCGGTTCCCGGCGCGGCAGGCGCGGGCGTCAACTGCGCGGGGCCCTGCCATGCCCCAGGGGACGACGCGGGCGGGACCGAGAAGCAGGGGTTTGTCATGACGATGAGAGAGCGGAAGAGACGGCGTGTCCTAACCAGCCAAACCGAAAGGTGGAGCGGCTGGTGGCGTGTCAGGGCACTTGTTGATTCCGGGCCGCAGCGAGGCAACTCCCTCGTGTTGTTATGCTAACAGCTCGCCGGCTAAAGTGCGCTGCCCTGCGGCACGGTTGCCATAACACGCCGTTCGTGCCGCCCTCGGCCGAGGGGGCGGTTGTCTGGGACTGTACCAGGACAACGTGCGCGCCTGCGGATTCGCGCTCGAACTCTGGCTGCAACTCGACGACCTGCACCCCGGACAAATTGTGGTGGATGCGCGCGCCGCGCGCGACGGACCCGGCTTGGTCGTCACCACCGCGGAGTATGGCACGCTCAAGCTGGAGCTCAGCGACGGCCAACGCCGCACCGTGTGGTCCTGCGACCCGGGCCTGCTCGTCCCCGGACGCCGCCACCAGGTGGTGTTCAACGTCGACGCCATTGGACTATACCTCTACCGCACGTATGGCATCGTTGATTGGACCGTATCTTGGGTGCACAACCTTCAGGTTTCTCAGCCCCATCAAAAGATTAACGAAGAATGGTCATTGCTTCGCTGGCACATACTCCAGCTTTCCAAACATGATGCGGTCCGAGGATCCTTTGTGGTCGCTTTGCGTTACGGTGAGCCAGATCGTGCCTTCGTGTTCGTGGAAGGTCGGATACTG
>JAIXQE010000154.1 GCA_027485815.1 Opitutaceae bacterium
AAGGGTGTGACGTGGTCGTCAATCTGACGAGCGGAGATTCCGACTTCATTCGCGACAGCATCACGCCCTTCTATGGCGCGGCGCGCCAGGCGGGGGTCCGCCGGGTCGTTTTCCTGAGCAGCGCGGTGGTCCATGGCCAGGAGCCCGCGCCCGGCACCACGGACGACACCCCGTTGGTCGGCGGACGAGGGATGGATTACAACGGCGGCTACAATCGCGCGAAGGTGGAAGCCGAGGAGCGGCTGCGGCAGGAACGCCGGAAGGGCGGACCGGAAATCGTCATCCTGCGGCCGGGCATCGTTTTCGGTCCGCGGGCGCACTGGATCCAGCGGCCGGCCGAACAGCTGCTCGCCGGCCGCTTCGCGTGGGTGAATCACGGGCAGGGCATCTGCAACTCCATCTACGTCGATAACCTGGTCGAGGCCATCCGCCTCGCCGCCACGGTTCCGGGGATCGACGGCGAAGCCTTCCTGGTCGGAGATGCCGAGACCAGCCGCTGGTGCGACATGATCGGGCCCATCGCCAGCGCACTGGGGCTCTCGCCGGACGACATTCCCAACCTCGCCCCCCGCGGTCCCGCCCTCACGCTCGGCGAACGGCTACGGGTGGCCTACGACCAGGACTTGGTCCAAGCCGTGGTGGCGCGGGTGCCGCGCCGCTTCAAGCAGGCGGCCAAGGCCGCGGTGCGGACGTGGCGCGAGCCGCCGAAACCGGGCCCGTGGGAGCTCCCCCGCCCCCACGTTCCCCGGCTGTCGGTCAGCCGGGATATGGAGGTGCTGTACCAGTGCGCCTATCGCCTCCCCCACGACAAGGCCGTGCGGCTGCTGGGTTACCGTCCGCCGGTGACCTTTGCGGAAGGCCTCCGCCGCTGCCTCGCCTGGCTGGAATTCGCCAACTTCCCCGTCCGCTGCGCCCCCTCCGGCACGCAGCCCGGAACGCCGCCCCCGCTCGCCCATGCTGGCTAGCGTCATCCTCTGCACCCTGCGCCGGGCCGCCCAGATCGGGGCCACGCTTGACTCCCTCCTCGCCCTGCCTCGTCCGCCGGGCCTGGAGCTGGAACTCGTCGTGGTCGAGAATGGTCCCCCGGACGGAACCCGGACCGAGGTAGAGCGGCGCGCCGCGGCGGCCGTCGGCTGGAAGCTTCGCTACCTGCACGTCGAGCAAAAGGGCAAGTCCCGGGCGCTCAACGCGGGACTCGCGGCCGCCCGGGGCGAACTGCTGTTCTTCGTCGACGACGACCTGCGGTTTTCCCCCCGTTGGCTCACGGACCTTTCGGCCCTGATTATTTCCGGCCGGGCGGACGGCGCCACCTCGCCGATCACCGTCCCCGCCCACCTGAGTCGCCCCTGGATGACCCCTTACCACCTGGGATGGCTCGGGTGCATCCGCTACCAGAATCCGGGGCAACCCGACGAGATGCCCGGCGCGAATATGGCGCTGCATCGCCGGGCTCTGGACCGGGTGCCCGCCTTCGATCTGGAATTAGGTGGCGGCGGGCTGGGCAACTGCGAGGATACCCTCTTTTCCCGCCAAGTGGTGGCGGCAGGCTTCCGCCTGGCCTTCGCGCCCGAGGCCCCTGTCGAGCATCATTTCGAGCCCGCCAAGCTACGCTATGCCCAGTGGCAGGCCAATGCCGCCGCCGCCGGCCGCTCGCGCGCCTACCTGCACCACCACTGGCTGCACCTCCCGGTCTCCCGTGCCGGCTGGCGCCGCCTGCAGCTCCGCGCCAAGCTCGCGCTCCGGCGGAGTTTCGCCCGCTCCCGCTCCCCGGAAACCGAGGGCATTCCCCCGTGGGAACTGAGCTACCGCACGGACCTCGCCTTCCTGGAGCAGTTTGCCCTGGAGTCGGCGAAGCCTCGCCAGTACGCCCTGCGCGGGCTGCAGAAGTTGGCTCCCCCGGGCCAGCCTTGACCTAAAGGCATAGCGTCAGGCCCACGCGCAGGCCGCACCGCGACCCGCCCGCGACTTGGCTCCCTTTCGCGCCCCTCCCCGGGCGTAGAATCCCCCACTGCAAACACCTTCCGCAGCGGACCTCTGGTCCCCCATAACTATCCTCCGCATGTCCCCCCCTGCCTCATCGGCCGAAGCGTCGCCGCCGCCGCCCGGCTTCCTCGACGGAATGAGCCTGTTCCGCTTTGCCCACGCGTTCGAGACGGGCGGCGGGGTGGAACGAATCCTTGAGGATTTGGATACGGGGCTGCTGGAAAGGCACGCGGTCAAGATCGTCCGCCTGTACCTCGCGGCCGCGGAAGGGAAAGCCGAGCCCCGGACCCTGCAGGTCGGCCGAGGGACCCTGGTTCTTCAGCCGGTGCGACTCCCTCCGGGCGGCCAGGAGCGGATGGTGGAGGAGGCAGCCGAGACCGCGTCCCCCGGGCGCGCTTGGCTGCGCCGCCAAGTTTTCGGGCGGCCGCTGCTCTGGCGAATGCTGTTCGCCCCCTACGCCCGGCGCCGCGGCCTGAAGCCGCGCGCCGGGGAAATCGCGGGGGCCGGTGAGCACTTCCGGCAACTGCACCGCGCGCACCGGTTCGACCTCTGCCTGCTGCACTTTTTCGGCGGCGCCGATGCCGACGAGATCCTCACCGCCGCCCGCGCGGCCGGGGTCCCGGTCGGGCTGATCAACCACTTCGCCAACGACCGCCTGCTGCATCTGGCGATCCGCCGGCACGAGGAGCTCGCCGACGGGATCGGTAGCGTCACCGGGCAGGACATTCCCGTGCACCTGCGGGGCCGGCTGGTCAATCTGGGCGACGGCATCGACCTCAGTTGCTTCGATCCCGCCGCGGCCCGGCCGCCCGCGGACCTGCCGGCGCATCCGGTCCTGTTTCTCCCCGCCCGCCTGCTCCGCACCAAGGGCCAGCTGGATCTGGTGCGGGCCGCCCGCCAGCTCCACGACCAGGGGCTGCCCGTGACCGTGGCCTTCGCCGGCCGCGAGGATTCCGTGGCCTTCGTGGCTGAACTGCGGCGGGAAGTGACCCGGCTCCGGCTGGAGCCGCACGTCCGCTTCCTCGGGCAGCTCACCGCCCAGGAGATCCGCGGCTGGTTCCAAGCCAGCCTCGCCACCGTGTTTCCGACCTATCACCCGGAGGGTCTCCCGCGGGTGACCCTCGAATCCCAGGCGATGCACACTCCCGTCGTCGCCTACGCCACCGGCGGAATCGCGGAAGGGATCGAGGAGGGAAAGACCGGGTTTCTGGTCCCCACGGGCGATTTGCACGCGCTGGTCGCCGCCGTCACCCGCCTGTTGCGTGAACCCGGCCTGCGCGCCCGCATGGGCGAGGCGGGCCGCCGGCGCGTCGAGGACCGCTTCACGGTGGCCGCGATGTGCCGCCGCCATGAGGGGTTTTACCGCTTGCTGCTGTCCCGCTCCCGCGGGCCGCGCTG
>JAIXQE010000174.1 GCA_027485815.1 Opitutaceae bacterium
GCTGGTTGCCCGCCTGGTCCGCGACGAGCTCCTGCGGCACGATGCTGATGTTGAGCGGGGTGTCCTTGATCAGGCCTGCCGTCCCGGTGCCGGTCACCGCCGCGCCGGCGCGGTACCCGTAATCCTGCGCACTCGTCACCTCGAAGGGACTGAGCACCACGACTTCCCGGGGGGCGGGAGCCGCGCCGCGGACGGCGACCAGCGCCAGCGCGGTCGGAAGCAGGACGAAGGCAAGGTGGCGGAGGCGGGAGGCGGAGTTCATGGCTGGGTGCGAAGGGGGCGCGGGAAGCGAGGGAGGGGTGGACGCGAAGTCAAGCGGGCTAGCCGTTCGGGCGCGGGGCGGAGGCGAGAAACTTCCGCTCGGTCAGCCACTCGACGAACCGTTCGATCCACGCGGCGTGCGGCCCGCGGTTGGTTTCGCGGACGCCGAAGCCGTGACCGGCCCCGGCATAGAGGTGGAGCTCCGCGCTGGCACCCGCGCGCTTGGAGCGCAGGTAGAACTCGGCCAGTCCCTCCGAGATGTTGGCCCGGTCCTGGACGCCCGCGATGAGGAATGCCGGCGGCGTTTGCGCCGAAATCTCCAGGTCGGTGCGGGTCAATCCGCCCGGGTAAACCAGCGCGTAGAAGTCCGCGCGGGCCGGGGTGCGGTCCAGCACGTCCGCCGCCTCCGGCTGCCCGGCCTCGGGGCGGGTGGCCACGAGCAGGGCGACCTCGCCGCCCGCGGAGAAGCCCACGATCCCGACGCTGCCGGGCACCGGGCCGCCCGCGCCGCTGCGCACGAGGCGCAGCGCCCGTTGCGCGTCCGCGAGGGCGTCGCGATCGACGGTGTAGGGTTGCGGCTGGCCGGCGGGCGTCGCGTCGTCCTTCGCCAGCCGGTATTTGAGCACAAAGGCGGCCACGCCTTGGCGGGCCAGCCACACGGCGACGTTGTGCCCTTCGTGCTGCGCCGCGAGCCGCGCGTGCCCGCCGCCGGGCGCGATGATCACCGCGGGACCACCGGGGGTCGGCGTTGCCGGCCAGTAGGGCGTGAGCGACGGGTGATGGATATTCGAGACGTTGCTGCCGGCCACCTTCTCCGGTTCCAGGCGCCGCGCCGCCGAGCCGGGGGCGCCGGCGGGCCAGAGCGGCAGGGGAGTTCCGGGCGCGGCGCCGTCGGCCGGCGCCCACGTCAGGAGACAGAGGGCGAGCAAGGCGAGCGGGCGGGTGAGGGTGGCGGCGAGGTGCATCCGGAGGGTGGGGTCAGCGGGAAGACGCGCGGCGGTGGGCCGTGGAGACACGAATTCCGCGCCGGGCGCGGCGCGTGGGGTGGACTGCCTAGGCGGGTTGTCCTGGAGCGGCGGGGCCGGGTGCGAGATGGCCTTGGGCGACGGCTTCCGCGATCATCCGTTCCGCGTATTGCCAGAGCTCGGCGCAGCCGTCTCCGATATGGCGGTTCCGGGCGATGACGCGGTCCGCGGTCACGCCGTGGCGCCGCCACGCGTCGCCCTTGGTCCGGCAGTTGAGCAGCATTGGCTGGAAGCGGTCGACCGCGGCCGCGAAGCGGGCCTCGGCGGTGGTGCGGGCCTCGAATTCCTCCCAGAGTTCCCGGAACCACGCGCCCTGCGGGGGCGGCAGGAGGCCGAAGATCCGTTCCGCGGCGCGGGTTTCCCGCTCGCGCTGGGTGGCCATCGCGGCCTCGTCGTAGGCGAAGGTGTCGCCGGCGTCGATCTCCACCAGGTCGTGCACGATCAGCATTTGCAGGACCCGCAGGACATCCAGTCCGGGGTGGTTCGCGTGCTCCGCGAGCACCAGCACGCACAGGCACAGGTGCCACGAGTGCTCGGCGTCGTTCTCGCGGCGGCGGCTGCCCGTGACGAGCGTCTGCCGGCAGACCTCCTTCAGGCGGTCGCACTCGACGAGGAACTCGACTTGGCGCGCGAGGCGCGCGGCGGGGGAATCAGGGGGCGAGGCCACGCGGCATTCAGCGGCGCGGCTCCGGCGCGGGCAAGCGTCCCGTGTCCCGCCGGAGGGACTTCAGCGCAACAAGGGCGCGACGATCGGTTGCCACACGGCGTAGCCGGCCTCGCTGAGGTGCAGCCGATCCGCGACGAACAACTCTGGCCGCGGCTGCCCGGCGGCGTCGAGCATCGGCGGCACCACGTCGGCGAACGCCAGCCGGGGATCCTCGCGGCAGGAGGCGGCGATGAGGGCGTTGGCGCGGTCGATGCGGTCGCGGATCTTCGCCCGGGAGGGGCTGGGCTTGATCGCGATGAACACCAGCTTGGTGCGCGGCAGGGCGGCGTGGAGGCCCTGGCGGAAGGCCTGGAAGCGCGCGTGCACCTCCTCCGCGGTGGCGCCGGCCTGCAGGTCGTTCTCCCCGGCGTACAGCACCACCACGCGGGGTTCGTGCTTGAGCACGAGCCGATCGAGGTAGTGCACGCTGTCGGCCAGTTCGGAGCCGCCGAAGCCGCGATTGATCACTGGGACGTCCGGGAAATCCCGCGCGAGGCTCTTCCAACGCACGATCGAGGAACTGCCGACGAAGAGCACCGCCTCCCGCGGCGGGGGATTCGCGGCGTCGGCGCGGGTGAAGGCGTCGATCGACGCGGCCCACTTGGCGGGAGCCGCGCCGGCGACGGCCCCGGCGGCGAGGAAGGCGAGCAGGAGGAGGCGGCGGCGCGGGAGGTTCATTTGGCGATCCCCGGCTGGGCGGCGGCCGCGGCTTCCCGCTCGTAGTCGGCCACGGGGCGCGGGGTGAGGTGGCGGGCGAAACGCTCGAGGTAGAGGTAGAAGACCGGGGTGATGTAGAGGGTCAGCAGCTGGGACACGACGAGCCCGCCGCAGACGGCGAGCCCGAGGGTCCGGCGGGAGTCCGCGCCGGCGCCCCAGCCGAGCGCGATCGGCAGCGTGCCGGCGAGGGCCGCGAAGGTCGTCATCATGATCGGCCGGAACCGCACGATGCAGGCCTCGAAGATCGCCTCGGCCGCCGACTTGCCGTGGTGCCGCTGCGCGTCGAGCGCGAAGTCGATCATCATGATCGCGTTCTTCTTCACGATGCCGATCAGCATGATCAGCCCCACGTAACCGTAGATGTTCAGCTCCTGTCCGAAGGCCAGCAGCGTGGCGATCGCCCCGAAGGTGGCCGCCGGCAGCCCGGAGAGGATGGTGATCGGATGGATGAAGTCCTCGTACAGCATCCCGAGCACCAGGTAGATCACGAGGACCGCGACGAGCAGCAGCCAACCGAGGCCGTTGAGCGAGCTGGTGAAGGCGGCGGCGGCGCCCTGGAACGTCCCGGACACCGACGGCGGCAGCACCTCGCGGGCGATCCGCTCGATCTCGGTGGTCGCGTCGCTGAGCGCGGTCCCGTCGGCGAGGTTGAAGGTGATCGTCACGGCCGGGACCTGGCCCATGTGGGCCACCGTCAGGGGCCCGACCGTGGGCCGGATGCGCGACACCGCCTCGAGGGGGATCAGCCGCCCCTCGCGGTTGCGCAGGTAGAGCAGGGACAGCGCCGCGGGGTCGCGCTGGTACTTCGGATCCAGCTCGAGGATCACCGCGTACTGGTTCGTCGAGGTGTAGATGGTCGAGACCTGACGGGAGCCGAAGGCGCTGTAGAGCGTGTCCTCGACCTGCTGGGCGTTCAGCCCGAGCGACGAGGTCTTGTCCCGGTCGATGTCGATGATGAGCTGCGGGCTGGTGATCTGGAGGTCCGAATTGACGTCGATCACACCGGGGATCTCCCGCACCCGGTCGAGCATCGGCGGGGTGATCTTGTAAAGCTCCTGCAGGTCGCTGCCGTAAAGGGTGTACTGGTAGACCGAGGAGGATCCCCGGCTTTGCAGCCGGATGGCGGGCGGCACCTGGGGAAACACCTTCACGCCCGGGATGGAGGCGGTCTCCGCGCGGAGCTGTTGCGCGACCACGCTGGCGTGGGGGCGCTTGTCGCGTGCGACGAGGCCGATGAACATCCGGCCGGTATTGCCGCCGCCCGAGCTGGTACGCCCGAAGGAGCCCACCGACGCCGAGACGTTGTCGACGTGCGGGTTCTGCCGCACCGCGGCGATCACCGCGCGCTGGTTGCGCAGCATCGCCTCGAAGGAGGCGTCTTGCGCGCCCTCGATCGAGACCATCAGGCGGCCGCCGTCTTCCGTGGGGATGAACCCCTTGGGCACGATGACCAGCAGCCAGAGGGTCAGGCCGACCGTGGCCGCGGCCACCGCGAGCACGGTGCCCCGGAAACGGAGCGAGATACGCAGGGTGCGCTCGTAAAGCCGGACGCTGGCGTCAAAGACCCGTTCCATCGCGACGTAGAAGCGTCCCGGCGCGTGGTCGGGCGCCCGGGGCCGCAGGAAGCGGCTGCAGAGCATCGGCGTGAGCGTCAGCGAGACCACGCCGGAGACGAGGATCGCGGCACCGATCGTCACCGCGAACTCGTGCAGCAGGCGGCCGAGGATCCCGCCCATGAAGAGGACCGGGATGAACACCGCCACCAGCGAGATCGTCATCGAGATGATGGTGAAGCCGATCTCGCGGGAGCCCTTCAAGGCGGCGGTCATCGGGTGATCCCCCGCCTCGATGTGGCGCACGATGTTCTCCAGCATCACGATGGCGTCGTCCACCACGAAGCCCACCGAGAGGGTGAGGGCCAGCAGGGAGATGTTGTTGATGCTGAAGCCGCAGAAGTACATCACCCCGAACGTGCCGACGATGGCGATCGGCATCGCGATGCTCGGAATGATCGTCGCCGACAGGGTCCGGAGGAACAGGAAGATCACCAGCACCACGAGGAGGATCGCCAGCAGCAGGGTGAACTTCACGTCGTGCACCGACTCCCGGATCGCCTCCGACCGGTCGAGGTAGACCTCCAGCTTGATCGAGTCCGGCAGTTGCGCCTGGAACGCGGGCAGCAGGGCCTTGATCCCGTCGACGACCGCGATGGTGTTCGTGCCCGGCTGGCGTTGCACGGACAGCAGGATGGCCCGCCGTGGGTTCGCCCCGGTGGCGAAGCCGGGATCCTCGGTGCCGTCCTCGCGCATGCGCTGGTCGAACCAGCTGGCGGACTTCTCGTTCTCCACCCCGTCCTCCACCCGCGCCACGTCGCCGAGGCGCACCGCGGCGCCGTTGCGGTAGCTCACGATCACCTGGCGGAATCCCTCGGCGTTCTTCAGCTGCCCGGTCGCGAGCAGCGTTGTCGACTTGTGCGCGCCGTCGAGGGTGCCGGCCGGCAGGTTGACGTTGTTGTTGTCCAGGGCCGAGCGCACCTCGTCGAGGCCGATGCCCCGCGCCGCGAGGGCCCGGGGGTCCAGCCGCACGCGCACGGCGTATTTCTGGGCCCCGAGCACCCCCACCTGCGAGACGCCGTCGACGGTCGAGATTCGCTGGGCGAGGA
>JAIXQE010000046.1 GCA_027485815.1 Opitutaceae bacterium
AGAGGCTGAAGATGTCCGGCTGTTCCCGGAACGGCGCAGCTTCCTCGACCCGGGTGCGCGGAGCGTTCCACGGGATGAAGGCGAGGGTGACGTGCAGTCCCACTCTCCGCGCGCTGGCGAGCAAGGCCGGAAAGTCGAGGCAGCCGTACCTCGGCACGAGCAGCGGGTCATCGATGACGATCCCCAGATGCCGGTGCGCATTGTGCCAGCACGCCTTCCCGTGCATCCGCCGGAGGAAGGCCAACAGCGGCAGGATGGTGTCCAGCCGGCCCTCGATTTCCCGCTCCTTCCCGATGACGTGATCCGGCGGAAGAAAGTGCAACGCGCTCCAGACCTCCAGACCTTGGCCGGGTCCGGCTGACTGCCGCAGCCAGGAAGCTCCTGAGGGTGCGGACAGCAGAGGAGTGACGCTGGGACCACCCTGAAGACAGAGCGCGAAGCCACTGTCCCGGGGGAAAGGCTCCTCATTGATTTCGGCCCCCGCGCCGACGGGCAGGGAATGAAAGCGCATCGGGCCCCGGTGAACCCGGTGCTCAATGCCGCGAATGGCTCCCTGGGTGGCCGTCCGTACCCAGTCCACCGTGGCGGGGCGGGCGTCGCGGACCAGGATCAGCATTCGCGGGAAAGGAACGCCCGGGGCCAGCCGAGCCAGGTCCGCTGGCGGACCGCCTGCGGCCGCCACGGAAGAAGCATCGATCAGGACGGAACCGCCAAGACGGGATTGGGTGTCGCCTGATCGGACGAAGGTGGCGCCGATGCCCCAATGGCGGGCCCAGCCGGCGAGGGCGTGGAGCTCCAAGTCGGGGTCCCCCCCGTGGAGGATGCTCAGGCTGCTTTCCGCGGCGTCCGTCACGCGAAAAGCGCGAGGCTCCGGAAGACTTCGGATTGGCCCCAACGATGCATCGGCACATTGTCCCAGCCGAGGAGCAGGCGTCGGCTCCGGAACGAGCCGGCGGGGAGTTGCCAGTGATCGAGCAGTTCGCCGACGGTGCGGTCCACGGCCTGATCCAGTGCGGGGTAGCGGCCGCGGAGCAGCGCGCCGAGATTCAGGCATTCGGCGCAATCGTACAGCTCGCGCCGGTAAAGGGTAAGGCGGGGGGCGCGGGCGAAGGGGCGGGGCAGGCCGTCCGCGGCGAAGAGGTTTTCCACGTAGTAGTCGACCCCGCGATCGAGGGCGGCGCGGCAGCCGGCGTGTCCGGTGAGGGCCTCGATCTTCGCGAGCGCCTTCATCACGAAGCAGGTGTGGAAGTGGTCGACGAAGGGGCGAACGCCATCGACCGCGTAGGGCCAGGACCCATCTGCCTGCTGGCAGCTCAGGACGAAATTGAGGTTCCGGCGCGCTGGCTCGCGGTAACGCTCGTCCCCGAGCACCTGCGCGGCGTAGTAAAGGGTAAAGGCTCGGTAGGCGCTGGCGTTGACCACCCGTTCGCCCCCGTCCGGCGTGTAGGTGCAGGTGGCGGCGTCGGGACCGGTGGGAACATCCCGATAGTCGCGCAGCACGTGCTCGGCCGTGGAACGTAGGATGGCTGCCCAGCGCGGATCGGGCGCGAGGCGGTGGACGTCCGCGAAGGCTTCGAAGCAGTAAGGGGTGGTCGTGATGAGCGGGGTGCCGCGCGGGATCACCCCGTTGCGCGTCTGCCAGTCGAAGGGATAGCCCCAGCCGTGCCGCTCGTAACCGGGACAGCGCGTGGCCTCGAGCACGCCGAGGAAGTGCCGCGCCCGATCCAGGTGGCGCGCTTCGCCGGTCAGCTCATAGAGCCGCGCGAAGCCCATCGCGTAGTGCGCGTCAGCGATGGGCAGCCGCATCCGCGCGTGGAAGAAACGGCGGGTCCACGGCAAGAAAGCTTCGCAGCCGACCATCGGGAGGACAGCCAGTTTCCCGAGCAGGGGTTGTTTGTAATACAGGCGCTTCGCGGCGCGCCCGGGGACGCTGGCAAAAAAGTCCTGATGGTCCTGGGAGGTTTCGCCGAAGCCGTCGAACCAGGCGACGAACCGCTCCAAAGCGGGCCGCAGGCGGGCGGAGTGGGGTGAGGCAGGCGCAGGAGCCACGGGAGGGATCGCAGGGACTGCGTTAAGCGCCGGGGGTAACCACGGCGGGAGCTGAGTCTGGAAGAGCGACGAAAGCAACGGTCAGGGAATTTCTGTCCATAATGTCAGTCAGGTTTTCGAGGGCGAGCTTAAGCGCTGAGAAAAGAGGGGGTAGTTTCCCGGGCTTCGATGCGTAGCCTCAGGCGGGGGGATTGAAGGCGCCCGGGCGCTTTCCCCGGGCGAGACTGCCGAGGATGTGCCGGAGCTTGCGCATCTGATCGGCACGGTGGAAGCGCATCAGCTCGGGAGACACGGGTCGCGGCACACGCCGGAGGGCGGCCCAGCTGTAGCCCGCGAACAGGGCCAGTCCGCCGAACAGGAAGGGCTTCTTCGGCAGGCGGAAGGCCACCCGGAACAGTTGCCACACCGGGGACCCTCCGAGGTAATAATCCTTTTGGCCGTAGGCGAACTGGGCGGCGACCGGGCCGCGCTCGGCGGTGCCCATCGTCCGGTGGTGATGGAAGCGCTTTTCCGGGAACGCGCGCACTTCCCAGCCCCGCATCCGGGCGGTCATCACGGCGATCCAATCCACCCCGCCGGCCGGGTTCGCGACGTAGCCGCCGATTTCCTCAAAGCAGGCGCGGCGGAAGAGTTGGCAGGGACCCGCGACGTAATTGGGGCCTTCGAAGCTGTCCTTGACGGAATCGTAACCGTCCTGGGTAAACGGCGTCCCGGCGACCCCGAGCCGCGGTTGCTCCGTGAAGCGGGCCAGCAGGAACGCCATGTAGTCCGGTTCGAAGGACACATCTGCGTCGAGGTTTCCGACCAGATCGTAGGGCAGGTCCGCCAAGGCGGCGAGGCCGGCGTTCACGGCGTGGACCTTGCCGGCGAAGTGGCGCTCCTTGCGGGGCGGGCGCTGCACCAACCGGATCCACGGGTGGGTGGCCGCGGCCGCGGCGGCGATCTCGGCGGTGCGATCGGTGGAGCCATCGTCCACAATGACCCACCGGGCCGGCGGCACGGTCTGGGCGGCGACCGCGGCGATGGTCTGGCCGAGGGTCTGCTCCTCGTTGCGGGCGGGCGTGATGAGGGCGTAGGTCAGGCGCATACGGGCGAGGGGAGGTCGGCGGTCGCGGGCGAGGAGGGGTAGAGGGCGCGGATCCGGGCGCATTGCCGCGGCCAGGCCAAGTCCTGGGCAGCGGTGGCGATGGCGGGGCGAGAAAAGGGCGGATGGCGGTCGAGAAAGGCGGTCAAGGCGCTGGCGAGGGCGGGAGCGTCGGCGGCGTCCGCGAGGATCCCGGTGTTCGGGGTCACA
>JAIXQE010000161.1 GCA_027485815.1 Opitutaceae bacterium
CAGCGGCGCGTCGACCCAGCGGGCCACGTTGTCGGTGTAGTTATGCAGCGTGTGCGTTCCGCGGAGGATCCCGGCGAGGCCGTAGTAGTCGCGCAGGGTGACCGGGTCGAACTTGTGGTCGTGGCAGCGGGCGCAGCTGAGGGTCATCCCGAGGAACGCCTTGCCGAGAGTGTCGAGCTGCTCGTCGATGATGTCCATCCGCAGCTGGTCCTTGTTCTGTTCCTCGTAATTGGTGGGGCCGAGGGTGAGGAAGGCGGTGGCGGTGAGGCGGCGCGCGCGCTCGGCGGGGTCGGCCGCGGGGAGGAGGTCGCCGGCGAGCTGCTCGCGGATGAACGCGTCGAACGGCAGGTCGCGGTTGACCGCGTCGATCACGTAGTCGCGATAGCGCCAGGCGTCCTTGAACAGGAGGGTGCGGCCGCCGCCGCTGGACTCGGCGAAGCGGGCGACGTCGAGCCAGCGCCGGCCCCAGCGTTCCCCGAACTGCGGGGCGGCGAGCATCGCGTCGACCTGCCGGGCGAAGGCGGCCGGGCTCGGGTCGCGGGTGAAGGCGGCGATCTGCTCCGGGGTGGGCGGGAGGCCGAGGAGGTCGAAGGAGGCGCGGCGCAGGAGGGCCGCGGGGTCGGCGTCGGGCGCCGGCGTGAGGCCCTGCTCCGGCCAGCGGGCGGCGATGAACCGGTCGAGGTCCGAGCGGGCCCAGCCCGCGCGGTCGGGGGCGGGCACGGCGGCGGGCGCCGGGGGGATGAAACTCCAGAAGCGGCGGCCCTCCTCGACCGTGAGGGCGCGGCGCGCGGGGGCAGCGCCGGGGACGGGGGCGGGTTCGTCCGGCGCGGGAGCGCCGCGGCGGACCCATTCCTCGAGCAGGGCGACCTCCTCGCGGGGGAGCGCGGAGCGGGGCGGCATCGCCTCGAACTCCAGCTTGGTGTAACGGATCGCCTTGATCAGGGGGCTCTCGTCGGGGCGGCCCGGGAGCACGGCCGGGCCGGAGTCGCCCCCGAGCAGCCAGCCCGCCGGATAGTCGAGGCGGAGGCCGGCCTTGACCTTGTGTTCCGCGGCGTGGCACTCGAGGCAGCGGGAGGCGAGGAGCGGCCGGATCTGCTTCTCGAAAAACTCGATGCCCGCCGGATCCGCGGCCAAGGCGGGCGCAGCCAGCGCGAGCCCCGCGCAGGCGCGCGCAAGGCGACGGAGGAGGCCGGACGGGGTTTGCACGGCGGGGATAGGGGTGGCGCGGCGCGACGCACCGCGGGCCGAGGAGGCAGCATCCGCCAGCCGAAGGCAAGCGGGCAGATGCCGGCGGCACGGTCTCGCTCAGACTCGTTTCTGGCTCGCTCGACGATCACCTTAAACGCTAAGACCTTGCTGTACGTCCACTCCTTAGAGCCTCCCGATTCCTCCTATGCTCCCGACCCTTCCTCCTGCGCTCCGTCTTTCCGCGCGCTGCCTGCCCGGGGCCCGGGCCGTCGGCCTCCTGCTCGGCACCCTCGCCGCCCTTGTCGCCACCCCGGTGACGCAGGCTCAGCCCCAAATGGTGGCCGTGGGCCAAAACGGGACGATCCTGACCAGCCCGGACGGCGCCACGTGGACGAGCCGGGTGTCCGGCACCTCCGCCCGGCTTCGCGGGGTCACCGTAAAGGGTGCCACGATCATCGTGGTGGGCCAGGCCGGGACCGTGCTGACCAGCGCGGACGGCGTCAGCTGGACCACCGTCACCAGCGGGATTGCCGAGGGCCTGCGCGGCGTGGCGGCGAGCAGCACGCTGGTCGTCGCGGTGGGTGGGCAGACCACCGGTCAGATCTTCACCAGCCCGGACGGCGCCACGTGGACCCAGGCGAGCCTCGCGGCCCCGGCGGGCGCCCTGCGCGGGGTGGCCCACAACGGGACCCAATTCGCGGCGGTCGGGGCGGGCGGCAGCATCCTGACCAGCACGGATGGCACGACCTGGGTGGCCCGGACCTCAGGCACCGCGGAGCGGCTCGACGGCATCGTCTGGACGGGCTCCGCGTTCGAGGTGATCTCCAGCACCGGCAAGTTCCTGCGCAGCACCGACGGCGGCGTGAACTGGTCGACGCCCGTGGCCGGCAACGCGCCGGCGTGGATCGAGGGCATGGTCTGGAGTTCCACCCGCGTGGTGACCGTCGGGGCCGGCGGGCGGATCCGCACCAGCGACGACGGCCTGAACTGGACCTGGCGCACGAGCGGCGCGGCCGTCACCTTGCACGGCGTCGCCTTCACCGGCGGCTTCTCGGCGCAGACCCTCGCGGCGGAAACCTTCTTCGGCGGACTGCGCAAGCTCACCGTCAAGGGCCTCACCGCGGCGAACAAGACCTACACCGGCACCACGGCCGCCGTCATCTCGGGCACGCCGACCCTGGACCTTACGGCGGGTGAGGATGTCAGTATCGGCGGGACCGTCTCCGCGGGCACCTTCGCCTCGGCGGGCGTCGCCAACGGGATCGTCGTGACCGCGGACCTGAGCGGCCTGACCGTGGGCGGCATCGACGCGGAGAACTACACCGGCGTCGCCAGCGCCCTCACGGCCAACATCACCCCCGCGCTCCTGACCGTCACGGCGGACAACGACACCAAGGTTTACGGCGGCGTGAAGTCCTACCCTGCCGCCGCGACCGCCTTCACGAGCAGCGGCCTCGTCAACGGCGAGACCATCGGCTCGGTGACCCTGTCCGCGTCCGGTGGGACGGCCGCGACCGACAAGGTGGGCCCCTACGACCTGACCCCGAGCGCGGCCACCGGCGGGACCTTTGCCGCGGCCAATTACTCGATTTCCTACGTGAAGGGGACCCTGACCGTCGGCCCGCGCGCCGTGACCCTCGCCGGCACGCGCGCGTACGACGGGACCACGGGCGCGGCGGCCGCAGCCCTCTCCGTGACCAACGCGGTCGGCGCGGACCTCGTCTCCGTCGCCTCCGGCAGCGGCGTCCTCGCCAGCCGCAACGCCGGCAGCCGCGCCCTGACCGGCACCGGCACCCTCGCCCTCGGCAACGATCCGGACGGCAACTACACGCTCACCGGCGCCTCCGGCTCGGTCACCATCACCCCGGTCGCCCTCACGGTCACCGCGGACGCGAAGAACCGGGCCTACGGGGCCAGCAACCCCACGGCGACCCACACCCTCACCGGCTTCGTCAGCGGCGAGACCGAGGCCGGCCTGCGCGCCCTGGCGCCCGCCGCCCTGAGCGGCACCCCGACGCTCACCTACGCCGTGACCGCCACCGCCGCGGCGGCCGCGAACTCGACGCACGCCATCACCGCCGCGGTCGGGACCCTCACCGCCGACAACTACACCTTCACCGCGGGGACGGACGGGGTCCTCACCATCACCGCGGCGCCGCTCACCGGCACGTTCACCGCCGCCGAAAAGGTCTACGACGGCACCCTCGCCGCCACGGTCACCGCCCGCAACCTCACCGGCGTGGTCGGCACCGACGACGTGCAGCTCACCGGCGGCACCGCCACCTTCGCCACGAAGGAAAAGGGCACCGCCAAGACCGTCACCCTCGCCGGGGCCACGCTGACCGGGACGAAGGCGGCCAATTACACGCTCTCCTCGGTCAGCACCACCACCGCGAACATCACCGCGAAGACCGTGACCGTCACGGGCGTGACCGCCGCAAACAAGGCCTACGACGGCACCCTCACCGCCACGCCCGCCTTCGGCGCCGCGGCCCTCAACGGGGTCATCTCCGGCGACACCGCGACGCTCGTCACGTCCGGCGCCACCGCGACCTTCGCCGACAAGGCGGTCGGCAACGGCAAGACCGTCACCCTCGCCGGCCTGAGCCTCACCGGCGGCGATGCCGGCAACTACAGCCTCACCCAGCCCACGACCACCGCGAACATCACCGCGAAGGCCCTGACCGTCGCCAACGCGCGGGCGCTGGACAAGATCTACGACGGTTCCACGGTCGCCACCCTCAGCTTCGCGACCGCCCAGCTGACGGGCGCGCTGCCGGGGGAGACGGTGACGCTGGTGACCACCGGTGCCACCGGCGCCTTCGCGGACGCGAACGCCGGCGAGGGCAAGCCGGTCACCGTGAGCGGCCTCTCGCTCGGCGGGGCGGACGCGGCCGGCTACGCGCTCACGCCGCCCGCGCTCACCGCGACCATCTCGCGCCGCTGGGTCGTGTTCACGCTCGCCGGCCTCGAGCAGGCGTACAACGGGACCGCCCGCCGCGTGACCGCCACGGCCTTCCCGCAGGTGCCGTTCGGCATCGCCTACGCCGCCGCCGGCGGCGGCCCGGCGCTGGTCACCCCGGTCAACGCCGGTCGCTACACGGTGACCGTCACGGCCGCGGACCCGAACCACACCGGTCAGCTCACCGAGACGCTGGTGATCACCAAGGCGCGGCAGACCCTCACGGTCACAGCGCCCGCCAGCGCGACCCTCGCCGCCCCGGTGGCGGTCGCCGCGACGGCGAGCAGCGGCCTGCCGGTGACGCTGGCCGTCAGCGGCCCGGCGACGCTCAACCAGGGCCAGCTCACCTTCCAGACGCCGGGCACCGCGGTCCTCACGGCCCGCCAGGCGGGGGACGCCAATTACGAGGAGGCCAGCGCCACCGCATCAGTCACCGTGGCGGGCAAGCTGGCCCAGACCATCGCCTTCGCCGCGCCGGCGGACCAGTTGGCCAACAACCCGCCCGTGACGCTGGCCGCGACCGCCTCGTCGGGCCTCCCGGTGACGTACACCCTGGTGTCCGGACCCGCCCTGCTCGCGGGCAACCGGTTGACCCTCCGCGGGGATGCCGGCCGCGTGTCCGTCCGGGCGGCGCAGGCGGGCGATTCGCGGTACGACCCCGCGCCCGACGTGACGGTCTCCTTCGCGGTCTCGGCGGCACGCGTGAATGTCTTCCTCGGGCAAGTGGCCTCCGCCAACCCCGGCGCGTCCGGACCGCGCGTCGGCGAGATCGGGGCAACCCTGCCGCCGGGCACGAATCGCGGCTCACTGCTGCTGGTGGTGCCTGGCCTGGGCCTCAACCGCGCGACGGACTTCCAGCTGAACGCCGATGGCTCGTTCGAGGACAGCTTCACGGCGGACCTGCCGGCGGCGGGCCGCGAGGGCCTGCCGGCCACCGCGGGCGCGCCGGTCACCGTCCGCATCCGCGGCACCCTGGTCGGCGGGCGCCTCACGGGCACCATCGAGCCGGGCGGCCTGAGCTTCGACGCGCCCGTGCTGCCGGTCACCGGCCCCTCCGCCGACGCCGCCGGCTTCTACCGCTCGAGCACGCTCGCGGGCACCGCGGGGGCGACCTACTCGGTGGTCGGCAGCAACAACCAGGTGCTGGTGCTCGCGGCCACCCCGGCGGTGACCGCCGGCGGCCTGACCACGCTCGGCGCCGACGGCACCTTCAACCTGCAGGCGGCGACCGCCGCGGGCGCGGCCACGATCCGCGGCACGGTGGACGCGCCCACGACGACCGTCGCGGGCGCGATCAACGTCGCGGGGCAGACGACCCCCTTCGCCGGCCTGCTCACCACCACGGCCCGGACCGACCGCCTCGTGAACCTGTCCTCGCGCGTGCGAATCAGCGGCGCCGACGGTGTGCTCATCACCGGATTCGTGATCGGCGGCGAGCGGTCGAAGCAGCTGCTGATCCGCGGCGTCGGTCCGGCGCTCACCGGCTTCGGCGTCTCCGGCGCCTTGGCCAACCCCCGGCTCCGGGTCTACCGCGGGGCCACGCTCGTCGCGGAGAATGACGACTGGAGCGCGGAGGCCGGCGCCGCCTTCGGGCGCGTGGGTGCGTTCAGCCTGCCCCCCGGCAGTCGCGACGCGGCCCTGGTGGTGAACCTCGAGCCCGGAGCCTACACCGCGCACGTTTCCGACGGGGGCGCGGCGGGGGTGGCCCTCGCGGAAATCTACGATGCGAGCCCCAACCCCGGGGCCGAATACCAGCGGCTGCTCAACATCTCGACCCGGGGCGAGGTCACGGCCGGCGAGGGCGCCCTGATCGGCGGCTTCGTGGTCACCGGCAACGCGCCGAAGCGCCTGCTGGTGCGCGGCGTGGGGCCCGGGTTGGCGGCGTTCGGCGTGTCCGGCGTGCTGGCCGACCCGCGCCTGCGCGTGTTCCGGCAGGCGGAGCTCCTGGGCGAGAACGACAACTG
This sequence comes from Opitutaceae bacterium, assembly GCA_027485815.1. Classification (GTDB taxonomy): domain Bacteria; phylum Verrucomicrobiota; class Verrucomicrobiia; order Opitutales; family Opitutaceae; genus ER46. The sequence goes on from JAIXQE010000161.1 coordinate 6,115, forward strand.
GTCCACCGTGCCCGCCGAGGCGGCGGTGACGGCGGGCGCGGCGCGGGACGCCGGGGCGTTCGCCCTGCCCCCGGGCAGCCGCGACGCGGCGGTGATCCTCACGCTGGCGCCCGGCGCCTACACCGCGCAGGTCACGGCGGCGGACGGCTCCGGCACCGGGACGGCGCTGATCGAGCTGTACGAACTGCCCTGATTCGGGCCGGCGCCGCGGACCGGGAGGCGGCTTGCCCGGTCCGCACGCGCGGCCTCCGTACGCTCAGGGCTGCGGCGTCTTCTTCGCCGGCGGGCGGAGGCCCTGCGCGCTGACGACCTTCGGCTTGTCGATCTTCCGCGCCCCCGCCGGCAACGCGGCCGCTTCAAAGGGGGTCGCCGGCTCGGGTGCGAGTTCCTTGAGCAGCACCTGCTTCACGTACGTGCGATGCGGGGTCCCGGCGTGGAGCTGGATCGCGATCAACCCCGCGAGCGCCCGGTGCTTCTCATCGTGGTCGATGAACACCGAGGTCGTGCGGCCGTTGACGCGGTGCTCGAGCCGGTTGCCCCGGGCGATGACGGTGAACTCGTTCCATTGGGACAGGTCGGCCGTCACCCGCGGGCGCTCGCCCACCTGCCAACGCTGGCCCGTGGGGTCCATCACGACGTCGACCCCGTTGTAGCCGAAGATGCCGCGACCGCGTTCCTCATAGGTCATCGCGGTGTGGACGTCCACCGGGTGCACGTCGCACTGGTAGCCGGCGATCGTCCAGGGCGTGACCTCCGGCAGGCGGCGGCTGCGGTACTGCACGCCCGAGTTGTTGTCGCCGACGACCTTCACCGTGGCGCGCAGCTCGAAGTCGCGGACCGTGCCCTGCCAGATGAGGAAGGAATTGGTGCGCGGCTTGCCCGGCTCGCTCGTGCCGACGATCACGCCGTCCTCGACGCGCCAGAGCCCGGGCTCGCCGTCCCAGCCGGTGAGGTCGCGGCCGTTGAAGAGCG
>JAIXQE010000096.1 GCA_027485815.1 Opitutaceae bacterium
CACGGCCACAACGAGGCCGACGAACCCGCCTTCACCCAGCCCACCCTCTACAAGAAGGTGGCCGCCCATCCCCAGGTTTCCGCTCTCTACACCGCCCAGCTCATCGCCGCCGGCACCCACACCCAGGCCGACTCCGACGCCATCAAGGCCGAATACTCCGCCGCCATGGACTCCTCGCTGGAAAAGGCCAAACAGGCCGAACTCCAACGCCGCTCCGCCGGCGAAAAGGGCAACCCCTTCCGCGATTCCACCGCCGTCTTCCAGGCCGGATACTCCCACGCCGAACTCCCCACCGGCGTCAGCAAGGACGTTCTCCAAACCGTCATACAAGGCCTCACCCGCCTGCCTGACAACTTCACCGCCAACCCCAAAATCAAGCGACTGCTCGAAACCCGCGCCGCCGTACTTACCGGAGGCCCCGTCGACTGGGGCATGGGCGAAACCCTCGCTTTCGGCACCCTCCTCGTCGAGGGCACCCCCGTCCGCCTCTCCGGTCAGGATTGCGAACGCGGCACCTTCAGCCACCGCCACGCCGTCCTCTACGATACCGAGACACGCGAGAAATACGTTCCCCTGCTCAACCTCACCGAGCAACAGGCGCGCTTCTGCGTTTACAACTCCCACCTTTCCGAGGCCGCCGTATTGGGTTTCGACTACGGCTACTCGCTCGACTACCCCCAGATGCTGTGTATCTGGGAGGCCCAGTTCGGCGACTTCGCCAACGGCGCCCAGGTGGTCATCGACCAGTTCCTCGCCGCCGGCGAATCGAAGTGGTACCGCACCAGCGGCATCGTGCTGCTGCTGCCCCACGGTTACGAGGGCCAGGGCCCCGAGCACTCCTCCGCCCGCCTCGAACGCTTCCTCCAGCTCTGCGCCGAGGACAACATCCAGGTCGCCAACATCACCACCCCCGCGAACTTCTTCCACGCCCTCCGCCGCCAGGTGAAGCGCGACGTCAAGAAGCCCCTGGTGGTGATGTCGCCGAAATCCCTTCTGCGGCACCCCGCCGCCACGTCCCGCCTCGAGGAATTGGCCACCGGCACGTTCCAGGAGATCCTCGACGATCCGCTCCACCCCGGCGCCACCGCCGCGGCCCAACGGCTGATCCTCTGCTCGGGCAAGGTCTACTACGACCTCGCGGAATACCGGAACAAGCACGGCCACGCCAACACCGCGCTGGTGCGGCTGGAGCAGCTCTACCCGCTCCACCGGCAGCAACTCGAGGCCATCGCCCGCAAGTACGGCTCCGCCCGGCTCGTCTGGGCCCAGGAGGAATCGGAAAACATGGGCGCCTGGACCTGGATCGCACCGCAGCTGGAGGCGATCTTCGGCCGCAAGGCGCTCTACGCCGGCCGCGACGCCTCCGCCTCCCCCGCCGTCGGCACCCTCGCGTTGCACCGCCTCGAACTCGCCGCCTTCCTCCAGCAGGCCTTCACGATCTGAGCCCCCTTCCCCCCGATGACCACCGTACCCGTCAAGATCCCGCCCATGGGCGAGTCCATCACCTCCGGCGTCCTCGCCAAGTGGCACGTCGCGGAGGGCGCCACCGTGCGCCGGGACCAGCCCCTGTTTGAACTGGAGACCGACAAGATCACCTCGGAAGGCACCGCGGAGGCCGCCGGGGTGATCCGCCTCGCGGTCAAGGCCGGCGAGGAGGTCCGGATCGGCCAGGTCGTCGCCACGATCGAGGTCGGCGCCACCGCCGAAACCCCCGCGGCGGCTCCGGCCGCCCCCGCGCCCGCCGCCGCGGCGCCCGCGCCCGTTTCTCCCGCCGTCCGGCGCGTGGCCGCCGAGACCGGCCTCGACCCCGCGAAGGTCAGCGGCACCGGCAAGGGCGGGCGCGTCACCAAGGGCGACCTCCTCGCCGCCGCGGCCGCCACCCCCGCAACACCGGCCACGCCCGCACCCACGCCGGCTGTCGCTCCCGCCGTTCCGGCGCCCGCCGCCGCCGCCGCGCCCGCCGCCCGCCAGACGCGCCGCAAGCTCTCCCCCCTGCGCGCGCGCCTCGCGCAGCGGCTGGTCTCCGCCCAGCACCAGGCCGCGATGCTGACCACGTTCAACGAGGTCGACATGTCCGCGGTGATGGCCCTGCGCGCCCGGTACCAGGACGAGTTCGTCAAGCGCCACGGCTTCAAGCTGGGCTTCATGTCCTTCTTCACGAAGGCCGTCGTCCACGCCCTCCGCGAGGTGCCCGCGGTGAACGCCCAGCTCGACGGGGACACGCTGGTCGAGAACCACTACTACGACGTCGGCGTCGCGGTCTCCACCGACCGCGGCCTGATGGTGCCGGTGGTCCGCGGCTGCGACCAGCTCGGTCTGGCGGAGGTCGAGAAGGCGATCGCCGACGCGGCCAAGCGCGCGCGCGAAGGCCGCATCACCCTCGCGGACCTCGAGGGCGGCGTGTTCACGATCACCAACGGCGGCGTCTTCGGCTCGATGCTCTCGACGCCCATCATCAACCCGCCGCAAAGCGCCATCCTCGGGCTCCACGCCATCAACGAGCGGCCCGTCGCGGTCAACGGGCAGGTCGTCATCCGGCCGATGATGTACCTCGCGCTCAGCTACGACCACCGCCTGATCGACGGCCGCGAGGCCGTGACCTTCCTCGTCAAGGTGAAGCAGGCAATCGAGGACCCCGCCCGCGTCCTGATCGGACTTTGAACCGCCCCCCCGCGATGACCCGCTTCGACCTGATCGTGATCGGCGCCGGACCCGGCGGCTACGTCTGCGCCTTCCGCGCGGCCCAGCTCGGCCTCAAGGTCGCCCTGGTGGAGAAACGACCCGCCCTCGGCGGGACGTGCCTGAACGTGGGCTGCATCCCGTCCAAGGCCCTCCTCCATTCCAGCGAACACTTCGCGTGGGCCCGGCACGACGCCGCGGCGCACGGCATCCGCCTCGGCGAGGTGAGCCTCGACCTGCCCGCCCTCCTGCGGCGCAAGGACGACATCGTTTCCCGCCTCGTCGGTGGCGTCGCCCAGCTCGCCAAGGCCCGGGGCGTCACGGTGATCACCGGGCAGGCCGCCTTCACCGGCCCGCGGACGCTCGCCGTCACCGGCGCGGACGGGGCCAAGCGGGACCTGGAGGCCCCGCACGTGGTGATCGCGACGGGCTCCGCACCCGTGGAGCTGCCGTTCCTGCGCTTCGACGGCCGGACGGTCATCTCCAGCGACCATGCGATTGCCCTGCCCGAGGTGCCCGGCAAGCTGGTCGTCGTGGGTGGCGGCGCGATCGGCCTCGAGCTCGGCTCGGTCTGGGCCCGGCTCGGCAGCGAGGTCACGGTGGTCGAGTCGCTGCCGCGGATCGCCGCCTCGTTCGATGAAGACGTCGTCCGCGCGTTCACCCGCACGCTGCAGAAGCAGGGCCTGCGGATCGAGGTCGGCGCCAAGGTCACCGGCCTGCGTCCCGGCGCCCCCGCCGTGCTCACCGCCGAACGTGGCGGCCAGACGCTGGAATTCCCGGCGGACCGCGTGCTGGTCGCCGTCGGTCGCCGCCCCTACACCGACGGCCTCGGCCTTGAGCAAGCGGGCGTGGCGCTCGACGAGCGGCGGCGCATCCGGGTCGACGGCCACCTGCGCACGAGCGCGGAGGGCGTCTGGGCGATCGGCGATGTCGTGGCCGGTCCGATGCTGGCGCACAAGGCCGAGGAGGACGGCGTGGCCGTGGCGGAATGGATCGCCGGGCGCGCCGGCCACGTGAACTGGGACCTCGTACCCGCCATCATCTACACGCATCCGGAGGTCGCCTCCGTGGGCCTCGGTGAGGAGGCCGCCCAGGCCGCCGGCCGCGCGGTGCGCATCGGCCGCTTCAACTTCGCCGCGAACGGCCGCGCCCTCGCCGCCGGCTCCGCCGAGGGCTTCGTCAAGCTGGTCGCCGACGCCGCCACCGACCGCCTGCTGGGCGCCCAGATCCTCGGCCCCAACGCCGGCGAACTGATCAGTGAAGTCGTGACCCACCTGGAGTACGGCGGCAGCGCCGAGGACCTGGCCCGCACCATCCACGCGCATCCAACCCTGAGCGAGGCGGTCAAGGAGGCCGCCCTCGCGGTGGACAAACGCGCCCTCCACGCCGTCTGACGTAGAAGGCCTCGGTTCAAGCCCCGCCGGGCGCTCCGCCGAGACCCTCAGCCCTTGGCGGCCGTGAGGGTCTTCCGGGGCAACCGGGTGACGCGCACGAACCGCGCGCGGAACAGCTCGTCCAGCGTCTCCCGCACCGCCGGGGGCAGGCGGGCCACCAACGCGTCCAGTTCGGGCGCGGGCCCGGCCGGATCGGGTTCCGGCACCTCGGGTTCCGCCGTCGGGGTCGGCGCCGAAGTCACCGGCTCGCCCCGCTCGCGCGCCTCCGCGAGGAACTGCGCCTCCGCCGATTCGTCCGGCCAGGCCGCCTCGGGCTCAACGGACGAACCGGCCTCCGCGGGCGCAGGAACCTCCACTGGCGGTGGCTCGGCAGCGCGCGGCGGCGCAGACACGGCCGCGGCAGTCGCCGGGACGGGAATCTCCGGCGGGGAGACGGGAGGCGGCGGCGCGGCGGAAGCGGAGGCCAGGCGGGCCTCGAGCCGGTCAATCAGGCCTTTTTTTTTTCGTCCGCGCCCGGGGCCTCCTCGGCCAGGGCCGTCAGCTCCTTGAGCAGGCTGTCGATCGCGCGCGCGCGGCTCGCCTCCACCGCGCGGAGGAGCGTCACCTCGAAATTGATCTTCTCGGCCAGGCCGAGCTTCACCCCGCCCTCGCCCTCGCGGAGGGCGTCCAGCAGCCGTGTCAGCTGCTCGGTCGTCAACGCGACGCCGCCGAGCTGGTCGCTGCGTCCGCCGCGCGCGATCGCGTCGAGCAGGGCGGTCCGGAACACGGCCTGCAGGTCGGTGAGGAGGCGCACCAGATCCCGGCCCGCGGCGTCGCAGGCGTCGACCAGCGCGACGATTCGGCGCTGGTCGCCGAGCGCCACCGCGGCGGCGAGCTCCGCCACCTGCGCGGCGGAGACGAGGCCGTAGACCTCGAGCACGTCCGGCTCGGTGACGGTGGTCCCGCAGAACGAGATCATCTGGTCGAGGATCGACTGCGCGTCGCGCATCCCGCCGTCGGCAAGCCGGGCGATGCACGCCAGTGCGGCGGGATCGGCCTGGATGCCCTCGGCGGTGGCGATGAGCTGGAGCCGGGTGACGATGAGTTCGTCCGGGATCGGCTTGAGGTCGAAGCGCTGGCAGCGCGAGACGATGGTCGGCAGCACCTTCTGCGGGTCGGTGGTCGCGAAGATGAACTTCACGTGGGCCGGCGGCTCCTCGAGGGTCTTCAGCAGCGCGTTGAACGCCGCCGCGGAGAGCATATGGACCTCGTCGATGATGTAGACCTTGAAGCGGCCCTGGGCGGGGGCGTAGCGGACGGTCTCGCGGAGGTCACGGACCTGGTCGACGCCGTTGTTGGAGGCGCCGTCGATCTCGATCACGTCGAGGTGGGAGCCCTCGGCGATGGCGATGCAGGCGGGATCAGCCGGGTCGAAGTCGGCATTCGGGCCGCCGGTGCAGTTGAGGGCCTTGGCGAAGATGCGGGCAGTCGAGGTCTTGCCGGTGCCGCGGGGCCCCACGAACAGGTAGGCATGGGCGATGCGCTGGCGGGAGATCGCGTTGCGGAGCGTGCGCACCACGTGGTCCTGCCCGACGACGTCGGCGAACGTGCGGGGGCGCCACTTGCGGGCGATGACCTGGTAGGCGGAGGACAAGCGCGGGGAGGTTGAGCGGGGCGGGCGGCGCGGCGCGAGTCGAAAGCGTCACGCCCGGTCCCGCGGCCCGGCGGCGGACAAAAAAAGTGGCCAGGCACTCCACGGCACTGGGAGAACGTCGTCACCGTTGCTACCTTCCGGTCCTGGCGGAGTTCACGCGCCTGCCCATGCATGGCACCTGGCCGAGGCGGACGATGCGCAGGGGGCGGGGTGGCGCAACCCCCAATTTGGCGCGGCGTCAGAGCACCTGCAGCTTGCGGCGGTAAAAGGCCACCACCTCGTCGGGATCGTCGGTGAACAGGATGTAGTCGGTCATCCACGCCGGCGCGCGGCCCTGCTTGATCATCACGCGCAGCTGGCGGCGCAGGTCCTCCCAGAACTCGGCGTTGAAGAAGACGTAGGGCACGCGCGGGCGGATGCCGAGCTTGAGGTTGCAAAGCTCGATGCCCACCTCCTCGAGGGTGCCGACGCCGCCGACGTTGAAGACGCAGAAATCCGCCGCCTCGAACCACTTTTGCCGGAAGTGGCGAGAGTCCTCCTGGAACGTGTTGAAGAAATCGACGCCGAGCTCCGGGGGCTGCGCCTCGAGCTGCAGGAAGCACGCGCCGGTCAGGGCGCCCTTGGCCCGCGCCTGCTCGGTGGCGAGGCGCATCACGCCCCCGCCGCCGCCCGTGAGCACGCCGAGGTTGTGGCCGATGAAGCCGGTCACCTTGTCCACCAGGGCGGAGATGCGGCCGGCGTCGACGGGGTCGAGGTTCACCGCGGAGCCGTAGAACGCGAGGATGGTGGACTCGTTGAAGCGGCGGGCGATCTCCTCGCGCACGAAGAAGCCGCGCTCCCGCTTGTAGGTATGGACGTACAGGTCGCGCGTGGTCTCGTCGTACCAGTAGGTGTCGATGCCCAGCGACCGGAGGGTGTCGAGCCGCCCGTGGGCGTGGCTGGAGAAGAAGTAGCCGTGGGTGCGCGAAGCCTGGCGGAAGACGATGCGCCGCAGGCCCAGCTCGGGGAGGCGGGCAAAGAGCTCCACCTGCTCCATCAGGCCCGGGAAATATTCCGTGACCAGCGTGTCGGCGCCGGGCTCCGCCGCGTCGAGGGCCTGGATCATCGTGCGGTGGCCGAGAGAGCTCCGTTTCGACTCCAGCAGCCGGCGGACATCCGCACCGGCGCGCACCAGCAGCGCGCGGTTGTCGACCGCCCCGGACTGGCCGCGCACGGACAGCCGGGTGCGGGGGCGCGCCTCCTCGGCCACGCAGGCGGGGCAGTCATCCATCGCCTTGAACAGACCGGCCGCGGTCGCGAGCAGCCGGGTGCGCTTGCGGGCGAGGGTTCGCACCTCCGGATCCTCCACCTGGGGCGCGCGGAACACCTCCACGGAGACGAGCGGGTTCACCACGGGCTGCGCGCCCGGGTTGTAGATCTCGAGCATCACGTTGGTCCCGAAGGTCTTCACCGGGTCGAGCAGGACGGCGCTGGTGTGGATGCCGAAGTTCCCCGCGCCCTGGTTGAGCACGACGTAGTGCTCCTTCAGGTACATCGAGCAGCTGGTGAGAACGCCCGCGCGGGGGGCGATGGTCAGCGGGGCGGCCTCGCGGCGCACCTGCACGCGGTCGAGGAAGCCCCGGCCCAGCACACCGGACACGACGCGCTCGAGGTCGTCCCGCTGCAGCTTGGGGCTGAGGGTGTAGACGACGTGGTGCGGGGTGAGGTAGACCCGGCCCTCGGAGTCGATGCTGATGGTGTTGGGCAGCTTGAGCTGGTTCGCCTTCAGCGCGTCCCAGATCTCCGCGGTGGTGAGCTTGGCCTCGGCCGGCGCGTGGTAGAGCCGGCCGGCGGGCGCGCCGACGCGCAGGAGCTTCTTCCAGTACGCCGCGTGGGGGAAGCTGGGGTCGTAAAGAAAAGCCTCGGCGTCGAGCTCGAGGCGCCCCCCCTCGATGCGGAGGGGGCCGGTGAGGGTCACCTCCAGCCCGATGCGGGCGAGCGAGCTGCGGAGGGAGAAGCGCAGGCGCGGCAGGAGCGGGCGCAGGGCCTCCAGTTCGGCGGGATGGCGCGGCCAGAAGGCCAGCGTGAGGCGGACCGCCCGCTCGTCCTTGTTCCTGACCGTGAGGATTTGGCCGTCGGGACTCGTCCAGAATTGCGCAGGATGCATCGGGGAACTCCGGCGAGGGTAGGCACGACCGCGCGCCGGGACAAGCGGGGAGAACGGGATTGCGTTCACCGGGGGCGGCTGGCACGCCTTCCCGACTTCGCGGCCCTTTCTGCGGGCCCGCGCCTCCTCCCACCCACCTCGAACCATGAAGTTCCCGTCCCTCCCCCTTCTCAGCCTGGCCCTGCTCGGGGCCGGCTCCCTCGCCGCGCAGGAGGCCAAGGTCACCCTGCCCGGGGCCGCCGCCCCGGCCGCCGCCGCCAAGCCCGCCTTCACCGACGCCCAGATCCTTGAGGAATTCGGCTGGTTCATCGGCAAGCGCGTCGGCCTCGGCGAGCTTGAGTTCTCGAGCGAGGAGCTGGAGACGCTGATCAAGGGTTTCCGCTCGGCCGCCGCCGGCAAGGACTCCCCCTACGAACTGGAGAAGATCGGGCCCCTGATGGACGACTTCATGCAGAAGAAGCAGAACGCCTATACCGCGAAGCTGAAGACGAAGAATTCGGCCGTGAACGAGGCGTACTTCACCAAGCTGCGCGAGAACAAGGCCGTCGTGGAGCTGCCCAGCGGCCTCCGCTACGAGATCACCCAGGCCGGCCCCGGCCCCGCCCCGAAGGCCACCGACACCGTGCGCGTCCACTACGTGGGGAAGCTGATCGACGGCACCGAATTCGACAGCTCGATCAAGCGCGGCGAACCGGCCGAGTTCCCCCTCGACCAGGTCATCCCCGGCTGGACCGAGGGCATCCAGAAGATGAACAAGGGCGGCAAGATCCGCCTCCACGTGCCCCCGCAGCTCGGCTACGGGGACGACGGCCGCCCCGGCATCCCGCCGAGCTCGACCCTCGTCTTCGACGTCGAACTGCTCGACATCAAGTCGCCGCCCGCCGCCGCCCCCGCCGCGCCGGCCCCGGCCAAGAAGTAAGGTCTCCGCCCCCCGCCCGCGCGGGGGGCTTTTTTTTCGCCCCCGCTTGCCCGCCCATCCGGCGGCACCCTAACCTCCGCTCCCCGATGCGCCCGCTCCCGCTCCTGCTCCTCGCCCTCGTGCTCCCCCTCGCCGCACCCGCGGCGGATCCGGAGATCAGCGCCCTCGTCCGTCGGGCCCAGGGCGACGGACGCGCCGCCTTCACCTTCGACGCCGGCGCATGGCGCGATCCGGCCGCGGTGCGGCACCTGCCGATCGGCGTCTTCGACTCCGGGATTGGCGGCCTGACCGTGCTCGAGGCCATCCTGACCCTCGACGCCTGCCACAACCAGACCCTCGCCCCCGGACCGGACGGCGTGCCGGACTTCGCGGCGGAGCGCTTCATCTACTTCGGCGACCAGGCGAACATGCCGTACGGCAACTACGGGGCCGCGGGCCGCACGGATTACCTGCGCGAGCTCATCCTCAAGGACACGATCTTCCTCCTCGGCCGCCGCGCCTGGCCCGCGGCGGGCGATGCGCCCCACTTCACGAAGCCGCCGGTCAAGGCGATCGTCATCGCCTGCAACACCGCCACCGCCTACGGCCTGGAGGACATCCGCGCGGCGGTCGCGGCGTGGGGCATCCCCGTGATCGTGGTCGGCGTAGTGGAGGCGGGAGCCCGTGGCGTGCTGGAGACCAATCCGGCCGGCGGCATCGGCGTGATGGCGACGGTCGGAACCTGCGCGAGCGGCGTCTATCCGCGCACCATCGGTGCCACGCTCGGCCGCGCCGGTTTCGGGCCGCCGCCCATCGCGCAGCAGGGCAGCGCCACGCTCGCGGGGGCGATCGAGGGCGACGCGGCCTTCACCGAACCGGTGGCCGTCTACGCGCGGCGCGAGGTGCGCGCGCTGGCGGAGGCCTACCGTGAACTGCGCCCCGGCCGGCCGCTCGAGACGGTCGTGCTCGGCTGCACCCACTATCCCCTCGCGAAGACGGAGATCGAGCGGGCCTTCACGGAACTCGCGGCGGATCCGGCGTGGCGCGACGTCGTCTCGCCCCGGCCCAACTTCGTCGATCCCGCCACCCTCACCGCGCGGGAGCTGTTCCGCGAACTCGCCCGCGCCCGGCTGCGGCTCGGGGCCGGCGAGCGCCCGGTGATCGCGCGCGATCAGTTCTACCTCTCCGTGCCCCGGAAGGAATTCCCCGGCCTCCGGCTCGCGCCCGACGGCGGCCTCGAACGCGATTACAAGTACGGCCGGCTGCCCGGCCAGCTGGACCGCGAGGACACCAAGAACGTCCCGCTCACCCCCGCCGTGCTGCCGCCGGCGAGCGCCCGCCTGCTGCGCGAACGCCTGACCGCCGTCTGGTCGCGCCTCGGGGACGGTTGAGCGCGCGGCGGCTCACGGCGGCGCCCCCGGGACGAGGGTGCGCTCCGCGGTGACCTCGCCGCCGGTGCCGGCGTGCAGCGTGAAGCCCAGCCGATGGCAGAGCCGCTGCATCGGGAGGTTCTCCGCCAGCACCGTACCGGTGAGACTCGTGCACCCCAGGGCGCGGGCGACGGCCTCGAGCCGGGCGAGCAACCGTTCCCCGACCCCGCGGCGCTGCCACGCGTCGGCGACCACCAGCGCGAACTCGGCCTCGGGCCGGCCCGGGTCACGATGCAAGCGGCCCACGGCCAGGATTTCCTCGTCCGCGCTCCCGGCGCCGCGCACGACGACGAGCGGGATCTCCGTGTGGAAATCGGCGAAGCAGAGGCGGCTGAGCCGAGCGTGGCGCACCCGTTGCGCCAGGGGGATCGGCCGGAAGTAACGCTGGTAGACGGTACGGTCGGAGAGCCCGGCGTGGAACCGCGCGAGCCGGGGCTCGTCCTCGGGGCGGATCGGGCGCACGAGCAGCGCGGTGCTGTCGGGCAACGTCACCGTGCCGGAGAGCTCCCGTGGCGGCCCCGGAGCGTCCGGCGTCCCCGGCTCGACCCGCGGCGTTTCCATCCCCTGAGGAAAGCGCGGCGGCGGGACGGGGGCGAGCGGGAAGCGGCGAGGCCGCGCTTGCGGCCGCGCGCGGCAACGCCTATCAGGGCCGTTACAGCCATGCCCACCGTCGTATTTTCCATCGCCAACCAGAAGGGGGGCGTCGGCAAGACCACCACCGCGGTCAACCTCGCCGCGGCGCTGGCCGAGCGGAAGATCCACACCCTCCTCGTGGACCTGGACCCGCAGGCGAACGCGACCAGCGCGGTCGGCGTGGAGAAGCAGGCGGGGCGCAGCCTCTACGGACCGCTGCACGGCGAGGGTTCCGCCTTCGACATGATCACGCCGACGGCGCACGAATGTCTCGCCCTGATCCCCAGCGAGGAGGACCTGGCCGCGGCGGAAATCGAACTGGCGCAGGGCCAGGACTACCTCGCGCGGCTGCGGCGCGTGCTCGACCCGGTGCGCGACTCGAACGGCTACCGCGTGATCCTCATCGACTGCCCGCCCGCGCTGGGCCTCCTGTCGATGAACAGCCTCGCCGCGGCCGATTACCTGCTGATCACGCTCCAGTGCGAGTACCTGGCCCTCGAGGGCCTCGGCCAGATCCTCCGCAACGTCGAGCGGCTCAAAGCGGCGCACGTCAACGACCGCCTTGAGCTGGGCGGGGTGGTGATGACGATGTTCGACGGCCGCACCAAGCTGGCGCGGCAGGTGGTGGACGAGGTGCGCCAGCACCTGCCGGGCAAGGTGTTCGACACGCTGATCCCGCGGAGCATCCGCCTCAGCGAGGCGCCGAGCTTCGGCAAGCCGATCCTCGCGTACGACCCGCAGGGCCAGGGCTCGACCGCCTACCGGGGCCTCGCCGACGAGGTCGTCAAGCGTTTCGGCCTCCAGCCCTGAGGCCCGCGATGCTGCGCGCCGCCGGCAAGTACCGCCAGGCCTTCCTGCTCGGGCTGCAGGGCAGCCTCGTGTACCGGTGGAACTTCGCCGTGCGCGGATTCTTTTCCCTGTTCCACCTCGCCGCCGTCTTCATCCTCTGGGGCGCGGCCTTCGCGGGACGCGACCAGGTGGGCGGCTTCGACCTGCGGCAGACGCTCACCTACTTCACCACGATCCTGTTCCTGCAGTTCCTCATCAGCGCCTTCAACGAGGACTACCAGATCAGCGAGGAGATCCGCATGGGCCTGATCAACCAGTTCCTGCTCAAGCCGATCAACTACTTCCTCTACCGCCTGAGCATCTTCGCCGCCGCCCGGCTGGTCTCCGGCGCGCTCATTTTGCTCCCGCTCGCCGCGGCCTACCCCTTCATCCACGACACGCTCGTGTTTCCCGGCGAGCCCTGGCGCCTCGCCGCGGCGGTGCCGGCGCTGGTGCTCTCCGCGCTGGTCCAGTTCACCATCGCCTACTGCTTCGGGCTGATGACGTTCTGGTTCCTGGAGATCCAGGGCCTCGTCGTGCTCTCGATGGCGGTGGAGGCCATCCTCGGCGGGCAGATCTTCCCGCTGGACCTGCTCCCGCCCGCGCTGCACGAGGCCGCCCGCTTCCTGCCCTTCTATTACCAGATGTATTTCCCGGCCGCGATCCTCACCGGCCGCATCGGTCCGGCCGAGACGGCCGAGGGCCTGGCCCTCCAGGCCGGGTGGGTCGTGCTGCTGCTGCTGCTGGCGCACGCGCTGTGGGTCCGGGGGCTGCGGCGCCACACCGCCGTCGGGGGATGAACGCGCTCGCGCAACACCTGCGGGTCTGGGCGGCCAGCGCGCGCTACTCCCTCACCCGGGCGCTGATGTTCCGCGGCGACGTCCTCATCTGGTCCCTGGTCGAGCTCTTCTGGATGGGGGTCAACCTGCTGCTGGTGGAGGTCATCTACCGGCACACCGACTCGATCGCCGGCTGGAACCGCGCCGAGATGCTGCTGCTCCTCGGCACCTCGCTGCTGATCCAGCGCCTGCTGATGGGGTTCTTCTGGAGCGGGCTCTACGACCTCGGGCGCAACGTCCGCAACGGGCACCTCGACTTCTTCCTGGCCCAGCCCGGCAGCGTGATGTTCATGGTCTCGACGCGGAAGCTGGACCCGGACGGGCTGGCGAACTCGGTCATCGCGCTCGGGCTGGTGATCTATGCCGCCGGGGAACTCGGGCTCCGGCCCGGCCCGGGGCAGCTCGCCCTCTACGCCCTGCTGGTCGGCTGCGGCCTCGTGATCCACTACAGCGTGCTGCTGCTCTCCACCGCCAGCGTCTTCTGGCTGACCAGCGCCCAGGGGGTGGAGGGCGGTTACTTCAGCCTGATCGAATTCTCGCGGATGCCGCGCGAGGCGTTCCGCGGCGCGGCCGAGGTCATCTTCGTGTGGCTCCTGCCGGTCGTCGTCGTCAGCAACGCCCCGGCGCGGGTGCTCCTGCACGGCTTCGAGCCCATCTGGGCGCTCGGGCTGGCCGGGTTCGCCGCGCTCTGGCTCGGCCTGGCCATCGTGGTCTTCCACCGCGGGCTCCGCCGCTACGCGAGCGCCAGCTCATGAGCGTCGCCGCCACCCCGCCCGAGGTCCGCCTCGGCCACGTCTTCCGCGACCGCGCGCTCCTCGCGCAGGCGCTCACCCACCCTTCGCTCCGCCAGGAACCGGTCCCGCCCGAGACCAACCAGCGCCTCGAGTTCCTCGGGGACGCCGTGCTGCAGCTGGTCCTGACCGAGGCCCTGTTCCAGGCCTTCCCCGCGGAGCGCGAGGGCGAACTCAGCCGCCGGCGCGCGACCCTCGCGAACGGCGCCTGCCTCGCCGGGCTCGCCCGCGAGGCCGGGGTCGACGCCGCGCTGCGGCTCAGCGCCTCCGAGGAGGCAGCCGGCGGCCGCACGCGCCCGGCCGCCCTCGCCGACGCCCTCGAGGCCCTGCTCGGCGCCGTGTTCCTCGAGGCCGGCCTCGACGGCGCCCGCCGCGCCGTCCACGGCCTCTACGGCCCGCTCGGCCCGCGCCTCGCCGCCGACGAGGCCGAAAACGCCAAGGGCCGCCTGCAGGAACGCATCCAGCCGGTGCACGGCAACGACGCCCTCCGCTACGCGGTGGTGGCGACCGAGGGGCCCGACCACGCGCGCACGTTCACCGTGACCGTCTACCTCCGGGACCAGCCGCTCGGCACCGGCCGCGGCTCCTCCAAACAGGCCGCCGAAAAGGCCGCCGCCCGCGCCGCCCTCGCGGCCACCTGAGGGCTCCCGCCGCCACCCGATGGCCGAACCACCGCCCGTCCGCCGCGTCACCGGCGTCTGCCCCCCCGCCCGCGGCGCCGTGCTCGCCGCGCTCACGCAACGCGAACGCGCGCCCGTCTGGCTGGTCGTCACCCCCACCCTGCGCGAGGCCGAGCTGCTCGCGGAGGACACCGCCTTCTTCCACCGCGCCCTCGGCGCCGCCGCGCCACTCGCCGCCCTGGTGTTCCCCGAAACGGTGCCGGAGACCGCGGAGATGCGCGAGGCCTTCGCCGCGTCCAGCGACCGCCTCGCCGTGCTCTCGCGCCTCCGCGCGATCCGGGGGCTCACCGCCACGCCCGACACCCTCGTGGTCACGACGACCCCCGCGGCCCTGCTGCAGCCCGTGCCGGCGCTCGAGGCCTTCGCCCGACAGGAACTCACGCTGACCCGCGGCGCCACCCTGCCCTTCCAGGCGCTGCTCGAGGAACTGCGCCGGCTCGACTACGACTGCGAGGCCGTCTGCGAGGCCCCCGGGCACTACGCGGTCCGCGGCGGCCTGGTCGACATCTACCCCGTCACCGCCTCCGCGCCCCTGCGCGTGGACTTCTTCGGGGACGAGATCGAGTCGATCCGCCGCTTTGATCCGGTGACCCAGCGCTCGGGGGATGCCGTCGAGAGCGTGACGGTGCCGGCCTCGCCGCGGGTGCGCCTCGCGACGTCGGTGACCGGGTTGGCCGGCTACCTGCCCGCGACCGCGCGCCTCATGCTGGTGGAGCCCGCGACGCTGGAGGCCGAGCTGGCCGCGCTGCTGCCGGCCGGGGCCACCGACCCGCTCGCGGCGCTGGCCGCCCAGTGCGCCGGGGTGAACGGCCTCGGGGACCTCGACGAGGCGAGCCGCCTGCTGGGCGGGGCGGCGGAGGAGGTGACGTGGGACACGGAGGCCCTTTCGCACCACCGGCGCACGCCCGGCGAGGGCCTGATCGCGCAGGAGCGGCTGAGCGCGGAGGAGGAGGCGCGTGGGGAATTCCTGGCGCTGGTCGCGACCTGGGGCCGCGCGGGGGCCGAGGTCGCCGTGGTCATGTCCAAGGAGGGCGAGGAGCAGCGCGCGCGGGAACTGCTGGCCGCGGCGCCGGGCTGGAAGGAGCTGCGGCCCCGCTGGTGGCGGGGCGCCTTGAACGAGGGGTTCCGGATCACCGCCCGGCCGGACGCCGGGCTGGCCCTGCCGGCGGAAGCCACCGGACGCCGACGGCGGGGCGGGGCGGAGGAGGCGGCGGCCCGGGACCTCGTAGTGGTCACCGAGACGGAACTCTTCGGCCGGCGGCGGCCGCGCCGCGCCGCGGGGCCGGGGCGGGCCGTGGCGCACCGGGCGCAGGTGGACCAGCTGCTCGACTTCGCGGAGCTCGTGGAGGGCGACTTCGTCGTGCACCTGCAGCACGGCATCGCCCACTTCCGGGGCATCACCCGGCTCGACACCGCGCAGGGCCAGCGCGAGGTGATCTCCCTCGAGTTCGACGACCAGGTGACGCTGCACGTGCCCCTCACCGAGTCGCACCTGATCAGCCGCTACGTGGGCCTGAGCAAGACGCGGCCGCAGCTGGGCCGGATCGGTTCGGGCCGCTGGGAGAAGGCGCGGCAGGCGGCGGAGCGGTCGACGGTCGACCTGGCCGCCGAGCTGCTGCGCCTGCAGGCCGCGCGCGAGGCGCAGCCGGGCGAAGCCTGCCCGCCGGACAACGACTGGCAGCGCGAATTCGAGGCCTCGTTCCCCCACGCGGAGACCCCCGACCAGCTGCGGGCGATCCGCGAGACCAAGGCGGACCTCGAGCGCGCGCGGCCGATGGACCGGCTCATCTGCGGCGACGTCGGCTTCGGCAAGACGGAGGTCGCGATCCGCGCCGCGTTCAAGGCGGTGCAGGCCGGCCGGCAGGTTGCACTGCTGGTGCCGACCACGGTCCTCGCCCAGCAGCACCTCAACACCTTCCGCGAGCGGATGGCCGGCTACCCGGTGGCGGTCGAGATGCTCAGCCGCTTCCGCTCGCGGGCGGAGACGCGGCAGGTCCTCGCGGCCACCGCCGCCGGCCAGGTGGACATCCTGATCGGCACCCACCGTCTGCTTCAGGGGGACGTCGTGTTCCGCGCGCTGGGTCTGGTCGTGGTCGACGAGGAGCAGCGCTTCGGCGTGAAGCACAAGGAGGCTCTCAAGGGCCTGCGCGCCACGGTCGACGTCCTCTCGATGAGCGCGACCCCGATCCCGCGCACCCTCTACATGGCGCTGACGGGCGCGCGGGACCTCAGCGTGATCGAGACGCCGCCGGTCAACCGGCATCCGATCCAGACCATCGTGAAGACCTACGATGAACAGGTCGTGGTCGACGCGATCCAGTTCGAGCTGCGGCGCGGGGGCCAGGTTTTCTATCTGCACAACCGCGTGCAGACGATCGAACTGGTCGCGGCGCGGCTGCGGCAGCTGCTGCCGGGCGTGGCGATCGGCGTGGGCCACGGGCAGATGGAGGCGGCGGAGCTGGAGCGGGTGATGACGGAGTTCGTCGCCGGCCGGCACCAGGTGCTGCTGGCGACGACCATCATCGAGAGCGGGCTGGATATCCCGAACAGCAACACGATCATCATCGAGGGCGCGGACCGCTTCGGGCTTTCGCAACTCTACCAGCTGCGCGGGCGGGTCGGCCGGTTCCGGCACCAGGCCTACGCGTACCTCCTGCTGCACCGGCACACGCGGCTGCTGGAGATCGCCCGGCAGCGCCTCACGGCGATGCGCCAGCACAACCAGCTCGGCGCCGGTTTCCGCATCGCGATGCGCGACCTCGAACTGCGCGGGGCCGGCAACCTCCTCGGCGCACAGCAGAGCGGGCACATCGTCGGCGTGGGCTTCGAGCTGTACTGCCAGCTGCTCCGCCAGTCGGTCGCGCGGCTCAAGGGCGACCGGACCGCGGCCGCCGTGCGCGCGAACGTGAAGCTCGACTTTGTGTTCGTCGGCGAGGGCTCGCCCGAGGCCCGCGGCGCCCGCCGCCACCAGGACGGCTACACCGCGCTGCGGGACGCCGAGGACACCGGCGCGGCGGAGGTCGCCCTCATCCAGGCCCGGCTGCCCGTCGCGTACGTCGCGGAGACCCGCCTGCGGATCGACTTCTACCGCAAGCTGGCCCTCGCCGACTCCCTCCCCGCACTCAAGCAGATCGAGGCCGACCTGCGCGACCGCTTCGGACGCTTCGGCGACGAGGTGAAGGCCCTGCTGCTGGTCACGGAGATCCGGGTGCGCGCGGAGCAGCGGGGGGTCCTGTCGGTCGAGACCGACGGGGGCCGCCTGAAGTGCCTGCGCCGCGCGGGGGGCCGCGACGACTGGGTGCAGGTGGGCGCCCGGTTTCCAAGGTTGACCGCCCCGAAGCCCCTTCTACGTTTGCGCGAAATCTCCGCGTTCCTCGAACAACTGCCGCCGTCATGACGCTCCGTCGCCGCCTCGCCTGCCTGCTTCTCGCCGCCGCGCCGGTCGCTTCCCTCCCCGCCCAGGGGACCGCCCCCGCCGCGGGCCCGGACCCGGTCGCCCAGAACCTTAACCTGCGCTTTGCCAACGGGATCGTGGCGGTGGCCGAGGAAAAGATCATCACCGTCGCCGACGTGATGCAGTACATCGGGCCCCTCCTCCCCCAGCTCCGCAACGAGGCCCGCAACGAGAAGGAGTTCCAGGAGCGGCTCGAGCAGCTGCAGGACAGCGCGATCCAGGACCTCATCGACCGCGTGCTGATCGTGAAGGAGTTCCGCAAGGACGAGAAGCGCCAGATCCCGGTCCAGTACATCGACAACGCGATGGCCGACGAGATCGCGGAGCGCTTCGAGGGCGACCGTTCCAAGTTCCTCGCCTACCTCCGGGCCAAGGGCCAGACGATCCGCGACTACCGCAAGGAGATCGAGGAGAACATCATCTTCAGCTACATGCAGGGCCAGCAGCGCAAGTCGCAGAGCGTGGTGAGCCCGGTGCGGATCGAGACCTACTACAACGAGAACAAGGACCGCTTCTACCGCGAGGATGAGGTCCACCTGCGCCTGATCCAGATCACGCGCACGGAGTCCGAGACCGACGTCACGCTACTGGAGCAGGGGCGCGGCATCGTCGCCCGGGCCAAGGGCGGCGAGAAGTTCGAGGACCTCGCCCGCCAGTTCTCCAAGGACCTCAAGCGCAGCAAGGGCGGAGACTGGGGCTGGCTAAAGCGCTCCGACTTCCGCAAGGAGTTCAGCGACGTCGCCTTCGCCCTCAAGAAGGGCGAGGCCTCCGATCCCATCCTGCTGCCCGAGGGCGCGTTCATCCTCTACGCCGAGGACCGCCGCTTCGCCGGCATCCAGCCGATCGACGAGGTGCGCGACCAGATCGAGCGCGTGCTGATCCAGCAAATGAGCCGCAGCAGCCAGGAACGCTGGCTCGAGCGCCTCCGCCGGAACGGGTTCGTCAAGTACTACTGAGTCCCCGGTTTCGGGTCCGCCCCCGGCTGGCCGTTGGCATCCACGCCCCGGAGCTTGGGGCTGATGCCCCCGTCCCCTCCGCTCCGCGCCGAACTGCCCCGCGAACGCCTCGCCCGCGACGGCCCCGCCGCGCTGGGCGACGCCGAACTGCTGGCCGTGCTGCTGCGCCACGGCTCGCGCGGCGAGGACGTCCTGACCCTCTCCCGCCGCGTGCTGTCCGAGGCGGGCGCGCTCCCCGGCCTCGCCCGCTGGCGGCTGGGCGACTTCCGGCGGCTCCGCGGCCTCGGGCCGGTGAAGGCCCTGCAACTGGTCGCCGCGGTCGAGCTCTCCCGGCGGCTGCTGCTTTCACCCCACGGCGAGGCGCCGCTGCTCGACCAGCCCGCGCAGGTCCGCGACTACCTGCTGCCCCTCGCGACCGGCCTCGAGGTGGAGAAATTCTGGGTGCTCTGCCTGAACCGCCGCCACCGCCTGCTGCGGCGCGTGGAACTCACCTCGGGCACCGCCCACGCCACCCTCGCCCACCCGCGGGAAGTGTTCGGCCTCGCGGTCCGCGAGGGCGCCTCCGCGATCGTCTGCGCGCACAACCACCCGAGCGGCGACCCGGCGCCGAGCGCGCCCGACGTGCAGGTCACGCGCCTCCTCCGCGACTCGGGCCGGACGCTCGACATCGAGCTGCTCGACCACGTGATCCTCGGCCGCGCGGGGGCCGATCCGTTGGGCAAGGGTTACTACAGCTTCCGGGAAGCGGGCGTGGTCTGATCCCACTCCGGGCCCGCCCCGCGCACGCGCGTGCGCACGCGCAGCAGGAACATGTCGGCGGTGATGTACAGGGTGCCGCCGTCGTCGCCCCAGGCGCAGTTGCCGGTCGCCTGGCCGGTCAGGATGCGGCCCAGCAACTTGCCCTCCGGCGACAGCACCAGCACGCCGCCCGGCCCCGTGGCCCAGACGTTGCCGCGGTGGTCGACCTTCAGTCCGTCGCAGGAGCCGCGCACCCCCGGCTGCCGGAGCGGCAACGCGTCGAAAAAGAGCCGCTCGCCCGCCAGTGTGCCGTCGGCCGCCACGTCGTAGGCCACGATCCGGGGCGCCCGGCCGTCGCTCACCGCGACGTAGAGGCGGCGCTCGTCGGGCGAGAAGCCGATGCCGTTGGGAAACGTGAGGCTGGCGGTAAGCAGGGTGACCCGGCCGGAAGGCTCCACCCGGTAGACGCCGTGGTGCGGCTGCTCCTTGAGCGGGGACTCGTTGAGCTTCTCGAGGCCGTAGGGCGGATCGGTGAAGTAGACGTCGCCGTTGCGGCGCAGCGCGAGGTCGTTGGGGCTGTTGAAGCGGCGGCCGGCGTGGCGGTCGGCTAGCGTCACCCACCGGCCGCCCTCGTACCGCGCGACGCGCCGCTCGCCGTGCTGGCAGACGAGCAGGCGGCCCTGCGCGTCGCGGGCGAGGCCGTTGCTGCCGGGCTCGCGGAAGCCGGGCGTCGGCGTCAGGAGTCCGCTGGGCCGCAGGAACACCTCGGCCTGCCGCTGCCCCGGCGCCCAGCGCAGGATCACGTTTTCCGGGACGTCCGAGAACAGCAGCGCGCCCTCGAACCACACCGGGCCCTCGGACCAGTTGAAGCCCTCCGCGAGGACCTCGATCACGGCCCCGGGCGCGACGAGCGCGTCGAAGGCGGAATCGAGCCGTTCGATCCGACCTTGGAAGACCGGGTTGGCGGGCGCGGACGGCGCGGCGGCGCGCAGGCCGGGAATCCCGGCGAGGGCGGAAAACAGCAGGACGGCGAGCAGGCGGGACGGGGGCATCGGGGTAACGGCGCGGAAAACCGGCCGCCCCCCGGGATGACTCGCCCCGCGCCGCGAGGCAAGGATCCGCGGCGGGACCGCTCAGCCGGCCGCGGCGGGCGTCTTCCGCACCAGCCGCGCCAGGGACTCCTCGGGATTGAGGGCGGCGACGGCGCCAAGCTCCACCCACGCCAGCGCCTTCGATTCGTGGGTCAGGCGCAGGGGTTCCGCCGGGTCGGCCTCCAGCAGGAAGCGCAGGTCGTGGTGGAAGTGACCCGGCTGGCCCGGTCGCTCCGGAATCCAATGGCGGTCGACGTCGAAAACCGCGGGCGACACCACCCGCAGCCCGGTCAGGCCGCTCTCCTCCTCCGCCTCCCGGCGGGCCACGGCCAGCAGGTCGCCGTCCCCATCCGCGTGGCCGCCCAGCTGCAGCCAGCGGTCGAGCTTGTGGTGGTGGGTGAGCAGGACGCGGCGCCGGCAGGGGCTGACGATCCAGGCGGAGCCGGTCAGATGCCCCGGCGCGCAGCGGCGCTCGAGGCAGTCGGGGTGCGCGCGGACAAAGGCAAGAATCTCGGCCAGCGCGGCCGCCTCGGCGCCGGGTTCGGCGCGGGTCACGTGCGCCGCGAGCAGGGCGAGGACGGGGCCGCGGTGCATCCGTTCAGCGGGTCTCATACCACTTCGAATCCGCCGGGGCGGCGCCGGCGGCGATCGCGGGGAAGATCTCGGGCACCGACCGCACCACGCGGTAGAGGGAACGGTTGGACTCCTTGTAGAAGCGCTGTTCCTGCATCCGGTCGAAAAGCTGCAGCAGGGGATCGTAGAACCCGTCGAAATTGACCAGCACGCAGGGTTTCCGGACGACGTTGAGCTGGCGGAGCGTGAGGATCTCCACGATTTCCTCGAGCGTGCCCCAGCCGCCCGGCAGCGCGACGAAGGCGTCCGCCCGCGTCTCCAGCAGCAGCTTGCGCTCGCGCATCGTGATGACCGTGACCAGCTCGTCGGCCTCGTCGTAGGCGAGTTCGCGGACCTTCATGAATTCGGGGATCACGCCGACCACGCGGCCGCCGGCCTGTTTCACGGCCCGCGCCACCGTTCCCATCATTCCCGTGCGCCCGCCCCCGAACACGAGGTCCCAGCCCTCCGCGACCAGGCGGGTGCCGAGTTCGCTCGCGAGGTGGAGGTACTTGGCGTCGAGGCGGTCGGAGGAGGCGCAGTAGACGCAGAGGCGCTTTGACATCGGAGGATGAGATTGAGGGGTGAGGCGTCGGCTGCTTGGTTTCAAACCAATCCCGGCGCGCCCGTGTCTCCCGCTCCCCCGCCCTCCCTCCCGCCCTACGTGGGCCGCCTCGCGCCTTCGCCGACCGGCTGGCTGCACCTCGGCCACGCAAGGACCTTCTGGGCGGCCCACCAGCGCGCACGTGCGGCCGGGGGGAGGCTCCTGCTCCGGCACGATGACCTCGACCAGGACCGCTGCCGGCCGGAGTTCATCGCCGCCGCCGAGGAGGATCTCCGCTGGCTCGGCTTGGACTGGGACGGACCGCCGATCGTGCAGACCACGCGGCGCGCGCGCCACCGCGCCGCCCTCGAACGGCTCCACGCGGCCGGGCTGCTCTTTCCCTGCGTCCGCACCCGCCGCGACGTGCTCGAGGCCTCCTCAGCGCCGCACGAGGGCGGGCCGGACGACGAGCCGGTGTACCCGCCGGCGTTCCGCCCGCCGGAGGGCACCGCCCCACCGCCCCTCGGGGAGCGGATCACCGTGAACTGGCGCTTCCGCGTCCCGGACGGGCGCGAGCTCCGGTTCCTCGACGGCGCCGCCGGGCCCCAGGGGGCGGTGGCGGGGCGGGACTTCGGCGACTTCCTGGTGTGGCGCAAGGACGACACCCCGAGCTACCAGCTCGCTTGCGCCGTCGACGACGCGGAACTCGGCGTGACCGAGGTCGTGCGCGGGGAGGACCTGCTGCGGAGCACGCTGCGCCAACTCCTGCTCCTGGAGGCGCTCGGGGCCCCGGTGCCGCGCTACCGGCATTTGCCGCTGGTGCGGGATGCAAGCGGCACGCGCCTCGCCAAGCGCCACGACGCGCTGGCCCTGCGGACCTTGCGCGCCCAAGGCGTGGATCCCGCCGCCTTGCGGGCCGGGTTCACTGCCGAGCTCGGAGCGCGACCCGCCTGACGGCTCGCACCCCGCGGCGTCGACTCCGTTTACACTTTTCCAACGCGTGGGCCAGGTGCAGCGGCCTTTCGATAAGTTTTATCTCCCTGCTTCCAAAGTAGCTTAGGAAAGTCGTCTTCCCATCTGGGATGACGTGGTACGCCACCGGCTAAAGGGATGGGCGGTGCCGCCGCGGATCCACCCGGTCGGCCCCACTTTCGACCGACCTTTATGCATCCGTTCGTCTCCTCCCTGCGCCCCGCGGTCATCCGCCGGTCCGTTCCCGCCCTCGTTGTGCTGGCCCTCGCGGGCGCGGCCGCCGTCGCGCCGCTCGCCGCGCAGTCGGCCTACACCGTGACCGAGATCGGCGTGCTGCCGGGGCACACCAATGGCTTCGCCATCTCGATCAACGACGCCGGTCAGGTCGCCGGCTACAGCGAGCCGACGATTCCCAACATGACGCAGCGCGGCTGGGTCTACAAAGGGGGCGCCCTGACCGCGCTCGGCACCCTGCCGAAGCGGGGGCAGTACTCGAGCGCCACCTTCATTCATCCGACCACCGGCGTCATCGTCGGCGACGGGGACACCGGCGATTTCCGGCCCCAGGGGATGGTCCGCATCGGCGCCAGCGTGTACAACGTGTTCCCCAACAACGGCGGCAACACCCACGTGCTGCGCGTCGACACCGCGGGGCGCATCTACGGCTACTTCATCGGGGGCAGGAGCACCGACTGGATGGGCGGGATGTGGACGCCCAATCCCAAGAAGGCCGGCACCTACACGCAGACCATCTTGGGCGGGCCGGGGATGCCCCTGAGCTTCAACGGCAACGGCCAGGGCGTCGGCTACCAGAGCGGCGGCACCCTGCGGCAGTTGGCCGCCTTCTGGGACAACACCGGGGCGCGGGCGATGCAGGTGCTCCCTGCCCGGCCTGAGTTCACCAGCAGCTCCGCGAACGCCCTCAGCGACAACGGTGCCACCATCGTGGGCACCGGCCATCCGGCGTTCAGTTCCATTCCCTTGCTCTGGTCGCGCACCGGCACCACGTGGACCCTCCGGGACCTGCCGGTGCTCACGGGCGACAACCAGGGCTCAGCCAACGGCGTCAACAACGCGGGCGTCGTGATCGGGACCAGCACCTACGGCATCCCTGGCACCTGGCAGATCGAGGCCAGCACCAGCGTGGTGTGGCTGCAGGGCGTTCCCCGCGAGATCCAGCCGCTGCTCGACCCGGTTTCGGGCGCGGGCTGGCTGATCACGAGCCTGGTGGGCATCAACAACTCCGGGCAGATCGTGGCCAACGCGCTCAAGGGCGGCTTCAGCCGGGCGATCATCCTCACCCCGGTGCCCTGAGCCGCAGGGCGTTCGGGGCTGGACACCGCGTTCCGGGGCAACTTGCTCCCGGGACCCGTGCCGCCGCTCCCAACCTCCCGCTTTGATTTCCCCGTCCCGGAGCGCCTGATCGCCCGGACGCCGGCGGCGCGGCGCGACGCCTCCCGCCTGCTCGTGGTGGACCGGGCCTCGCGGCAACTCACGCACCGGACGTTCGCGGACCTGGGGGAGTACCTCCGCGCCGGAGACCTCCTCGTGCGCAACAATGCGGCGGTCCTCCCCGCCCGGTTGCGGGCCCTGCGGCCGACCGGCGGCCAGGTCGAGTGCCTGCTGCTCCAGCCATTGGGTGCCGGTGAGCGGTGGCGCTGCCTGGTCCGCCCGGGGCGGAAGCTCGCGCCCGGGGCCACCTTCGCCGCGCCCGGCGGGGAATTCACCGGGCGGATCGAGGCCCGGCTGCCGGACGGCACGGCGGAGGTCTCGTTCGCAACGGCGTCCGGCGAGCCGCTCACGGCGGTGGCCAACCGCATCGGCGCCGTGCCCCTGCCGCCCTACATCGAACGGGCGCGGGAGGCCGCCGGCGAGACGGGCGAGGGCTCGTTCCCGGACCGCGAGCGCTACCAGACCGTCTACGCGGAGCCCGCGCGCCAGGTCGCCGCCGCCGCCCCCACGGCGGGCCTGCACTTCACCCCCGAACTGCTCGCCCGCCTCGCCGCGGCGGGCGTCGGCACGGCCGACCTCACGCTCCACGTGGGCCTGGGCACCTTCCAGCCCATCGCCACCGAAAATGTCGAGGACCACGCCATCCACCGCGAGGTCTACGAGATCCCGGTCGCGACCCAGACGCGCCTGTTCCCCCCGCTCGCCGGCCGGCGGATCGCCGTCGGCACCACGTCGGTCCGGACCATCGAGGATTTCCTCGCCCGGCACCCCGCCCCCCTGCCGCAACCCTGCGTGGCGGAGGCCGGGATCTACATCGTTCCGCCCCGGGAATTCCGCGGGGTCGACGCGCTCATCACCAACTTCCACCAACCCCGTTCCACCCTCCTGTGCCTGGTGGCGGCCTTCCTCACCCCCGGCTCCACCGCGGGGGTCGACTGGCTGCGCGAGATCTACCAGACCGCGATCGACCGCGAGTACCGCTTCTTCAGCTACGGGGACGCGATGCTGATCCTCTGAAGGCCGGCCGCAGGGACTCCGGCCCAGCCTTGGCTTTCGCCGGCCCAGCGTCACCTTGACCTGAATGAACGACGACGAACTGCAGGCGCTGATCGAGGAGGCAACGGCGGATTTTGCCGCGGGCGACAACGACCCCGCCCTGGCGAAGCTCGCCCGCGCCACCGCCGCCGCCCCGGCCTCCTTCGCCGCCTGGCACGCCCTCGCGGAGGTGACCTTCTCGCTCCGGCGCCTCGACGAGGCCCTCGCGGCGGCGGAACGGGCCCACGCCCTCGACCCGGCCGACCTGTTCATCAACACCACCCTGTCCCGGATCTGGATGGAACGCGGCGACAAGCCGCGGGCGGAACACTTCGGGGCCCAGGCGCGGATGCAGGGCTGGAAGGAGCAACTGAAGGCGCCGCCGCCCCCACCGCCCCTCCGTTGACAGCCGTGAAACCCGAACCCTACCCTTCCCCGATGGAATCTCCGGCGTACGTCTTGGAGTTCGAGAAACCGCTGCGCGACCTGTCCGCGCAGCTCCAGGAGCTCAGGCAGCGATCCCTCGAGACCAACGTGGACCTCGACCGGGAGGCCCGTGAGATCGAGGCCAAGATCGAGGCGACCCGCCGGGAGATCTACTCCAGCCTGACGCCGTGGCAGCGCGTCCAGATCGCCCGCCACCCGCGCCGGCCCTACGCCCTGGATTACGTGGCCGCGCTCTGCGAGGACTTCCAGGAACTGCACGGGGACCGGCAGTACAAGGACGACCGGGCGATCATCGGCGGCACGGCGTTCCTCGACGGTGAGGCGGTGATGATCGTGGCCCAGCAGAAGGGGCGCGACCCGAAGGAGCGCATCGCGCGCAATTTCGGCATGCCCCAGCCCGAGGGTTACCGGAAGGCCCTCCGCCTGATGCGCCTCGCGGAGAAGTTCCGCCTGCCGCTGATCTCGTTCATCGACACCCCCGGCGCCTTCCCGGGCGTCGAATCCGAGGCCCGCCACGTCTCGGAGGCCATCGCCGTCAACCTGCGCGAGATGGCGCTGCTCGGCACCCCCTCGATCTCGGTCGTCATCGGCGAAGGCGGCTCCGGCGGCGCCCTCGGCATCGGCGTCACCGACCGCGTCCTGATCCTCGAGAACAGCTATTACTCGGTCATCTCCCCGGAGGGATGCGCGGCGATCCTGTGGAAGGACAGCGCGGCCGCCCCCAAGGCGGCGGAAGCCCTCAAGCTCAGCGCCGCCCACCTCGAGGCGCTCGGCGTGGTTGACGAGGTCGTGCCCGAGCCGACCGGCGGGGCCCACCAGGACCCGGCGCAGACGGCGCAGGCGGTGAAATACGCCCTGCAGAAGCACCTCAACGACCTCCGCGGCCTCACCGCGGAACAGTTGCGCGACTCCCGTTACGAGCGCTTCCGCCGCCTTGGCGTCTACGAGGAAGCCGGCGTCGTCCGCAGCTGACGCCGCCCTGCCGGGGCCTTCCCTGCCAGGGCGGACCGGACACTGCCGGACTCAGGAAGGGAAGCCGAACGGCTGGGCGCCGATCTCCGGGCGCAGGCCGGCGTCCTGCCCCAGCCGCGCCACCATCGGCGCCTCTCCGTGGAAGCCCGCGACGTCCTCGAAGCCGTCCCGGGCCTGGCCGACCGCGCGGATGGTGACGATCACGGCGGCGACGGACAGGGCGAGGAGGCTGAGGAGGAAAAGGGTCATGGCGGGCGGGATTGGGCCCAATCTTCCACCGCGCGCGGGGCTGACCAGCGGCATCGCGCGGGCGGAGCCTTTTTGACATCTCGTAAACAATCCGGGGCGCGCCGCGGCCCCGCCGGGATTTGCCGCTTGCGGGGCCAAGGGAGGGGGCCAACCCTCCGCGGCCGATGGCGAACACGTTCGGCACCCTCTTCACCGTCACCACCTGGGGCGAGAGTCACGGTCCCGCCGTGGGCGCGGTGGTGGACGGCTGTCCGCCCCGCCTGCCGCTGACGCCGGAGGACATCCAGGTCGAGCTCGACCGTCGCCGGCCGGGGCAGAGCGACATCGTGACGCCGCGCAAGGAGGAGGACCGGGTGGAGTTCCTCTCGGGGGTCTTCGAGGGCCGCACCACGGGCACGCCGATCTCCCTGGTCGTGCGCAACGCGGACCAGCGCCCCGCGGCCTACGACGAGATGCGGGACAAGTTCCGGCCCTCGCACGCCGATTTCACCTACCAGGCCAAGTACGGCCTGCGCGACCACCGCGGCGGCGGCCGCAGCTCCGCGCGCGAGACGGTCGGCCGCGTGGCCGCCGGCGCCATCGCCCGCAAGGTCCTGGCCCTCGCCGGGGGCGTCGAGATCCGGGCCTTCCTCACCCAGGTGCACGACATCGCGATGCCGGCCGACGCGCTCGCCGCGTTCCCCTCCCTCGCCGAGGTCGAGGCGACGGCGGTCCGCTGCCCGCACCCCGAGACGGCGGCGCGGATGATCGAGCGCATCAAGGCGGTGCGCTCCGAGGGCGACTCCGTGGGCGGCGTGATCGAGTGCCGCGTGCGCGGCCTGCCGGCGGGGCTCGGCGAACCGGTCTTCGACCGCCTGGAGGCCGACCTCGCCAAGGCGATGCTCTCCCTGCCCGCGACCAAGGGGTTCGAACTCGGCAGCGGGTTCGCCGGCGCGACGCTCCGCGGCAGCGAGCACAACGACGCCTTCGAGGTTCGGGACGGACGCGTGCGCACCCGCACCAACCGCAGCGGTGGCACCCAGGGTGGCATCAGCAACGGCGAGGAACTCGTCTTCCGCACCGCCTTCAAGCCTACCGCGACCATCCTCCAGCGTCAGGCGACGGTCGACACCGCGGGCGCGGCGACCGAGCTGATCGGCCGCGGCCGCCACGATCCCTGCGTCGTCCCGCGCGCCGTCCCGATCGTCGAGGCAATGACCGCCCTCGTGCTCCTTGATCACTGGCTCCGTCACGCCGCCCAGAACCGGACCTTCACGTTCTGAAGTGAAGCCGCTCGTCTACCTCTTCCTCGGCGTCCCCGGCTCGGGCCGCCGCGAGATCCTCGCCGACCTGCTCGCCGATGGCCTCGCCGCGGACGAGACGCCGGCCGTCCTGCTGCCCGCCGAGGAGCCGGAAAGCGCCGCCGACGCGGGCCTGCCCCGGACGGCGCGCTGGCGCTGGGACGAGGGCACGATCGCCGCGGACTGCCCGGCGGGGGTCTCGCACCTGTTCATCCTCACCGCCGGCCGCCGCAACCCCGTCGACCAGTTGGAGGCCTTCAAGGCCTGGTTCGCCCTCCACCGCCTCGAGCTCACGCGCGTGATCTGCGTCCTCCACGGCCAGCTGGCCGCCCGCCAGCCGGCCCTCCTGCCCTGGTACGACGCGTGCGTGCACTTCGCGGACGTCGTGCTGGTGCACCGACGGGAGGGGTTGGAAAACAAGTGGCTGAGCGGGTTCGTGCGTCACTTTGAGGAGCAGCGCCTGCCCTGCATCCTCGAGCTGGTGAAGGCCGGTCGCGTGCGCAACCCGGCCCTGATCCTCGAGCCGCAGGCGCGCCGCGTGTCGCAGGCCTTCGATCCGGAGCCCGAATGGGTCTTCACCAACGCCGAGGGCGAGGAGGTCGATCCCGAGGAGGAGCCGGTGGATGACGACGAGGAGCTGACGGCCACGCCGGCGGAGGATCCCTACTTCGAACGCCGGAGCGGCGGGCGGCGCGTCCGGGAAATCCCCGATGTGGCCGCGATCCTCGACGCGGACGCCGCGGCCGCCAAGGCGGGCGGTTCCTGACGGGAGGAAAGGGATCGATTCAGCGCGCGAAGTGCGCGGCGAAGGCGGGCTCGCGCGTCGCGGCGCGGACCTGCGCGGCCAGCGGCGGCCGGACGACGTACAGCAGGCTCGCGACCGTGCTGAGCGCCCGCCCCGGCGGCCAGCCGCGCCAGACCAGCCCGGCGGTCGCCCCGTAAAACGCCCCGAGCAGGCCTGCCGCGAGGGGCGCGCCCGGGCCGAAGCCGACGCCGGGCAGGTTGGCCGTGAGCCCGGTCAACAGGGCGAGGGCGGCGAGCATCGCGGCGCCGACGAGCGCATGGACGCGCGCGACGAAACGGACGCACTCCGGCGCGGGGCGCACGACGGGAGCCGCGTCAGGCGGCCGCCGCGGCGGCGACGAACGCCTTGGCCTTGGCGGTGATCGCGGGCCAGTTGCGCTCGCGCAGGGCCTTGGCGTCCACCAGCGAGCTGCCGGCAGCGGTGGCAAAGGCGCCGGCACGGAGGAATTCCGCCACGTTGCCCTCGTTCACGCCCCCGGTGGGCACGAGCTCGATCTGCGGCAGCGGCGCCTTGACCGCCTTGATGTAGCCCGGACCGAAGAACTCAGCCGGAAAGACCTTCGCGGCGTCGGCCCCCGCTTCCCAGGCGGTGAGGATCTCGGTCGGGGTGAAGGCGCCGCAGAGGACAGGCACCCCGTAGCGGCGGCAAAGCGTGATCACGTCGGGTCGCAGCGCCGGGGTCACAATGAAGCGGGCACCGGCGAGGATCCCCGCGCGGGCGGTCTCGGCGTCGAGCACCGTGCCGAGGCCGAAGAGGAAGTCCGGCAACTCGGTCGCCGCCCGCTCCAGCATCCGGATCGCCCCCGGCGTGGTCATCGTGAGTTCGATGCTGGTGAGCCCGCCGGCGGCGAGGGCCCGGGCGCAGTCGAGGAGGCCGTCGGAGGAGTCGGCGCGGATCAGCGCGATGACCTTCTCGGCCCGGAACTTGGCGAGGATGGCGTCTTTCTTCATCACCCGGGGACGCTGGCGGGCGGCGAGGGACGGGGAAACACCTTTTTGGCGCTCGGCCCCGGGTCGGCGCGGTCTTCAGCGGGCGTACTCGACCTGCAGCCAGGATTTGCGCACGTCGGGTAATCCGCGCCCGGCGGAGCGGAAGTCCGCGAGTTTCGCGAGCGCGGTCCACGCCGGGCCCAACCGCCGGCTCAGCATCACGTCCCACTCGTCGCCCAGGCGGTCGCCGCCCCGGTCGGAGTGGAACCAGTGCCGGCGGACGGACAAGGCGAGCGCGCCCGGGAGATCCGCCTGCAGGCGCAGGTAGCGGTCCCGGAGGCCGCCCGCGGGAGTGGAGCTGAAGAGGTCCGCCCAGCCGTTGAAGGGATGGAGCGTCGCGAGCGGCGTGCGGAACGGGACGCCCGCGTCGTGCCCGAGCACTTCCACCCCCGCCACGAGGCCGCCGCGGGCGAGGTGGACGCCGGACTCGGCGGCCAGGTAGCGCGCGGCGTAGTCGAGCGGGCTGGCGCCGTGGTCGGTCTGGCGCGCCGCCTCCACCCGGTACGTCCAGCGCATCCCCGGGCCCAGCGGCGCGCCGCCCGTGAGGCTGGCTCCGAGGGTGGCGCACGCGTTCGTCCGCACCTCCGGGAAATCCAGGAAGTACGCGTACGCGCTCAGCGTGCCCGCGGGCAGGCCCTCGCGGACCGCGTGGAACAGGTGGGAATCGGTCCGCCAGCGCCCCTGCGGGTGGGTGCGCCCGAGCCCGCGGTTCACCTGCCGCAGGTGGGCGTAGGTGAGCGTCGTGCCCGACCAGGTCCGGTCCTCCACCAGCGCCGCGTCAAACGTCTGCTGGTTCTGCCGCCAGGAGCCGTCGCCGACGAAGCGCCCTTGGTCTAGGAACAGCCGCTGCCGCCCCAGCCGGACGAGGGTCTTTCCGAAGGAGCGGCCAAAGTGCAGCTGGTTGACCTCCGTTGAGTCAGGATCGGAGATCCCGGCGCGCCCGGCGGCGGCGGGATTCAGACCGGCCTGGCTGTACCGATCCCCATCGGCCGCCGCCACCCCCTCCACCTCGGCCAGCGCCGACCAGCCGGCCCACGGCGCGGGGGCGAATCCCAGCCGCGTGCGCCCCGTCAGCGCCTCCGCGTCGCGCAGGCCCGTCTGGGTCACGGCCTCGTGCCGCACCCTCACGTTCAGGGTGAGCACGCCGGCGGCGAACGCCCCGGCCGGAGCGAAGGCGGCGGCGAGCAGCGGCAGGAAAAGGCGGGCGGGGCGGAACAGGGGCATCGAGGGAAAAGGCTCCGCGGAACTCGCCGCGCGACGGACCGAGCGCATGGGAGTGCCGCGGCCGACGCAACCCCCGATCCGCGGCGCCGACCCGCCGCCGGCCTCCGGAACTAGCGCGGTGGTCCCTCGGCAGCCAACGCCAAGGGCGAGTCGAGCGCACGGGAAACGGCGGCGGGGACGTTCACGGGGCGTCAGGCCGCGCCGGCCAGCGGCGGGAAATGCCGGGCCGCCACCAGCCCCCGGCGCAGCTCCGCCCGGAAATCCGGGTGCGCGATCGAGGCCAGCGCCTCACCCCGCTCCCGCAGCGTGCGGCCGTGCAGGTTCACCGCCCCGTACTCCGTGACCACCCAATGAACGTGCCCTCGCGTCGTGACCACCCCCGCGCCCGGACTCAGCTCCACCACCAGCCGCGAAATCCGCCCCCCCGCCGCCGTTGCCGGCAGCGCGATCACCGGCTTGCCCCCCGGGGAAAGCGCGGCGCCACGGATGAAATCCATCTGCCCGCCGATGCCCGAGTAGATCCGGTGCCCGAGCGAGTCCGCGCACACCTGCCCGCTCAGGTCCACCTGCAGGGCCGAGTTCACCGCCACCACCCGCGGATTCTGCCGGATCACCGCCGTGTCGTTGGTCCAATCACACGGGTAGAAGGCCACCAGCGGGTTGTCGTGGACGAAGTCGAACAGCCGCCGGGTCCCGTTGACGAAGCTGGTGACGATCCGCCCCGCCCCCACCTGCTTGAGGCGATTCGTGACCGCGCCGGACTCCACCAGGTCCACGACGCGATCGGAGAACATCTCCGTGTGGATGCCCAGGTCCCGCTTGTCGTGGAGGCGCGACAGCACCGCGTCCGGAATGCCGCCGATGCCGAGCTGCAGCGTGCTGCCGTCCCCGACCAGGTCCGCGACGAGCTCGCCGATGCGGGCCTCGACGGCGGTCTCGGGTTCGGGGTGATGCTCGCAGAGCGGGCGGTCCGTGGCCACGAACGCATGGATGCGCTCGAGCGGCACCACGTTGTTGCCGTGGGTCCGGGGCATCTGCTCGTTGATCTCCGCCAGCACCAGCCGGGCGGTCTCGACCGCGGCCTTGGCGGCGTCGCAGGACGTGCCGAGCGAGCAGAGGCCGTGGCGGTCGGGCGGCGAGACCTGCACCAGCGCGGCGTCGAGCGGGACCTGGCCGGAAAGGAAGAGGTCCGGGATGTCCGAGAGGAAGATGGGGATGAAGTCGGCGCGGTCCTCGGCGATCGCCTCCCGCAGCGGGGCGCCGGTGAAGAGCGAGACGGAGCGGAACTCCCGCTCGCGGCCCGGGGCGGCGAAGGGCGCGGGACCCGCCGTGTGCAGGTGGTAGAGGCGGACCCCCGCGAGGTCGCGGCGGGCACAGAGCGCGTCGACGAGGGGCGCGGGCGTCGCGCACGCGCCGTGGACGAAGACGGAGGTGCCGCTGCGTACCGCCGCGACGACGTCGGCGGCCGGGACGGAACGGGCTGGCCAGGACACGGACATGGGGTGGTGGGGAAAGCAATGACCGGGGGCTCGCCGCGGGGGAAGTCCCGACGGTGCGCGGCGGGTGCCAACCGCTGGGCGTTTCTTGCGCCCCGGCGGGCGACGGTGGCAATTGGCTTTTATTGCCGGGCGCGGGCCGCCTAGGCTCGGGGAATGTCATCCCCGAGGAAACCGTTGCGCGTCGCCGTCGTCGGCGGCGGGGTCACCGGGCTCACCGCCGCCTGGCAGATCCAGCGGCTGGGCCACCGCGTCACGGTGCTCGAGGCCGGCGCGCGGGCGGGGGGCGTCATCGGCGGGCAGCGGCTGGGCGCGTGGCTGCAGGAGCTGGGCCCGAACTCGCTGCTGGAGGGCTCGCCGGAGATCGCGGCCTTCGTCGACGACGTCGGCCTGGCGCCGCGGCGCCTCTACGCGGCCCCCGCGGCGAAGCAGCGCTACCTCGTCCGGGATGGCCGCCCCGTGGCCCTGCCGACCTCCCCCGGCGCCTTCCTCCGCACCCCGCTCTTCTCCGTCGGCGCCAAGCTGCGCCTGCTCCTGGAACCGTTCTGGCGGCGCGCCCCGGCCGACGCCGACGAGACCCTGGCGGACTTCGTCCGGCGGCGGCTCGGCCGCGAATTCCTCGACTACGCCATCAACCCGTTCGTGGCCGGGGTCTACGCGGGCGATCCGGAACGGCTCTCGGTACGGCACGCCTTCCCCCGACTGCACGCGCTCGAGCAGGACTCCGGCTCGCTGCTGCTCGGGGCCCTGCGGCGCCGCAACCCGAGCGGCGGACCCAAGGGCCGCATCTGCTCGTTCCCCGAGGGGCTCGGCGAGATCCCCCGCGCGCTGCAGGCGCGCCTGCTCGACCCGGTGCTCCTCCGCACCCGTGTCACGGCGCTCCACCGCGCGGGCGCCGGCTGGCGGCTGGCCCTGGAGCAACGGGGAACGCCGGGGGAGGCGGAATTCGACCTCGTCGTCTGCGCCCTGCCCGCGGACGCGCTCGCCACCCTCGCCTTCCCCGACCTCGGCCCGGACGCCGGCCTGGGGGTGCTCGCGGAGATCCCCCACCCGGCCGTCGTGTCCGTCTTCACCGGCCACCGGCGCGAGGACGTGACCCACCCGCTGGACGGCTTCGGGCTGCTCGTGCCGGCGGTCGAGGGCGGGCGGATTCTCGGCACCCTGTTCTCCAGCACGCTCTTCCCCGGCCGCGCCCCGGAGGGCCACGTGGCCCTGACCACCTTCGTCGGCGGAACCCGCCAGCCGGAACTGGCCGCGCTGGACGACGCGGCGCTGACCACCGTCGTGCGCGAGGAACTCGGGCGTTTGCTCGGCGTCCGCGGCACGCCGGCGATCGTCCGCGTGCAGCGCTGGCCGCGCGCGATCCCGCAGTACGCGCCCGGCCATCAGCGGTTCCTCACGGCCATCGAGCGGCTGGAGGCGGCCGCCCCGGGCGTCTTCGTCGGGGGCAATTGCCGGGACGGGATCTCCCTCCCGAACTGCATCGCGGCCGGCTACCGGCTCGCCGCCGCCGTGCGCCGCCACGCCGAGGCCTGAGCGGCCCTCCCCACCGCGTTCAGATCGCCGGCGCGTGGCGGCCCGGGGTCGCGGTGAACAACGGATCGAAGCGCATCGCGATCACCCGGAGCAGTGGTTGGCCGGCCGGCGTGACCGCGAGGCCGCCCGCCTCCCGGCGCACGAGGCCGTCGGCCCGGAGGTCCTCCAGCTCCGCCAGTTCGGCCGCGTACGCGGTGCTGAACTCCACGCCGAGTTGCCGGGAGAGGTCCGCGTAGTCGAGGCGGCGGTCACACATCAGCCGCAGGATGATCGTACGGCGGCGACGGTCCTCCGCGCCCAAGCGCAGGCCGCGCTCGATCGGCAGGGCGCCGGCGTCGAGCGCCGCCCGCCACGCGGCGAGTTCCCGGTGGTTCTGACGGTAGGTGTCCGCGGTGGCGGAGATCGCGGAGAGGCCGAACCCGTACAGCGAGGCCTCGGCGCACGTCGTGTAGCCCTGGAAGTTGCGGTGCAGTGTGCCGGCGCGCTGCGCCACCGCGAGGGCGTCGTCCGGCCGGGCGAAGTGATCGAGGCCGATGTCGAGGAACCCGGCCGCGGTGAGACGCTCGTGGGCGACCGCGAACATCGCGAGCTTCTCCTCCGCGGAGGGCAGCGGGCACTGCTGTTCCAGGATCCGCTGGGCGGGCTTCAGCCACGGCACGTGGGCGTAGCTGAAGACGGAGAGTCGGTCGGGCCCGAGCGTGAGCACCTCATCGAGCGTCCGCGCGAACCCCGCGGCGTGCTGGTGGGGCAGGCCGAAGATGAGATCCACGTTGATCGAAGCGAATCCGGCCGCACGCAGCCAGGCGCAGGCCTGGCGGTTGAGCTCCGACGGCTGCAGGCGATGGATCGCGAGCTGTACGCGGGGATCCGTGTCCTGCACCCCCAGCGAGGCCCGGTTGGCGCCGATCTCCCGCAGCGCGGCGACGTGCGCCGCGGTGAGCCGCCGCGGGTCGATCTCGACGCTGAACTCGACCTCCGGGGCGAGGCGGAACGTGCGGTGGATGAGCTCGCCGAGCCGCCCCAGCTCGTCCGGGGGCAGGAAGGTCGGCGTGCCGCCGCCGAGGTGCACCTGCACGACGGGGCGCGTGGCCTCCATCCGCTCCGCGGTGAGCCGCACCTCGCGCGCGAGGTCGTCGACATACTCCGCGGCCGCGTCGCGCCGGCGGGTAATGACGGTGTTGCAGCCGCAGAACCAGCAGCGGGTCTCGCAGAATGGGAGATGGAAATAGAGCGAGAGCGGGCCGGCCCCCGGGGCGTTGTCCGCGCGCAGCGCCGCCGCCGGATCGAGCGCCGCCAAGTCTTCCGAGAACTGCGTCGCCGGAGGGTAAGACGTGTAGCGGGGTCCCGGGATGGAGTACTTGCGGATGAGGTCCAGCGCGAGCGGCGCGGGCCGCGGGAGCGGGACGGAGGCGGTCTCGTGGGGCAGGATCATGGCGTGGGCGTCCGTGCCGAGGATGGCACGGGCGGCGGCCGGCGGCTGCGCGCGGCTTGGCGGCGTGCGCGCGGCGCTTGCGCTGCGCTCAGCGCGACGCCTTCTCCCGCCGCTCGGCCGCGGCCCGGGTAAAGCGGGTCCAGGGGAGCGCCCGGAGCCGGGCCGCGGGGATCCGCGCTCCCGTGTCCTCGCAGATCCCGTAGCGGCCCTCGCGGAGACGCCGGAGGGCGGCCTCGACCTCGGTGAGCGCGGAGTCCTCGTGCGCCAGCTCGGCGCGCAGGTCGCGAAGCTCGAGTTCACCCTCGGTGAAGTCGAGCGCGTCGGCGCCACCCCGCTCGTGCGGGAGGCGGGTCGCGGCCGCGTGTTCCCGCCGCGCCGCCAGCAGGCCGGCGTGGAGACGGGTGAGAGTGCGATGGTGCCAGGCCCACTTGGGCGCGGGGAGCGGGGCGGAGGGGTTCATGGCAACGCGCACCCTACGCCGCGGGCGCGGGGACGCTGCGCACCGCTTGCCCGTTCGCGCGCGCGGCTTGCGCGCCGGGCCGCGGCCGCCGGAACGCGGTGAGCAGCAGGGCCCCGTGCAGGAGCGTGAAGCCCGCCAGCGGCCAAGCGGCCGCCCCTTGCCCGCCTTACTGGTGCAGCCCGATGCCCAGCAGGTTCACGCCGAACCAGCTCCACGCGGTGACCACGTTGCCCCCGACCGCGAGGAGCGCGCACCCGCGCGGACCCGCGAGCCCGGCGGCGCGGGCGTGCAGCAGGAGCGCGTTCCACAGGACCAGCAGCAGCGCGCCGTTCTCCTTCGGATCCCAGCCCCAGAAGCGACCCCACGCCTGATCCGCCCATACCCCGCCGAGAAAGGTGCCGAGGACGTTGGCCCCGAGCGCAAAGCCGGTCACCCCGACGAGGGTCCGGTCCAAACCACCCTCCGGCCAGCCCTCGCGCCGGAGAAGGTTTCGGACCAGCGCCGCGATGCCAAGGCCGCCGGCCACCAGCGTCGCCGCGTAGCCGGCGGACATCGCCACGACGTGCGTCGCCAGCCAGAGGTTGGCGTCCAGCACCGCGCGCATCACCTCGAGGGTGTCGCCCGCAAGGGCAAGGCGGTGGGCGATCACGAGGCAGCCCGCTCCCAGCCCGCCGGCGAGCGCGGCGCCGAGGCCGTCCCGCCGGCGGCGCTCGAGGGCGAGGCAAACCGCGACGCTGATCCAGCCCACGAAGAGGGCGGAGGAGTGTAAGTTCGTGACGGGGGGACGCCGCTCCACCCACATCCGCGCGGCGAGGCCTCCGGTCAGGAGCAGGAAGGCGAGGATCCCGGCCGCGAAGGCCCCGGCCGCGGCCGCGCCGCCGGGATGCCGCCACGCCACCGCCGCGAGTAGCACGGCGAGCGCGCAGAGGGCTAGCGCGGAGTCGAACGGCGCGGCGGCGTTCAGGCGCGCCTCGAGGGCGGTCCGCCGCGCGCGTTCCGGGTCCGCGGCCCGGACGGCGGCCGCCGCCGCCCGCACCGCCGCGTTGAAGGCGCCGGCGTCCTGCTCCCGCCACGCCCGGCCGATCGCGACGTGCGCCGCGGCCAGACCGTGGACGCGACCGGTCGCCAGGGTCTCGCGCCACGCGGCACCGAGGCTGAGCCAGCCCGCGCCGGCGGCATCCGGCGGCACGAGGCGCAGCACCGCGAGCTCATCCATCACGAGCAGCGCCCGCGCCGCCGGCGAGGCGGAAGCGTCCCTGGCGAGCGCCCCCGGGCGGGTGAGCTCGTCGAGCCAGCCCGGGGGCCCGGGAACCGAGGCGCTCGCCGTCAGGCCCCGGTGCCAGCGCACGCCGTCGCGCAGGCGCAGGACGGCGTCCTCGAAGGCGGTCCGCTCCGCGCGCGGCACCTCGGCGGCCCGCCGCGCCGCGGCCTCCAGGTCAGGCAGGCGGTCGCGGAAAGCGGCCAAGGCCTGCCGCGTTTCGCCCTGCGGCGGCAAGCCAAGCAGGCCGCGGAGCTCCGGGTGGGTCACGGCGAACACGGGCGAATGTTCCGCCCGCTCCGGCTGGTAAAGCACGTCGAGCAACCGCTCGACAGGCTCGCGGCCCAGGCCGCCCCATGACGGTCGGCCCTGCAGCCGGAGCAGCGTGGAGCGGGCCACGGTATCGAGCGGCTTTTCCCGCCCCTGATCGAGGACGGGCAAGCTGCCCCACGCCGTGAGGTCGAAGCCGCCGGGGGCGGCAGTGGGTCGCAGGCTCCAGGCGCCGAATACGCCCACGCCCAGCAAGACGCAGAACACGATCGCACCCGCCCGGCGCGGCGGCGCCGCGGGCGCCGGGCGCGGCGGTGCAGCGCGGCGAAGACGGCCGACGGCCGTGAGGAGAAGTCCGACGGCCAGCAGCGCGCCGGCCGCATACGGGATCCAGCCGGCGGGATCCCGGACCACCCGCAGGATCACGCCGCGGCCCGCCGGGTCGGGACCGTCCAGATAGAAGGTGAAACCCGCGTGACGGAGCGGGGCATTGGGGGTGACCACCACCTCGCGGTCCTCCCCGGCCCCGGCGGGACGCAGGCGCAGCCGGGCCTGGCTCGACCGCTCGATCCGGGTTCCCTCGTGCCACTCGCGGGCGAAGGATTCCAACGTGAGGGTCCACGGCTGGGGTTCGGCGCGGGGCCGGAAACCGATGCTCCACGCGCGGCCCCCGGCATAGATGACCCGCGCCTCCGGCAGCGCCGTCGAGACCACCACTTCCCGGGGTCCCGCGGGGGAGCCCGCGAGCGCCAACCTGACCGCGGGATGGTGGCGCTCCTCCGGGCCACGCGGGGGTGGAACCGGCACCGCTTCGGGCTCGAGGCCGGGTCCCCGGGGCACCAGCCGCGCGTGCGGGGCGAACGCGAGCACCGTGGCGGTGAAGGGCACGTCCGGCGCGGACAACCTCAGCCCGGGCCGCAGTTCCCCTAGGCGGCGAGCGAGTGCCGCCGCCCCGGCGGGAGCGTCGGCGGCGATGACGACGAGCTCCGGCTCGTGCGGCACCTCCAGTCCCCCCGAGGGTTCCCCGGGGTCCAGGCGCAGCCGGTACTCCGTGCGCAGCAGCCCGGAGAGCAGCGCAGCGCCGAGGAGCAGCCCCACCCCGCCGTGGAGGGCCAGCAGGCCCGGACCGCGGCCGCGCAGCCGGACGGTGGCGAAGCCGAGATTCACGAGCAGCAGGAACGCAAGCGTGCGCCCGCCCGGAAACACCGGCGCGGCGTAGCCGCCCGCCCGCGCGTACACCACCCAGGCGTGGAAGTACTCGGCCTGCACCGACCAGAGCCCCTGGCGCGCCTGCGCCAGCGTGCCCGCAACCACCAGCGCGGCCGCCGCGGCCAACAGCGCGACCGTGAGGCGCAGCGACCCGAGCGTGGCCCAGGGGCGCGGCGGCGGCGACGGGGACGCGGGGCGGGACTTCATCCGGGCCCAAGCCTCGCAGCCGACAGCCCGGGCGGCTCCGCGCGCCTTGCGCAGGGCTGCGCGGCGCTTGGGAACCGCGGCGATCGAAGCCGCGCGCAAGCCCTGCGGCCAAGAAGCCAACCCGCGCACAGCGGAGCGCCGTCGTTTCCACCAAGATGGGCGGGAGCCCCCATCCACGATGAAGCACGACCTGAAGCTCCTCCTCCTCGGCGCCCTCGCCACCCTCGGCGCCGCCCTCGCCCTCGCCGCCCCCGCGGCGGAGAATTGGGAGAACCACTGCGCGAAATGCCACGGCGCCGACGGCAAGGGCCAGACCAAGGTCGGCCGGAAGCTGCAGGTGAAGGACTACACCTCCGCCGCCGTGCAGGCGAAGTTCACCGACGCGGAGGCGATCCGCGCCACCGCGGAGGGCGTCAAGGATCCGGCCGGCAAGGAGCGGATGAAGGGCTACCAGGACGAGCTCTCGCCCAAGGAGATCGAGGAACTCGTGGCGCACCTGCGGAAGTTCAAGTCGTGAGGCGGCGCTGACCGGCCCGCCCCGGAAACCCCCGCCCCGTCATGCCGGACGCCGCGCCCCCCTCGCCCCCGCCGCCCGCGGCGCCCCGGGCGCGCTCGCATTTCAACAACTGGATCAGCGCGATCGGCGGCGTCATCGCCCTCGGCGCGCTGTTCTCGTTCGCGCTGCTGGCCTGGATGGACTTCACCCAGGGCGAGAAGAACCCCTACCTCGGAATCTTCACCTACCTGGTGGCGCCGGCGTTCCTCGCGCTCGGCCTCGGGCTGGCGCTCTTCGGCGCGTGGGCGCAGCGCCGCTGGGCCCTCCGCCACGCGCACGCACCGGACCGTTGGCGGCTGGACTTCACCAGCCGGGCGCAGCGCCGCGGCCTCGCCGCGCTCGCCGCGGGCGCCCTGGGCTTCGTCATCCTCAGCGCCTTCGGCAGCTACCAGACGTTCCATTACGCGGAATCCAACGCCTTCTGCGGCCAGGTCTGCCACGAGGCGATGCACCCCGAGTGGGTGGCCTACCAGCGCGGGGCGCACGCGCGAGTCGCCTGCGTCGAGTGCCACGTCGGCGCGGGCGCCGAGTGGTTCATCAAGGCCAAGCTCAACGGGGCCCACCAGCTGCTCACCTACACCCTCGACACCTACGAGCGGCCGATCGCGACGCCGGTCCGCAACCTGCGCCCCGCCCAGGACACCTGCGAGCAGTGCCATTGGCCCGAGAAGTTCTCGGGCAACGTCGAGCGCGTGTTCAACCACTACCTCTCCGACCGGCGCAACAGCGCCTACACGGCCCGCTTCCTGATGCACGTGAACACCAACGTCCCCGGCCATCCCCCCGGCGGGATCCACTGGCACGTCAGCCGGGACGAGCGCGTCGAGTACTACGCCACCGACGACCAGCGGCAGACCATTCCCTGGATGCGGGTGGTCAACCGCCGCGACGGCACCACCCGCGAGTTCCGCACGCCGGAGTTCAAGGGCGAGCCGCCCGCGGAGCGGATCCGGGTGATGGACTGCATCGACTGCCACAACCGGCCGGCCCACGCCTTCCCGACCGCCAACGACGCGGTCGAGGCCGCCCTCCACGCGGGGACGCTCCCGCGGGAGCTGCCTCACCTCAAGCGCGTCGCCGTCCAGGCGATGACCCAGCCGGCGATCACCCGCGACGCCGAGGCCCCGCAGCGGATCGCCGACTTCCTGCGCGCCAAGTATGCCGACGACAGCCAGCGCGCCGCGCTGCCGGGCGCGATCGCGGCGGTGCAGGAGATCCACGCGCGGACGATGTTCGTGGAGCGCAAGGCGGACTGGCGGGTGTACCCGGACAACCTCGGCCACAAGGACTGGCCGGGCTGCTTCCGCTGCCACGACGACCAGCACCAGGACGCGCAGGGCCGCAAGGTGCGGGCGAGCGACTGCAACTCCTGCCACACGCTGCTGGCGCAGGGCAGCGGGGCGCAGCTCGAGGTGCTCAACGCCATGGGGCTGGAATTCAAGCACCCCGGCGGGGACCTCGACCCTGCGCTCTCGTGCGTGGACTGCCACAACGGCGGCGTCCAGAAATGAACGCCGGACTTACTCCACGACGTAACGGAAGCCGATCTCGGGGGAGCGCGTGGATTTGGCGACCTGGAGCAAAGGCATTTCCGTGGCACCCTCGGGCGTGAGGTAACTGCCGCCGGCGGCGCGCGCCTGCGGCTCCTCGCCCGCGGCCAGCCATTCCGCCACGTTGCCGAGGAGGTCGCTGAAGTCCGGCGGGCCGCCGCGCACCTCGGGGACCGCCCGGGTGAGCGCCAGCCCCTTGCCCGCGAGGCGGGGCGAGCCGCGTTGTTCCCGGAGCGCGGCGCGATGCTCGGCCTCGTCGGGCAAGCGGACCGTGCGGCCCAGCACCAGCGAGGCCCGCAGGCAGAATTCCACTGCCTCGGTCCAGCTCACGCTCTCGACGGGAAAGAACGGCCCCTGGCGCTGGCTGGGGTTGTGGTTCATCACGCGCTCGTAGAGGCGCTGCGGTACCTCGGAGGCCAGCAGGCGGCGGTCCGGTGCGCCGGGCAGCGGGGCGAGTCGCTCCAGCAGGCTGTCCTGCAGGGCGGGGAGATCGGCGGGGGCGCGGTCGAGGAAGACCAGGCGGCGGCGGAGCTCGGGATCGAGGCGGCGGCTGAGGGGGAAGTCGGTGCGGGCGGCGTCGAGGCGGGCCAACGCGGAGCGCACGGCGGCGACGGCGGCGGGGAACCGGCGTTCGCGGAGGGCCGCGGCGGCGGCGCCCGCTTCCCGTCCGGCCTCGGCCACCACCGCGGCGGAGGCCGCGCCCTGCCGGCGGACCTCGAGTTCCCCCGGCAGGTCCTTCGCCGCGAGGCGGCTGCGGGGAAAGGCGGCGTTAAGCTCGGCCTGCGCGTCGCGGGCGGCCGCCCACGAGGGCGCGGCGGCCGCGAAGTCACCCCGGGCCTCCGCGGCCTCGGCCTGCTTCCGGTGGCCGGCCACGCGCTCGGCCAGCGGCTGCGCCTCGATCGTGGCGAGGGCGGCCGTGATCCGCTCGAGGGCGGTCCAGTCCGCGTAGCGGGACGCGGGCTCGCGCTCGTGGATCGCCTGCTGCGC
Source organism: Opitutaceae bacterium (assembly GCA_027485815.1). Lineage (GTDB taxonomy): Bacteria > Verrucomicrobiota > Verrucomicrobiia > Opitutales > Opitutaceae > ER46. Next base: position 41,733 of record JAIXQE010000096.1, read on the forward strand.
CTCCCGCCACGCGCCGTAGGCGCGGGTGGCGGCCGGCCAGTCGCGCGCCGCCTCGGCCGCCTCGGCGTCGCGCCGCGCCGCGAGGACCTGCTGGCGGAGCGCGAGCAGGACGGGATCCTCGGGCGGCGGGGCCGGGACGCCGCGCGGGCCGGCGGCAGGTTGCTCCGCGACGGGCGCGGGGGCGATCAGCGCGGGCTCGGGGAAGGCGGTGTCCGCGCTGGAGCGCGCGGGCGGCGGGCGGTTCGGCCGATCCCGCCGGACCCACACGACCAGGCCGACGGTGAAGCCGAGGAGGACCAGCACGGCCAGGGGGCCGAGGAGGGGGGCGAAGCGCTCCCACCATTCCCCGCGGTCCCGCAGCGCGGCGTTGCGGACCGACTCCTTGGCGTCCGACAGCGACGTGCGTTTCTCGAAGCCGGGCGGGGTCACGGGGCGGCGGCGGACGCCTGCAGCGCGGCGCGGAGGCGGGTGATGAGGGCGTCGTCGCCCGGCGGCTGCAGGCGCAGCAGCACCTCCTCGAGGAGGGCGCGGGGCGGGCGCGCCTGCGCGAGCACCTTCTCGAGGGCGGCGGCGAGGGCCGCGCGGTCGCCGGCCTCGAGCTCGAAGCGGACCAGCTCCGCGCGGGCGTCCTCGTTCAGGGAATCGATCTCGCAGATCCGGCGCAGGAGGGGGACGGCGGCCGCGGCGCCGCCGGCGCGGCGGACCTCACGGGCGACGAGCAAACCCTCCCAGCCGAGGGGCGGGAAGCGGTCGATGAGCTGCTTGAGCTCGGTGCCGCCCTCGAGCCGCTGGCCGGCGCCATAGAGCGCGGCGGCCCGCAGGCCGGACCACAGGGGCGGCCGCGGGACCACGGGCGCCGGCGTCTCGGCGGCGTCGGCCCCCGCGGCGGGGTTCGCGGCCTCGCCGTTGCCACCCTTGGCCGCCACCGGCGCGGGCGCAGGCCGGGCCGGGCGCTCGGGCGGGAGGAGGATCTCGAGGGCGCGGGGGTAGTTGCCCGCCAGCACCGCGGAGAGGCCCTGGAACATCCGGACCGCCTCGACGCGGTAGCCCTTCGCCTGGGCGAGGGCCATCACCCGCTCGAGGAGCGGCTCGTCGCCGATCTGGGCGGCGAAGCGGGCGAGCATCAGGACGGCGACCTGGTCCCCGCCGAACATCGCGAGGTAGGAGGCGACCTCCCGCTCGCGGGCGGCCTGCTCGTTGGTGTCGATGTAACCCTGCAGCAGGTCGAGGCGGGGGCCGGCGGAGCGGGGGTCGTTGAACTGGCGCAGCAGCGCGAACCGGCGGGCGGGCTCGTAGCGGCCGGCGCGGCGGTTGAGGCGGACGAGTTCGGCGTAGAGCTCGTCGCGCTTGCCGAAGCGGCTGATCTCCCGCTCGAGGCGCTGGAGGGCGGCGTCCTCCTTGCCGCGCTCCCACTCGCAGCGGGCGAGCACGATCTGGCCCTCGAGGGAATTCTGCAGGCCCCAGGCGTTGATCACCTGCTCGGCCTCCCCGAAGCGGCCGTAGTCGAAGTGCACCATCGCCTCCTGCAGGGCGATGAACTGGTGCTTGAGCGTGGCGTCGGGCGTAGCCGGCAGCATCCGGCGCGCGAGCTCGAGGATGCGCGTCAGCTGGCGCGCCTCGCGCATCCAGCCGAAGGTGAGCACCAGGTAGTCGAGGTCGGGGTCGTAGGTCAGGCCGTCCGCGAGCACGTCGATGGCGCGCTGGGGCAGGCCGAAGATCTGGGCGAGCTGCGTGGCCACGGTGCGGCGCACGGTCAGGTCGGTGCGGGCGTGGCGCAGGCCCGCGAGCAGGAACTCGCGGCCGGCGAGGTAGTTCTTGCGCTCGATCTCGGCCACCCCGCGCGCCGCGTAGAAACGGCCGAGGGAAAGCCGGAACGAGTCCATCCGCACCGGCATGAAGGCGACCTGCCAGTAGGGCGCCTCGTCCCAGCCGCGCTGGTACCGGAGCAGCGACCAGATGGCGGCCGCCCCCAGGAGCCACGCCGCCACGGCGGACACGCCGAGGAAGACGGCCAGCCGCCGCCAGTAGAAGTGGAAGAAGGCGCCCTCGGACGTGCCGAGGCGCACCCACAGCTTGAAGCGGTGGGCGCGGTCGTTGGGGTCGAAGATCTTCGCCTCCGCGCGTTCGATGGCCATGGGATGGGAGACCCGCCGCGCGCCGGCACCCGGTCCGGCCCGCCGCAGGTTGCGGGGAAATACGGTTAGGCCCGGGGCGAGTGCAAACTGAAACCGGCCGCCGCCCGGACGGCGCGCTCAGCGGAGCGCCTGGTACATCGCGATCTTCCAGCGCTGGTTGAGGTCGCTGCCGCCCGCCGGCATCAGCTGGGTGAGGAACAACCCGACCAGCCGCTCCCGGGGGTCGACGACGTACTGGGGGAAGTAGGCGCTCCCCCAGCCGTAGGCGCCCTCGCTGCCGAGCTCCCCGTGGCGACCGGGCTGGGTGTTGACCCAGAACCCGAGGCCGAAACCCGCGGTGTCACCCCGGTACTTCTCGCCGAGGTGGTCGGTGCGCATCAGCTCGACGGACTTGCGGCTGAGCAGGCGTACGCCCTCGAGTTCGCCCCCGTTGAGCAGCATTTGCAGGAACCGCGCGTAGTCGCGGGCCGTGGACACCAGGCCGGCCCCGCCGGAGAAGCACTTCCGCGGTCCCTGCACGTAGTGCCCCTGGTCGCCGGGCCGGAGGACCCCGCCGTCGAGGGCGTACACCTTCGCGAGCCGGGCCTCCTTTTCCGGGGGCAGGAAGAAGTGCGTGTCGCTCATCCCCAGCGGGGCGAAGATCCGCTCGGCCAAGAAGCGGTCGAGCGGCAGGCCGGAGACGACCTCAACCAGCCGGCCGAGCACGTCGGTGGAGTACCCATACTGATAAGCCTCGCCCGGATGGGCGTGCAGCGGCAGCCGGCCCAGGCGGTCGATCACCGCCGCGAGGGTCTCGTCCTTGTCCGCGAAATACCACCCGCTGAGGCCGGCCGCCTTGTACTCGGCCGCCGCCAGCCCGCTGCCGTAGGTCAGCCCCGCGGTGTGGGTGAGCAGGTCGCGGATGCGGATCGGGCGGCGGACCGGCTCGGTGCCGTAACGGGTGCCGGCGGGGGCGCCGGCGGGCGGGGCCACGGCCACGACGCCGCCGCGGAAGGCGGGCAGGAAGCGCTCGAGCGGGTCCTGCAGCCGGAAGCGGCCCTCCTCGTAGAGCATCATCACGGCGACGCTCGTCACCGCCTTGCTCATCGAGGCGATGCGGAAGATCGCGTCCGGCGCCATCGGCCGGCCGGCCTCGAGGTCCTGGTGGCCGTAGGTCCGGAAATGGGCCGGCCGCCCGGCGTGACCGAGGTACACGATGGCGCCGGGGAGTTGCCGCCGGTCGACGTGGTCCTGGATCAGGGCATCGAGACGGTCGAGGCGGCCGGGGGCGAAGCCGGCGCCCTCCTGGGCGGGCAGGACGGCGGCGGCGAGCGCGAGGAGGAGCGGGAGCAGCAGGGGCAGGCGCATCCCCGGAAGCAAGGCCCCAGGACGGCAGGCGTCACGCGCGAAAAGCGCCGCCCGCCCGGCCGGCGCTCCGCCGGACTCATGCCGTTGGCTCAGGAACCGGCCGGGAGCAGCTGCTCGATCCGGTCCATGATCGCGTTCATCCGCGCGACGAGGGCGCGGTAGGGCGCGGGCGTGGCAAGGTCGACGCCCGCGCGCCGCACCAGTTCGTACGGATGGTCGGAGCCGCCGGCCTTCAACAGGCCGAGGTAGGTGTCGACCGCGCCCGGCTCCCCGGCGAGGATGCGGCTGGCGAAGAGCTGCGCGGCCGCGATGGAGGTCGCGTACTGGTAGACGTAGAACCGGCTGTAGAAGTGCGGGCTGTAGGCCCACTCCACGGTGACGAGGTCGTCGATCGTGAGCACGCCCTCGGCGTGGCCGTGGTGCCGGCGGAGCAGGTCGCCGTAGAGCTGGCTGAGCCGCTGGCCGGAGAGGGCGCCGCCGCGCTGGACGACCTCGTGCATCGCGAGCTCGAACTCGGCGAACATCGCCTGCCGGAAGAAGGTGCCACGGAGGCCCTCCAGCGCGGAGCCGAGGAACGCGAGGCGCTCCCGGTCGCTGGTGGCGACGCGCAGCATGTGCTCGAGCAGCAGGGCCTCGTTCACGGTCGAGGCGATCTCGGCCGTGAAGATCGGGTAGTCCGCCGTGGTGGCGGGCTGGGCGCGGTTGGCGAGGACGGAGTGGATCCCGTGGCCCCATTCGTGGGCGAGCGTGGTCAGCGACTCGTAGTCGCCGTTGTAGTTCATCAGCACGTAGGGGTGCGCGTCGTGCACGCGGCCGCTCATGTAGGCGCCCGAGGTCTTGCCCGGACGCGGGTAGGCGTGCAGGTAGCGGCCGGCCAGGGCGTGGGCGAGGTCGCGGCCATAGTCGGCGCCGAGCGGCGCAGCGGAGGCGAGGGTCAGGCGGCGCGCCTCGTCGAGGGGAAACGCCCGTTCCCCGGGCAGCATCGGCGGGTAGATGTCCCAGTAGCGCAGGTCCTTGATCCCGAGCAGGCGGCCCCGGAGGCGGAAGTAGCGGTGCAGGGTGGGCAACCCGGCGTTGGTCTCCGCGATGAGCGTGCGGTAAACGGCCTCCGGAATGGCGTCCGCGTGCAACGCGGCGGCGAGCGAGCTCGGGTGCCGCCGCACGCTGGCGTTGAACCAGTCAGCCTTCACCTGGGCGAACAGCGCCGCCCCAAAGGTCCGCTCGTACTCCCGCATCCGGCCCCAGAACGCCCGGAACACGGCCTCCCGGTCCGCCCGCGCCGGCGCCGCGCGCCACCGGGTGTAACCCGCCTGGTCCAGCCGCGCCTCCGTGCCATCCGCCAGGCGGATCGTCGGCCAGGGCAGGTCCGCGTTGGCCAGAACGCCGTAGATGGAGCCGGCGGAGCCGGTGACGAGGGACGTGGCGGAAAGGACGGCCTCGGCCTCGGCGCCGAGGGTGTGCGGGGCGCCGCGGAGGATCTCCTGGAGCGGGAAACGGTGGGGCGCGAGCCGGGGCTCCGCCGCGAGGTAGGCCTCGATCCGCGCCGCGCCCAGGGCGAGCAACTCCGGCCGCAGGTAGCTCACGGTGCGGCTGAACTGGCTGGCAAGCAGCCCCATCTCCTGCCGGCGCTCCAGCGGCGGCGCGAGCCGGGTGTCCTCGTCGGCCTGCAGGGACGCGTAGGTGTACAGACGGTAAAGTTCCCGGCTGCGCTGCTCGATCGCCCCGAGGGCCTCCAGCAGCACGCCCGCCCCCTCGCCCAGGCGGCCCGCGAAGGTCGCGAGCTGCGGCAACTCCGCCGCCAGCCGCTCCTTCGCCGCCCGCCACGCGGCCTCGTCCCGGAACAGCGGGGTCAGGTCCCAGACGGCGAGCGGGTCGGCGTCCCCCGGCGCAGCGGGGGCGGCCGCAGGGGCGGGAGTGGCGTGGAGGGCGGCGGCCAGCACGGCCACCGCCGCGCGGGGCGGCAGGAAGGACATTCGCCCGAAGGAGCCGCGGAGCGGCCCGGCGTCAACGCGGGCGGGGGATTTTCTTGAGCCCGGCGCCCGCTACCGCCTTGCTCCACGGCCTTATGCGCGCCCTCCGCCTGCTCCTGCCGCTGCTCCTCGCACTGGCCGCGGCGCGGGGCGCGGCGGCGCCCGACCTCGCCCACTTCGTCGAGGGCGCCCTCCGGCGCGCCACCGCCGCGGGGCCCGAACTGGAGGCCGCCGTCGTCGCCGCCCGACCGATCCTCCCCCGCATCGCCGCCGCCTCCTCGCCCGCCATCCCGGAGGCTGCCGGCAACCCGTGGCTCAGCCCGCACTCCTTCGGCGCCGGCATCGCCGATTACGCCCGCAACTCGGGCGGCGACGCGCTCCACTTCGAGACCTTCATCGAGGCCGCCCGCCGGATCGTCGCGAAGGGCCAGACGTGCAAGCGCACGCCCGACGGCACCAGCCGCTGGCTCGACGGCCAGGCCGCCCGCATCGAGGCCGCCCTCGCCGCCCTCGGTCCCACCCCCGCCCGCCCCGCCCTCGCCGCGGCGGCGGCCGACCTGCGCGTCATCGCCCTCTTCGCCCGCTTCCACGCCCGCCGGCAGATCACCGCGGTCCACTACAACCTCTTCCGCCGGCAGCTGAAGCTGACCGAGCTGATCGCCGCCACCTTCCAGGAACGGGACACCCTCAAGGTCTGGACCGACCTCGTCGAGGCCGCCGCCGCCGGCCCGGAACCCGTCCGGGACGACACCCCCTCGCGGCGCGACCTGCTGCCCCACTGGCGCGAGGAGCTCCGGCGGCTCGCCTCGAACGTGAAGGACCTCGAGGACCAATGCTGCCCGCCGGACGAGTCGCTGAAGCTCGACGACATCTGGCAGCAAGCCCTCGACGGCGACCGCACGCCGCCCACCGTCGAACACACCGCCCCGGCCACCGCCCCCGCCGGCCAGCCCCTGCGCATCGCCGCCCGGGTCGCCGATCCCGCGGGGGTCCAGTACGTGCGCCTGCGCTTCCGGCGCGGCGCCGCGACCACCCAGTTCGCGATGCTCGACATGTCCACCGGCCCCGACGGCCTCCACCAGGCCGCCGTCCCCGCCGGCTTCGTCCTCGCCGGCCAGGAAATCGTCTACTTCCTCGAAGTGATGGACAAGCGGGGCAACGGCACGCATTGGCCGGACCTCGACCAGGGCACCCCGCACCACACCGTGCGGATCCAGCCCTGAGTCCCCCCGTGCGGCGCCGCCCCTCCCCCGACCGCGCGCGTCCGGGGCCCGGCGCTGACGCTGACCGCGTGACCTTTCCGCGCGCCGCCCGTCCGCCGTTTCGATGAACCCCACCCCTGCCCCGCCCTCCGCCGCGCCCCGCCCCGGGTGGTGGATCCTCGATCCCCGCGTGAGCCTGCGCGCCCGGGCCGCCCTGTTCGCCGCAACCGCCGGGGCGGCCCTGACCGCGCTGGGCACGACGCTGGCGTCGCGTGCGCTCGAGCGGGAACTCACCGCGCGGACGGGCGCACTGCTCGAGGCCACCGCCCAGCAGTTGGGGGACCGGCTCGACCAGACCGTGGCGGAGCACTTCCGCGTGCTGCGGACGGGCGCGGCCCTGCGGGTGGTGCGGGCGCCGGCCTCTCCGGCGGAACAGCGCCAGGCCCTGCTCGATCTGCTGGACCCCCAACCGGAGCTCGCCTGGCTCGCCCTCGCGGACGCCCAGGGTCGGATCCGGGCGGCGACCGCGCTCTTTCCGGAAGGGGCGGACGTCGCGCTCCAGCCGTGGTTCCGCGGCGCGCGCGAGCAGGCGTTCGCCAGCGATCCCCGCGAGACCCCGAACCTGCCCCCGCGCGCCAACCGCGAGGAGGCCCTCGACGGGCCGCCCCGCGCGCTCGACCTCGCGGTTCCCGTGGCGGACGCGGACGGCAACCCGGCCGGCGTCCTCGCGGCGGGCCTGCGCTGGGACTGGACGCGCGACGCCCTGCGCGCGGCGCTGCCGGAACCGTTGCGGCGGGAACGGATCGGCGTGACCGTGTATGCGGAGGCGGGCGCGGTGCTGCTCGACGCGGAGGTTTCCGGCTGGAGTCAGCCGCCGGAGTTGCCCGCGCTGCCGGACGGGCGGCGCTGGCGGGGACAATTCAAGGAGGAAGCCGCCCACGGCGCGGGTTACCTCAGCGCCTTCGTCCGCAGCCGCGGGTTCCGGGACCACCGGGGCCTCGGCTGGGTGATCGTCGCGCGGCAACCGGCGGCGGAGGCCCTCGCCCCCGCCCGCGCGCTGGAACGGCAGGTCGTCGCGGCGGGGATCGCCCTGACCTTGCTGGCCGCCGGCGCCGCCTGGCTGGCGGCCGGCCGCATCTCGCGCCGGCTGCGTTCCGTGGGCGCGGCCGCGGACCGGATCCGCGGCGGCGATGTCCTCGCCACCTTGCCCGGCACCGGCGGGGACGAGGAGGTCGACCGGATGTGCCAGGCCGTGGGCCGCCTCGTCGAGCAGTTGCGGCCCCCGCCCGACCTCAGCCCGCCGGCCGCACCGCCGCCGCGCCCGCCGCGGACCGGATTCCACGTCTGAGCCCGCAGCGCGAGCCCCGGCTCGACAGCAACGCGGCGCGGGGCTTGCCTCGCCCCACCCTTCCCCATGCAACGCCGCTCCTTCCTCGCCGGCCTCGCCGGCGCCACCGCCGCTCCCCTGCTGCCCCGCCTCGCCGCCGCCGCCCCCGCGCCCATCGCGCTGGGCCTCGACAACTTCGCCGTCCGCGCGATGGGCTGGAAGGCCCCCGAGCTCATCGCCTACGCCGCCGCCCAGAAGTGCGACGTGCTCCTGATCTCCGACCTCGACGCGGTGGGCCCCCTCGGGGACGCCGAGCTGCGGGAGGTGCGGCGCCAGGCCGACGCGGCGGGCCTCGGCCTCTACGTCGGCAGCTGGAGCATCTGCCCGACCTCAAAGGCGTTCCGGCCCACCTGGGGCACGGCGGAGGAGCACGTCCGCCTCGGCCTGCGGGTCGCCCGCGCCCTCGGTTCCCCGGTGTTCCGCGTCGTCCTCGGCAACATGGAGGACCGCAAGACTCCGGGGGGCATCCGGGCGCGGGTGGCGGACACCCTCGCGGTGATCCGGGCGTGCCGGAAGGACATCCTCGCCTCCGGCGTGCGCCTCGCCCTCGAGAACCACGCCGGCGACCTCCATTCCTGGGAACTACGCGCGCTCATCGACGAGGCCGGCCACGACCTCGTGGGCGCGAACCTCGACACCGGCAACGCCTTCTGGACCCTCGAGGACCCAATGGATGTGATCGAGACGCTCGGCCCGGTGGCGCTCTGCTCGAGCCTGCGCGACGCGATGGTCTGGGAGGCGCCCGACGGGGCCACGATGCAATGGACGGCGGCGGGCGAGGGCCTGTTGGACTGGCGGGCGGTCGCGGAGCGTTGGCGGGCGCTGTGCCCGAAGACGCCGATCATCATCGAGACCATCTCCGGCAACCCGCGGACCTTCGCGTACCGCCAGCCCGGCTTCTGGGACCATTACGATCGGCGGCCAGAGAAGCTGGCGCGCTTCGAGGCGCTGGCGAAACGCGGCCAGCCGATCCCGGCCTTCAAGGCGCCGGCCGGCGCCGAGGGCCGACCTGCCACCCAGGCGTTCCAGCGGGGTGAACTCGAGCGCTCGCTCACCTACCTGCGCACCCAGATCGGCCTCGGCCTCCGCCGCTGAACCCACCGCCACCTGCCATGCACCGCCGCCACTTCCTGCGTCAGACCGCCGCCACCGCCGCGGCCGCCACCCTCGCCCCCGCGATCCGCGCCTCCGACAAGGCGGGCGCGCGCCGCTTCCGCACCGTGCTGATCGGCTGCGGTTGGTGGGGGAACAACATCCTCCGCGAGGCGATGGCCAGCGGGGCCTGCGAGATCGTCGGCCTCTGCGACGTCGATTCCCGGCAGTTTGCCGCCACCCGGCAGGCCGTGGCCGCCGGCACGGGCGACCAGCCGAAGGAATTCAAGGATTACCGCGAGCTCCTCGCCGCCACCAAGCCGGAGATCGCGATCATCGGCACCCCCGACCACTGGCATGCGCTGCCGACCATTGCCGCGGTGCGCGCCGGCGCCCACGTCTACGTCGAGAAGCCGATCGGCCACACCGTGATGGAGGGTCGCGCGATGGTGAACGCCGCCCGCGCCGCCGGCCGCGTCGTGCAGGTCGGCACCCACCGCCGCATCGCCCCGCACAACCTCAGCGCGCGCGACTTCATCCGCTCCGGCCAGGCCGGCGACATCGGGATGGTGCGCTGCTTCGTCCACTCCGCGGGCGGCCGCGACACGCCCCGGCCCACGGTGGAGGTGCCGCGCGAGCTCGACTGGGATTTCTGGTGCGGCCCGGCGCCCCTGCGGCCCTTCAACGGCGGCGACCCGCGCGAGAACACGCCCGCCAACCGGGGCGGCATCCACCCCCGCGGCTTCCGCAACTACCTCGACTACGCCAATGGCACCCTCGGGGACTGGGGCATCCACTGGCTCGACCAGGTGCTTTGGATCCTCGAGGAGAAATATCCGCGCCGGATCTTCTCCAGCGGCGGCCGGCCCATCGCCGGACCGGTCGTGAACACGCCGGCGGCGCAGACGACCGACGCCCCGGACCACCAGGTGGCCACCTACGCCTTCGACCGCCTCACCGTGCAGTGGGAGCACCGCCGCTTCGCCGGCAACGCCAACGAGAAGGGCGAGAACGTCGGCTGCTACTTCTACGGCACCAAGGGCGTGGTGCACCTCGGCTGGCAGCAGGGCTGGACCTTCCACCCCGCCAACGGCCGCGACCCGGCCGTGTCCACGCCGGCCCGCCTGAACGCCCCCGACCACCAGAACATCCGCGAGCTCTGGGCTGACTTCCTCCACGCCATCCGCACCGGCGCCAAGCCCGCCGCGGACATCGGGGATGTCCACCTCGCCACCAACATGGCGCTGCTCGGAATGGTTTCTCTCCGGGTCGGCCGCAGCCTCGAGTGGGACGGCGCCCGCGAGCAGATCCTCGGCGATGAGGCCGCCCAGCGCCTCCTCCGCCGGGACTACCGGAAGGGCTGGGAATTCCCCACCGCCTGAGCCCCCGCTTTCGTCACCCCTCCCCGATGCACCCGCCCCGCTCCCACCTGCTCCTCGCGCTCCTCCTGCTCGCCACCGCCGCCGGCCTCCGGGCCGCCGACGCCGCCCCGCGCTGGAACATCCTGTTCGTGTTCGCGGACGACTGGGGCCGCTACGCCTCCGCCTACGCGAAGGTGGACGGCCGGCCCACGGTCAACGACGTCATCACCACGCCGCACGTCGACCGCCTCGCGCGCGAGGGCGTCACCTTCCGCCACGCGTTCGTCAACGCGCCCTCCTGCACCCCGTGCCGCAGCTCCCTGCTCTCGGGCCGCTACTTCTTCAACACCGGCCGCGGCGCGATTTTGCAGGGCGCCGTCTGGGATCCGGCGATCCCGACGTTCCCGCTGCGCCTGCGCGACGCCGGCTACCACATCGGCAAGAGCTACAAGGTGTGGAGCCCCGGCACGCCCGCGGACGCCCCCTTCGGCGAGCAGCGGCACGCCTACGAAAAGGCCGGGCGTGCCCCCAACAATTACTCGGAGGAGGTCACCGCCCGCGTCGCCCGCGGCCAGACGGTGGCCGCCGCCCGCGCCGAGCTTCTGGCGCAGGTGCAGGGCAACTTCGACGCCTTCCTCGCCGACCGGAAGCCCGGCCAGCCCTGGCACTACTTCTTCGGCACCACCACCACGCACCGCAAGTGGGTCCGCGGCTCCGGGCTCGCCCTCTGGGGCATCGACCCGGAGCGCCTCCGCGGCCGCCTGCCCGCCTTCCTCCCCGACGTCCCGGAAGTGCGCGAGGACGTCGCCGACTACCTCGGGGAATGCCAGGCGGTCGACGCCTACCTCGGGGTGCTCCGCGAACGTCTCGAGGCCACCGGCGAACTGGAGCGCACGCTGATCATCGTCAGCGGCGACCACGGCATGCCCGGCGTCCCCTCCGGCAAGTGCAACCTCTACGACCACGGCACCGCGGTCTCGCTCGTCGCGCGCGTGCCCGGCGCCCGCCCCGGCCGGGTGGTGGATGACTTCGTCTGCCTGCCCGACCTTGCCCCCACGTTCATGGAGATCGGCGGCGTGACGCCCCCGTCGGGCCTCTACGGCCGCTCCCTCCTCCCCGTCCTGCGTTCCGACCGCGAGGGCCAGGTCGATCCGACCCGCACCTGGGTGATCACCGGGCGGGAACGGCACGTGGAAAACGCCCGCGAGGGTTACCTCCCCTACCCGATGCGCGCCCTGCGCACCAAGGACTACGTCTACATCCGCAACTTCGCCGCGGACCGGATGCCGATGGGCGACGCCAAGGACGCGCTGAAGGCGGAGGTGCTGGCGGGCGACCAACTCGCCGAGGAGACCCGCGTGGGCTACGCGGACATGGACGGCAGCCCGACCAAGGCGTGGCTGATCCGGCACCGCGACGACCCGAAATGGAAGTGGCACTTCGACCACGCCTTCGGCCCGCGGCCGGCGGAGGAACTCTACGACCTGCGCCGCGATCCCGACCAGACGCGCAACGTCGCCGCCGATCCGGCCCACGCGGCCGCCAAGGCCGAGCTCGCCGCGCGGCTGATGCGGGAGCTCACCGCCGCGGGCGATCCGCGCGTGACCGGCGACGGCCTCACCTTCGAGCGCCCGCCCTTCTCCGGGCCGCTGCCGGGCGACGCCGGCAAGGGCAAGAAGAAGGCCAAGGCCGG
>JAIXQE010000198.1 GCA_027485815.1 Opitutaceae bacterium
CCCGCCGTGCGCTCGGGCAACCTCGTCTTCCTCGCGGGCCACATCCCGCGCGACGCCGCCGGCAAGGTGATCACCGGCAAGGTCGGCCGCGACGCCACGCCCGAGCAGGCCAACGCCGCCGCCCAGGCCACCGCGCTCGCGCTGCTGGCCACGCTGAAGCAGGAGATCTGCGAGCTCGCGCGCGTGAAGCGTGTCGTCCGCGTCGGCGGCTTCGTAAACGCCGTGGACACCTTCACCGCGCAGCCCCAGGTGATGAACGGCTGCTCCGACCTCCTCGTCGCCGTGTTCGGCGAACGCGGCAAGCACGCCCGCGCCGCCCTCGGCGTGGCCTCGCTCCCCGCCGGGGCCGTGGTCGAGATCGAGATGGTGGTCGAGGTGGACTGACGCGGGCATAGGCTTCAGGCCTCCCGGCGCAGGAATTCGCCCACCGCCGCGACCAGCGCGTCGACCTGGGCCGGCGAATTGCACAGGTGGGTCGAGACGCGCAGGGCGTTGAGTTTTTCTTCGGTGACCGGACGGGCGCGAATGGACTTCTCGCGCAAGAGCAGGCCGAAGAGGCGGTCGTGCGGAATCCTGGCCGTGCGGAACGTCACCATCGCGGCGCGGAGGTCGGGGGCATCGGGGGACAGAACCTCGACGCCCGGTAGGGCCGCGAGGCCGGCGTGCGCGCGGGCGGCGAGCTGGCGCCCGCGCGCCGCGATCCGGTCGCGGCCGATCCGCTCCTGCAGGCGCATCGCCTCCGCCAACCCGAGCGCGGCGGCGACGTTGCGGGTGCCGTACTCGTAGCGCAGCGCGCCCGGGCTCAACGCGAAGCGGCCTGTCGGATCGAGATCGCCGGAGTGCGCGCCCACCAGCGGCGGCTCCAGCTCCTCCTGCCGCGCGCGGCGCACGCACAGCACGCCGGTCTCGAGCGGGCCGCCGATCCACTTGTGACCGCTGACCGCGAGGGAGTCGCACCCCAGCGCGGTGAAATCGACCGGCACCATCCCGGCGGATTGCGCCGCGTCGAGGTGGAACCAGATCCCGCGGGAGCGGCAGAGGTCGGCCACGGCCCGCGCAGGCAGCGTGATGCCAGTCGGCGCGGTGATGTGCGAGAGCTGGACCACACGGGTGCGCGGGCCGACCAGCGCAGTCAGACGGGCGAGGTTGACCGCCGCGGAGCGGGCATCCGGCTCGAACGTGCGGACGACCACGCCGCGCGCGCGGGCCGCCTGGAGCCACGGGAACGCGCCGCCGGGATGGGCATGGGTCTCGAAGATGACCTCGTCGCCCGCGCGCAGCGGGAGGCCGGCGGCGACGGTCGCGTTGGCCTCGGTGGCATTGCGGACGAAGGCGACCTCGGCCGAGTCCGCGCCGAGGAAGCGGGCCACGTCGGCGCGGGCGGCGGTGAACTGCGCGTGACCGTGCTCGGCCTTGGCCTGCAGGCGACGGGTCACTTCGGCGACGCGCTCGAGGACCGGCGTCGGGGTCGAGCCGAGGCCGCCGGTGTTGAAGTAACTGAAGCCAGGCTCCAGCGGGTAGAGGGCGCGCACCGCCTCCCAGAAGGGCTCGGGCCGGTCAGCGGCGAACTCCGGGAGCGCCGCGACCGCTTCCCGCGCGAGGCCGAGCCCGGCCGCCCCGAGGGCGGCGTGGCGGAGGAAGGAGCGGCGGGGCAGGCTCATGCGCGGAGAAATTCGAGCCGGTGGTCGAGCAGGAGATCGCCCCCGGCGGGGAGGATGACCGGAGCGTCGGCGTGAAAGGCGAAGGCGGCGAGCGGGTTTTTCGCCCGCACAAACCACGGGATCGGCCCCGTGCGGCTCTCGAACCGAATCTTGGTCCGCCGCAGGGAACCGTCGTGCTGGCACGACCACTCGAGCCACGGAGCAGGCACGCCGTGCACCTCCGCCTCACCCCGGCGCCCGCCCGGGCCGCTGACCCCGAGGGTGGCGTCGCCGTGCTCGTCGAGGAGCTCGCGCGCGCCGCGGAACTGCAGGCCGGTGTAATGGGATCCCGCGAGGCCGCCGCCGGCGTGGTAATTGGAGAGCACCAGCGGCCGATCGGCTGCGTTCCACAGCCGGCTGGTCCAATCCAACGCCCAGCCGTCGGGCAACACGTCCGTGGCGAGCACGCGTTCCTCGCGCAGGAGCACCTCGCCCGCGGGCGACCGCCATTCAACCGCCTCCTCCAGCCGCGCGGCACCGCGCGCCACCCAGCCGGCGTGCACCTGCCGCCCCTGGTCGCCAAGCCACCGGTAGCCCTCGCCCGCCCGGTGGGACGGCCCGCCCCAAAAGTTAACCCCAGCAACGGAGGTCACCGTGAGACTGAGGCCGTGGTGCCACGGGTGGTCGTTGGGCCGGAAGTTGGTCAACAGATCGCCGTCCGCGGAGTACAACGGATGGAAGTACGGCCGCGGGGCCTCCTGCGCAGGGGTGGTGGGCGCGTAAACGTAGGTCCAGAGCGGGCGGCCAGCGAGGTGCACTTCCAGGCGATCCGCCGCCTCCGTCAGGGCCAACCCGGGGTTCACGGCGCCACCCCCTCAAGCGCGAAGGCGCCGCCCGCGAACTCCGCCTCCTCGCCGCCCGGCAGGCGCACGCGCACCGGCGTCGAGGCGGGGGCCTCGCCCTCGAGCCGGAACCGGCCGGCCTCGACGCGCCAAGCGACGCGCACCAGCCCCCGCGGGGTGCAGACGGCGCCGCGGGCCGACCCGAGGCCGCAACGCCGCGGCGTCACCCCGACGACCGCGAAGCCCGGGGCGAGGGGCTCCACCCCGAGGATACGGTTGAGGAACTCGAGCGCCGGATGCGCCGACCACGCGTGGCAGAGCGAGCGCCAGTAACTGTTTTCCTCCACGAAAGTGTCCAAGCCGAGCCCAGTCATCTCGTGCCACGGCCCGAGGTGGCGCGGCATCGTGTCGTAGGCGCCCATCCGCTCCAGCGCCCGGAAGCCAGCGTGCCACCAGAAGAAGGATCCCGGTGCCAACGCGGGATCGTGCGGGAAACGCGCGGCCAGCCGGCGCAGCTCCGCCTCGCCCGCGGCCCCGCAGAGCACCGCCCACGCGTTGCCGTACTGGCTGACCTCCGGCCCGCCGGGCCGGTCCTGGAACAGCCCTTCCTGCTCGGACCAGAACCGCGCCCGCACCGCGGCCCGTACCCGCGCCGCCTCGCGCTCGAGCCGCTCCGCCTCGTCGCTGCGCCCTGCGAGCCGACAGAGGTCCGCCGCCTCCGCCAAGCCCACGCCATACTGCGCGGAAATGATGCAGGTCGGCCCCACGTCCGCGCCCGGCACCACACCCCGCGGCCACCCCCGGCACCAGTCGGTGATGTTCCGGTAGGGCAGCCGCTCCGGCAACCCGTCCGCCCCCCCG
>JAIXQE010000200.1 GCA_027485815.1 Opitutaceae bacterium
CCTGGGAGGAGGCGGGCGTGAGGATCTCACCCTTGTGCACCAGAAAGATGTTATCCGCGGTGCATTCGGCGACGTAGCCCTGGTCATTGAGCATGATCGCCTCGAGGGCCCCGGCCTGGCGCGCCTCAATCTTGCCGAGGATGTTGTTCAGGTAATTGAGGGACTTGATCGTCGGGGGCAGCGCGGCGGGGTTGATGCGCCGCGTGGGCACCGTGACGATCGAAAGCCCATGCTCGTAGTGCTCGGCCGGATAGAGCGAGATCTTGCCGGCGATGATGAAGACCGTGGGTTTGGCGCAGAGCCAGGGCGAGAGGCCGAGGTCGCCGACGCCGCGGGTGACCACGAGGCGGATGTAGCCGTCGGTGAGGTTATTCTGGCGGCAGCACTCGCAGGTCGCCGCGCTCAGCTCGGCCCGCGTCATCGGCAGTTGGAGCAAGATGGCCTTGGCGGAGTACTCGAGGCGTTCCAGGTGCTCCTCCAGGCGGAAGATATTGCCCCCGTAGATCCGGATGCCCTCGAAGACCCCGTCGCCGTAAAGCAGGCCGTGATCGAACACGGAGACCTTGGCGTCGTTGGCATCGACGAATTTCCCCTCCAGATAGATCTTCATCGGAGCGAGCGTAGGGGCCGCGGAAAAGCTTTGTCCAGCTTGCGGGGCGGGCGCGCGGCCTCAGGGGAGCCGGGATTGGAGCTGGCGGCTGAGGGCGCCGAAATCGAGTTGGGCGGCCTCGGGGCGCTGCTTAAGGGCGGCGATGACCTTGCCGAGTTCCTTGCGGCTGGTGGCGCCGGAGGAGCGGATGGCTTCGGCGAGGAGGGCCTCGACCTGTTCCGGGGGGAGGGCGCGGGGCAGGTAACGTTCGAGGATCCGGATCTCGGCGTCGTTGGCAGCGACCAGATCGGCCCGGCCGCCGGCGGCGAACTCGGCCTTGGCGTCGGTGAGGTTCTTCACCGCCTTGCGCAGGGTCGTGAGGACGAGCGCGTCATCGATCTCCACGTTCGCATCCATCGCGGCGCGTTTGATGGCGGCGTCGGCGGTGCGGAGCGCGGTGGTGGTGGCGGCGTCGCGGGCCTTCATCGCGACGATGATGTCGGCGCGGAGGGTCTCGTAGGCGGGAGAGGGCATGCCGCACATTCCGGGCGTGCCCTCCGCGGGGCAATCGTGATTTGCTCGCGCGGATGACTCCCCTGCCCTCCCGCAATGTCCTGGGCGGTCCCCTGCGGCCGTGTTCGACGCAGCCGATGACCGGTTATTTCCGCAACGGGCGCTGCGACACCTGCGCGGAGGACGCCGGGTGCCACACCGTGTGCGTGGAGGTCAGCGCGGAGTTCCTGGCCGCGAGCCGGGAGCGGGGCAACGACCTGTCGACCCCGCGGCCGGAGTACGATTTTCCCGGGCTCGTGCCCGGCGACCGCTGGTGCGTGTGTGCGACGCGCTGGCTCGAGCTGATCGAGGCGGGCGTGACGGCCCCCGTCGCGCTCGGGGCGACCCACGAGCGGACCTTGCAACTCATCCCGCTGGAGGTGCTGCAGCGGCACGCCACGGCGTGAGCGGAGCGATGACCCTTTACCGGGATACCTTCGCGACGGCGGCCGGGCCGTTTTCCCTGGCGATCGACGCCGACGGGGCGGTCGTGGGGGCGGTATTCGGGGAAGCGGACGCGTTGCGCCGGCGCCTGCCGGATCGGACGCTGGGGGTGGATGCGGAGCGGTGCGCGGGGGCGCGGCGGCAGGTGCAGGCTTACCTGGCCGGGGAGCGCCGCGACTTCACCCTGCGGGTGGCGGCACGCGGCACCCCGTTCCAGGAGCGCGTCTGGGCGGCCCTGCGGGCGATTCCGCGGGGGGAGACGTGCAGTTACGGGGAATTGGCGGCCCGGGTGGGCCGGCCGGGGGCGGCGCGGGCGGTGGGGGCGGCGAATGCCCGCAATCCCGTCGTCCTGATCGTGCCCTGCCACCGGGTGATCGCGGCGGGTGGCGGCCTGCATGGGTATGCCTGCGGGGCGGAGCGGAAGCGCTGGCTGCTGGCGCTTGAGGGGGTCGCGGTGGGGCGGGCGTGAACGGGGGCGCCGATGACGCGCCCCGGGATTCGCATCCGACGCCGGCGGACTACTTCAGGAACTGGCGGTACCACGCCGGCAGCTGGGTGAGCGAGTACAGGTACGTCGCGCGATGGTCCGCCTTGGGGCCGGCCGGAATCGCCGTGGTCGTCGAGCCGAACAACGGGGCGATGCGGGCCGGCAGGGTCGCCACGTCCGGCGGGACCACCTCGTCGACCTCGCCGTAGAAGTTCCGGAACGGGGTCGTGACCTTCCAGCGGTAGTTCTCCCGCTTCTCCATCAGGTTCCAGAACGGCGTGTTGCCGAACCGGGCCGACGCAAAGAAGGCCGGCGTGAAGAACTCCTTAAAGGACGAGGGGGTCGCTGCGGCGAACGCCGCGAAGGAAAGCTCGAAAGCGTAGAACTTCCGCGCCGCCTCGAGGTATTCCGGCCGGATCGCCTCTTGGGCCAGACCGGGCAACTCATAGGCATCGGCCGCCAAGACCATATTCGATGCCGCCGAGACCAGCCAGAGGGCGTCGACCGGCTGCGGATTGAGGATCAACCGGCTAATCCACACCCGGAGGTCGGTCGGCGCGGCTGCCGTGGAGGCGGCGGTCACGGCCTCCCCCATCATCTCCAGCCGCTTCAGGAAGCGGAACGTGTTGTAGCCGCCCATCGACCAGCCGTGCAGGAAAAGGTGGCTAGCCTGCTTGTCCTCCGCCTGGAGGACGGCCCGCGAGGCGGAAAGCAGGTCGATACAGGCCTGATCCGTGGCGCCGGTGACGACATACGTGTTCTGGACGAAGGTTTCCCCGAGACCGAAGTAATCCGCGGCGATGACCGCGTACCCCTGGGAAGCGAGGGCCGCGACGATGAACTGGGTCTCGTAGGACTCCGGCAGGTTCGATGGGACCGAGGTTCGCTCGAACACGGTGCCGTGTTGGTAGGAGATCATCGGCAGCCGCGATTCCTTGAGTTCCGGGATCGCGACCAGGCCCGTGGCCCGGATCGGCTGGTTGCCCAGCTCCGGAATCACCGAATGGTAGTACACCTTGTACAGCTTCACGGGGTACCGGGGCGGCGGGAACTGGTTGATAAGGTCAGCCGGGGGATAAGGGGAGGGGCTGAATCCAGCGGTGAGGAACCCGGTGACCCCCTGCGTGAGAATTCCCTTCATCTGCTCGACCGACAGCTTTCCGGCCGGCAAGTACTGCACCCCCGGGCCGGCGTCCTGGAGCGCGGGGGGAGTCTGAGCGATGGCGCCCGGCGACCCGAGCACGGCGAGGAGGAAAACCCACGGGATCAATCGCTTCAGTTTCATCGTTGGAGACAGGGGGCTCGCTTCACGTTGGTGCAGGATCGGATCTGCCGATGAGCCCTACTCGTACCGGACGGGGGCGCGAGGGGAAGAGGATAAGCTCACGTCAGCCCGTCGTCCAAACCCATCGGGCTGTTTAGCCAGCCTCCGCCTCTTTCCAAAAATGGTGCTCAGGAAGGGACTCGAACCCTTACGCCTTACGGCACACGCCCCTCAAACGTGTGTGTCTACC
>JAIXQE010000143.1 GCA_027485815.1 Opitutaceae bacterium
TCGCGCAGCGGCTTACCGTCGAACTGGAGCTTGCCGAGCACATCGAAGACTTGGCCGCCGAGCGCCCTGCGGGCCTCTTCGAGCTTCTCGAGCAACTTCCGGTAGACCTCGCCCTCGCGCGTCTCCTCGGCGAGCAGGTTCCAAAGGTGGCAGACCTCAGTCTGTCCGATGCGGTGGATCCGGCCGAAGCGCTGTTCGAGGCGGTTGGGGTTCCACGGCAGGTCGTAGTTCACCATCAGGTGCGCGCGCTGCAGGTTGATGCCCTCGCCAGCGGCGTCGGTGGCGAGCAGCACCTGAACGCCAGGGTCATGCAGGAAGCTTTCCTGCGCCTTGCGGCGCTCTTCGCGGCCCATGCCGCCATGGATCATCACCAGCGATTCCGGGCGTCCGAGCAGCGAGCCGATCTGGCGTTCGAGGTAGTTGAGCGTGTCGCGGTGCTCGGTGAAAAGGACGAGTTTCTGGCGCGGAGAAGGCACCGGTTTGGGGATCGTGCCGCTGCCGTAGGGTGCCTTGGGTTCGGCAAGCCCGCTCCCCAGCCCCGCCGGGGTGAAGATCTCGCCGAGTAGATGCGATAGCTCGCGCCATTTGGTGTCCTGGCCACTGCGGCGCACCTCGGCCGCAAGCGTTTCGAGGCGCGTGAGGGTGGCGATTTCGACCTTCAGCTCGACCATCGTCTCGGCGGCGGTGGCTTGGTCGAGGACCTCGGCTTCGGCGGCCTCGACTTCATTTTCCGGTGCCTCCTCGAGGTCTTGGACATCGTCCTCGTCGAGCACCGGCCCGGCGGGTACGGCAACTGCCGCTCCCCGCTGGAGCAGTTCAAGTTCCCGCAGCCTCTTCTCGAGGCGTTCACGGCGTCGGCGCAGCGACTGGAAGATGGCTTCGGGCGACGAAGCGAGTCGCCGCTGGAGGAGCGTCAGCGCGAAGCCGACCGTGCCCGCCCGTTTGCCGTTTTCGAGCGCCTCCGCGCGATTGAACTCCTGGCGCACATACTCGGTGACCTCCTTGTAGAGCTGAGCCTCGAGGTCGGACAGCTTGTAGGGCACGGTGTAGGCGATGCGCTCAGGGAAGAGTGGTCGGCCGTCGAACTTGAGCAGGCTCTCCTTGACCATGCGGCGCATCAGGTCGGAGGTCTCTACCTGGTGCACCCCATCGCGGAACTTGCCCTCGAAGCGGTCGCCGTCGAGCAGGGCGAGGAACATCTGGAAGTCCTCGTCCTTGCCGTTGTGCGGCGTGGCGGTCATCAGGAGGAAGTGGCGTGTGAGGCCGGACAGCAGCTGACCCAGGCGATACCGTTTGGTCACCTTCGCCTCTCCGCCGAAGAACGTGGCCGCCAACTTGTGGGCTTCGTCGCATACCACGAGGTCGTAGCGACAGTCGGGGGCGAGGAGCTTTTGCTGGACCTCCTCGTTGCGCGACAGTTTGTCGAGCCGGGCGATGGTGAGATCGTTTTCGAGAAACCAGTTGCCCGTGCGGGCCGCTTCGAGCTTGTCGTTCGTCAGGATCTCGAAGGGCAGGTGGAACTTCCGCGACAACTCGTCCTGCCACTGCTCCACGAGGCTGCCGGGGCAGACGATGAGGCAGCGCTTCAGGTCTCCGCGCGCGATCAGCTCCTTGATGAGGAGCCCCGCCATGATGGTCTTCCCGGCGCCCGGATCGTCGGCGAGGAGGAAGCGCAGCGGTTGGCGCGGCAGCATGGCCTCGTAGACGGCCGTGATTTGGTGGGGCAGTGGATCGACCAGTGAGGTGTGGACTGCCAGCACGGGATCGAACAGGTGGGCGAGACGGATGCGATGGGCTTCCGCGACCAGTCGGAAGGTGGCGCCGTCGCCGTCGAAGCTCCAGGGGCGCCCGGCCTCGACGAGCTCCAGTCGCGCCTCGTCGTGGCGGTAGAGAATTTCCTCGGCGACCCGCCCATTCGCGGTGCGGTAGATCAGCGTGAGCGCATCAGAACCGTGCCACGAGACGCTGACCACCGTGACGATCTGATCCGGCAGGAGGGCGCGGACATTCGTGTTCGGCGTGAGGGATTCCAGCTTCATGGGTTGTGGAGCGCGGGAAGCAATGAGCGCCTTTTGGCGCTTTGCCTAGCTGCAAGTGCACGGGAAGGCGATAATCCGAGCGGCGCTGGGGCGTTTTGAGGGGCTGATGAGTACCCTCGCTGCCAGCAACGATGGACTCAGCCGGACTCATGCAGTTGAAGGCAAGATGAGGTGATATTTTCGGGCTCTGGCGGAGAGGGCAGCAACTGCATCGCAGTTGGGCTCCGGACCCGCAAGTTGCTGCAGCAGAGCGAGCCACCAGCGTCTGGCCTTGGGGCCGGCGACGGCGAGTTTGAGGGTGGGCTTGCCCGCGGTGCGGCTGAAGACCGCCGCGCAGGCGAACAGCCGCCAGCGCAGGGTGGTCAGTTCCGCGCGCTGGGGCTGACCGAGCTGGCGCTGGAGGCCGACGCACAGGTTGTAGGCGCAAATGGCGAGGTGACAGGCCGCCTCGGTCGCCCAGAACGAGCGGCAGCACAGGCCCTTCAGGCCAAACTGGGTGCCGAGTTCCTTGATCCGGTTCTCGATGTCGGCGCGGCCGTTGTAACGGCGCCACACCTCAAGGGCACTGATGCTCGGCCGCAGGTTGGTCCGCAGGGCCTGGAACTTGTACCCGGGCACCTCGAGGAGCTGTTTCCCGCCGGCGTGGGGCCGCTCGGCGACACGCTGGCGCAGGACCACCAGCCGGCTAACTGAACGGGGTCCGGACGAAACCCGCAACGCCGGAGCAGCGCCCCAGGCGCTGGTTGAACGTTTAATCCTGACTCCCAGCCACCTCCCCGGCAGACGGCTTCCACCGTCTCGCCGCTCTCCAGTAGGCGCAGGATCGCGATGACGATGATCTGCTCCGGTGGGTGCTTGGGGGAGCTCGGACTGTCATAAATGAGGACCCAATTTTAGGGAGTTAGCTCAAGCACGGGCTCGCAATTAAAAGCCAAATTCGCATCAACCAATGTATCGGTTTTCGCTGATTTGGAAAACCTGATGATTAGTAATAGATGCCGACCCAAACCTAATTGAATGAGCTCAGCATATGAAGCCCTCACACCGGAACAGAAAAACTACTGGCGTCGGACCGTGGTAGGGTTCGGCGATTTCGATGGCCCCGGGCCAAGTGGGGCCACGCCCGCACAGAGGGAGTGGTTCGACGAGAGGGTTGCTCAACTGGTATCAACGCACTGGGATTCACTTTTGAACGGGGTCGACACACCATTCATCGCCGAAGTGGATAAATGCGCTTCTCCATCTTCGTGGCCGACCGAAACCCCCATTCCGACTCAAGTGGTTTTCCCCGTACCCAATTGGTCGGTGGAGGAGCCTGACAGTTGCATTGATATCGAGGAACGCCCCCTCCTAAGTGCACCCGTACCTCGGGGGTATTGGGATGCGGCACGGCGCGCTTTGGCTAGCATGAACTTTGAGCAGAGTGGGCTGAAATTCATCTCAGGCAAGGTGCTTAAACTAAAGTGGGTTGAGCCCGGCTCCGGCCCGGGAGGTGTGAAAA
>JAIXQE010000083.1 GCA_027485815.1 Opitutaceae bacterium
CGTCGGCCCGCCCCTCGGCCAGGGCGGTGAAGATGGTGCTGTTGTCCGGATGGAGCACGAACTCCGCCTGGCGCAGACGCTCGCGGACGAACCGCTCGTTGGTCCCGCCCGGATTGACGATCACCCGCACGCCCGGCTGGTCGATGGCGGCGAGCGTGACAAACCGCAGTGCATCCGCCCGCCGCGCGATGGCCGTCTTCCCATCCTCGAGGTAGGCGAGGGAAAACGCCGCCTCGCGGGCGCGCTCCGCGGTCACGGTGATGCCGGAGAGCGCGAGATCGAACCGGTGCGCGCGCAGGTCCGCCATCAGCCCGGGCCACGAGGTGGGCACGAAGACCGGGCGCAGGCCGAGCGCGCCCGCGAGATCCCGCGCGAGGTCGATGTCGAGGCCCCGGAGCACGCCTCCGGCATCGGAACTGAAGGGCGCGTAATCGCCGGTGGTACCGACCCGGAAGACCCCCGCGCGCCGCAATCCCGCGAGGGTCGCGGGCCCCGTCCGGTGCAAGGCGTTCCGCGCGGCCCGCAGTTCCCGCCACTCGACCGGAGCGAGGCCCGGGAGAACCGCGAGCGCCGCCCAAGGGTCGGCCGCCTGCGGCGCCTCCTCCCCGGCCGCCAAAAACGTTGCCGCCAGCAACTGGCGTCCCACCGCGTCCAAGCGCGGCCGCAGCACGGTGGTGAGGTCCGGGGGCTCCGCCGGCAGCACCCCGGCCGCCTTCCAGTCTCCGACGAGGGTATCCTGGCGACGCCGCGCCCAGGCCATCTGCAGCCGGATAAAATCCTCCATCGGATCCGGGGCGAGGCCCAGCGCCTCGGCCTCGGCCCGCCAGGCGCGCACCACCTCGGCCTCGCGGACCGGATCCAGGATGGGCTGGCCCCGGCGGTGCTTCCACGCGGCCACCTGCGGCATCAACTCCATCCGCGCCGCCATCGCCGCGACCAGCGCGGCCTCACGGTCCGCCGCCGTCAGAAAGACCGCTTCGGCCTCCCGCGAAATCGCCGCGTCCGCGCCCGCCCCCGGAACCGCGGCGGGAAGCCCGAGGCCCAGACCAACCGAGATCAGCAACGCGGAAAGCAGGCCCGTCAGGTGGGTCATCCGCTCACACTCCGCCCATTCGCACCGGGACGCATCCGTGGTTTGGCCCCAGAATCAGGGGGTCCAGACGCACGCTTGCAACGCGGCCGAGTCCGGCGTGCCGAGGCGCGTGCTGGCGCCGGTTTCCGTGTCGAGCACGCACAGGACGCTCGAGACCCGGTCCCGCGCGGTGTAGACGAGGTGCCGGCCGTCGGCGAGCCACGAGGGCTCCACGCCGTCGAAACTGGCCTTCGACGCCACCTTGCCCGCGCCCTTCGCGAGATCAAAGACGCCGATCTGGTACTGGCGGCCGACGCGGACGGTGCAGGCGATCTTGTTTCGATCCGTTCGGCTCCAGTCGGGTTCCGCGGCGTAGGTCCCGAGGTTGAGCGCCAGGCGGCGGGGCGCCCCGCCGGTGGCCGGCATCTGGTACAACTGGGGGCCCGGCTCCATCGCGAACAGCAACTGGCTGCCATCGGGAGACCAGCACGGGGAGGACTTCACGGCGTCCGAGCGCGTCTTCCGCGAGGGCGCCCGGCCCTGGGGGTTGGTCACGTAGATCTCGGACGAGCCCTCCCCCGTCATCACCACGGCGATTTGCTGCCCGGTGGGGCTGAAGCGGGCGCCGCTGTTGGTGCCGCGGAAGCTGATCAGGGTCTCGCGCGCGCCGGTGGAGACATTCGAGACGAAGACGTCGGGGGCGTTCGAACGGAAGTAGCTGGTGTAGATCACGCGCGTGCCATCCGGCGACCAGCGCGGGCTGAGCACGTGGGCATTGTCACGGGTGATCTGGCGGGCCTCACCGAGGAACAGGTCGGAGGTGTAGACCTCCCCGCGACCCGCCCGCCGCGACACGAAGGCCAGGCGCGCGGTGAAGAACCCTCGCAGGCCGAGGCCGTTGGTCTTCACCACCGCGACGTCCGCGGCCTTGAGCAGGGCCTGCCGCGGGGTCGCGCCCGCCACGGTTTCCGCGTGGACCGGCGTGCCCGCGGCGCCGCGCGTGATCTCCACCCGCACCTGATTGCCACCCGCGGCGGAGAACTTCAGGTCGAAGGCCTGACCGCTCGAGACCACGCGGTAACGGCCGTGCGCGCGGAAGGCGGTCAACGCCAGCGCCTGCAGGTCGGGGGTGGTCGCGGAGACCCGCACGGGCACCGTGGCGGTGTCGACGTCGATGCGGACCTCGCCGATGTTGCGGGAAGGCTGCGCCCCAAAGGCGGGCGCGGCGGCGGCGGCGAGTCCGGAGGCGAGGAAATGACGGCGGGAAAAGGCCATGGCGGGATGGTCTTTCTATTTGCGCCCCCCCGCCCGATAACAACCCTTAACTGCTCCTCTCCCGCACCGTGACTCCCGCCGAACTCCAGGAACGCCTCAAGCTCGTCAAATACCCCGGTTTCAGCCGGGACATCGTCTCGTTCGGCTTGGTGCGCTCGGCGGGGATCCTGGACGGCACGGTCAAGGTCTCCCTCGCGCTGACCACCACGGACCCGCAGATCCCGCTCCAGTTGAAGGCGGGAGTGGAACAGGCGCTGCGCGGACAGCCGGGCGTGAAGGACATTTTGGTGGAGGTCGCCGTGTCCGCCACCGCCAAGGCCCCCCCGGCGGCGGGCCCCGGCGCGGCCGGGAACCTGCCCGGCAATGCCCCGGCGGCCCGCGGCATCCGCCACGCGGTGGCCATCGCCTCCGGCAAGGGCGGCGTCGGCAAGAGCACCTTCGCGGTCAACCTCGCCTGCGCCATCGCGCGCGCGCTCACCGCGGAGGGCCGCCCCGGCCGCGTGGGCCTGATGGATTGCGACATCTACGGACCCAGCGTGCCCCTGATGATGGGCCTGAGCGGCCGCCCCGAGGTCGAGGGCGACGGCCCCGACGCCCAACTGATCCCGATGGAGGCGCACGGGGTGAAGGTGATGAGCATGGGCTTTTTGGTGGACGACAACACGCCCGTGATCTGGCGCGGACCGATGATCATGAAGACCATCCAGCAGTTCGTGCAGAACGTGCGGTGGGGGGAACTGGACCTGCTCCTGATCGATCTGCCGCCCGGCACCGGGGATGCCCAGCTCTCCCTCGTCCAGACCCTGCCGCTCGACGGGGCCGTGCTGGTCACGACGCCGCAGGCGGCGGCCACCAACGTGGCCCGCAAGGGCGGGCTGATGTTCCGCAAGGTCAACGTGCCGCTGCTCGGCGTGGCGGAAAACATGAGCCACTTCACCGATCCCTCCGGCCAGCGTCACGCCCTCTTCGGCACCGGCGGCGGCATCGCGACGGCGGAACGGCTCGACACCACGCTGCTCGGCCAGGTCCCGCTCTTTCCGGAAATCCGCGCCGGGGGGGACACCGGCGCACCCGTGGTGGTGGCCCACCCGGAGGGTGAGGCGGCCCGCGTGTTCGCGGCGATCGGCCGGGAACTGCGGCAGCGGTTGCCGGCGAAGCCAGGGGCCAGCTAGGCGATTCTTGCGGATGTCCCCGCGAGAATTGACAGCCTTGTAACGCTCGGCCTCAATCGCCTCGTCCATGTCGCAGCGACCTCCCGAGTCCCAGACTTCCCGCGAGTTCGTGAAGCAGTCGAGCCTCTACCAGGAGTTTCTGGCCGAGCGGGAGGAGATCCTGAAGCACAAGTGGATTGAGTCGGAGCGGCTGGGCTACGACATTGGCTTCGAACGCGCGCTGCTCGACTGGATCCGGAAGCACCGCGAGGGATGGCGGGCCGCCCGGCGGCAGCAGCATGGTGTGCCCGGGGGGTCGGCCAGTCCCTTCGCCCCGCCCGCGATCGACAAACCCGAGGCCCAGGCCTGAGTGGAAAATCAAAAAGCCGGGCCTCAGCCCGGCTTTTTTGTGAGCGGCTCCCGCGGAAACGGGAAGCGCGGGGAGCTTACTTGATCTCCTTGTGGAGCGTGTGCCGCTTCAGGTGCGGATTGTACTTCTTCTTCTCGATGCGCTCGGTGACGGTCTTCTTGTTCCGGAAGGTCAGGTAGCGGGAAGCCGGCTTGCCCTCCTTCTTCGCCTCGGTGCATTCCAGGGTGACTTGTTCTTGCATGATTTAAAGGTTTGAAGGGAAAGCGAAGCCCCCGGCAAGGGATGGCGCAATCCCAAACTTCCCCGGTCAACGCGCCTCGGCCGGCGGGCGCGGCCGGTTGAACAGCCCGGGCTCCAGGTCCGGATTCGGCTCCATCCGCGTGATCACCGTGGTCTGCCGCACCACCCCGTCGACCACTTGCACCACCCGGTGCGGCAGGAGCACCCCGGCCACTGGTCGGGGATCCTCGTAACGCGTGAGGATGCGCACCTTGCGACCGCCCGGGCCCTCCCGCTCTTCGAGGCGGAGCGCCAGCCAGGCCGTCTCCGGATCCAGGAACAGGAAAACCGTCTCGACCAAGCGCCGCGTTGCGAGGATCCGCCGCCAACGCCGGGCCTCAGCCTGCACCTCGCCGCCGTCCTCGAGGATGTACCCGCGCTCCGCCCCGGCCAGGAGCGGATTGTCGAACTCCGCATCCGCCGCGAAGACGCGGGCCGCCGCCGGCGCCATCGCCCGGTACCGCGGCGGCCATTGGCCGGTGTCAAACTCCCACGGGGCGTCGGTTCCATCGGTGGCTTGGACCAGCGTCCGCCCGCCGCGCTCGGTCTCCACCCGCACCGCCGCCGGGCGCGCGGCGAAGAAATGGAACCGCACCGCGGTCCCGCCCGCCTGCACGCTCCCCTCGGCCCGCAGGGAGCGCAGCGCCGCGAGGTTTTCGGCCCCCCCGATCGCCTCCCGGTGCCGCGCGACCCAGTCGGCCACCTCCCGCCCCTCGAGGGAGGCCAGCAACCACCCGGCAACCAGCAACGCACGAAAAGTCATGCCATGAGCTGATCTGCCGGGGATCCGGCCCGCAAGCCCCCGCGTCCGCCGGCCTTTCCCGTTGAGGCCCCGCGCCCATCCGCCAAGATCGCCGGATGGCCCCGGGGCTGACCCGCATCCTTTCCGACCTCCATTACGGCGACCACGCCGGCCGGCTCCGCCGGCTGGAGGAACTGGATCCGCTGCTGGAGGGGGTGGAGCACCTGGTGCTCAACGGCGACTCCGTCGACACGCGCCCCTCGGCGCATCCCGCGCATGCCGCGCGTTGCCGCGCGGAGTTGCTCGCGTTCTGCGCGCAGCGCGTCCCCCGCCTCACCCTGATCACGGGCAACCACGATCCCGATCTCTCCGCCTGCCATCACCTCGACCTCGCCGGCGGGGAGGTCTTCGTGGTGCACGGGGACCTGCTCTACCCGAGCCTCGTGCCGTGGAGCCGCGATGCCCCCGTGGTGCGACGCCGGCTGCGGGAGGCGCTCCGCCAAGCCGACCCCGGATCGCGGGGCAGCCTGGCCGGGCGGTCCGCCGCCTTCCGCCGCGTCGCCGCCTCCCTGGCGCAACGCCATCCCGCCGGCCTCCCCGCATGGCGGGCCCTGCTCAGCTTCCTCGCGGACACCGTCTGGCCCCCGCACCGGGCGGCGCTCATTCTGCACTCGTGGCTGGTCCTGCCCGCCCGGGCCGCTCGGCTGGCCCGCCGGCACCGGCCCGCCGCCCGCTTCATCCTCACCGGCCACACGCATTACCCGGGCTGCTGGCGCCGCCCAGCCGGGCCGGTGGTCGTCAACACCGGTTCCTTCACCCGCCCCCTCGGCGCCCTGGCAGTTGACGTGCGGGATGGCGCCTTACGGGTGCGCGCGGTCGAGCACCGCCACGCCCGCTACCATCCGGGCGCTCAGCGCGCGGAGTTTGCGCTCGCCGGCCCGGCCCGTTTGCCGGAGACCTGAGGGATGGGCATGGAGTTCGGCTGGTGGAACCGGGATCCCGCGACCGGCAAGTACGAGGTCAAAGCCCTCGTGCACGGGGGTAACATCGAGTGGCGCCGCCACCAGGGGCACCACACGCCCTGGGAGCCCCACGAGCCGAGTGACGAGGACCGGACGCGCCTCGTGGCGGAGGCGGAGCGACGCCTGCCGCGGCGCCTGATCACCCAGCGCCAATTCGAGGAGATCCGGCAGCTCAGCAGCCAGTCCGGTCCCGGAAAGATCACCGGCCGCCGCCACCGGCCTTCGCCGGACCTCTGAGTTGCCCCGCGAACCGGGGCCAGGCCGACCTTGGCGCCCGCGCGGAGGTAAGCCTGCTGGTGGCGCGATGCTTGCCACCCTCCTTTCCGCCGCCCTCCAGGGCATCTCGGCCGAAACCGTCACGGTCGAGGTCAACAGCAACGAGGTCGGCGATCCCAAGCTCATCCTCGTGGGCCTGCCCGATGCCGCCGTGAAGGAGTCGGACGACCGGGTGCTCTCCGCCCTGAGCAACAGCGGCTTCCGGATCCCCCGGACGCGCATGACCATCAACCTCGCCCCGGGCAGCTTGCGCAAGGAGGGCCCCTGTTACGACCTGCCGATCGCGCTCGGCATCTTGCTCGCTACCCAGCAGCTGCACGCGGCCGAGATTGATCCTTGGCTCATCGCCGGGGAATTGAGCCTGTCCGGGGCGACGCGCCCGGTCCGAGGCGCCCTCGCGATGGCGCAACTGGCCCGGCGGCTGGGCAAACGGGGCCTGCTCCTGCCCGGCACCTCGGCGGAGGAGGCCGCTTTGGTGGAGGGGCTGGAGGTGTATCGGCTGGATTCGCTCGATGCCGCCGCGCGCTTCCTCGCGGGCAGCCTGCACCTCGCCCCGCTGCCCCGGCGGGCCACGCCCGACCCGCCGGAAAATGGCGCCGGCCCCGACTTCGCCGAGGTGAAGGGCCAACCCGCCCTGCGCCGCGCCGTCGAGGTCGCCGTGGCCGGCGGCCACAATCTCCTCATCATGGGGCCCCCGGGCTCCGGCAAATCGATGGTGGCGAAGCGCATCCCTTCGCTGATGCCCGCGCCAACCACCGAGGAGACGCTGGAGATCCTGAGCATCCACTCCGCCGCGGGGCGCACCCTGCAAGGGGAGGCCGCGGGCCCCGCCCGCCCGTTCCGCTCGCCGCACCACACGGTCTCCGACGTCGCGCTGCTCGGCGGGGGCACGATTCCGGGACCCGGCGAGGTCTCCCTCGCGCACCTGGGGGTGCTGTTCCTGGATGAACTCCCTGAATTTAAGCGCTCCGCCCTCGAAGTCCTCCGCCAACCCCTCGAGGACGGCGAGGTGACCATTTCCCGCAGCGCGGGCAAGGTCACCCTCCCCTGCTCGTTCATGCTCGTCGCCGCGATGAACCCCTGCCCCTGCGGCCACCTCGGCGA
The DNA here is from genome assembly GCA_027485815.1 of Opitutaceae bacterium. Taxonomy (GTDB): domain Bacteria; phylum Verrucomicrobiota; class Verrucomicrobiia; order Opitutales; family Opitutaceae; genus ER46. The sequence goes on from JAIXQE010000083.1 coordinate 7,292, forward strand.
CCGCCACCGCGAATGCCGCTGCTCGCCGGCCCAGATCCAACGGTATCGCGCCCGGATTTCCGGGCCGCTCCTCGATCGCATCGACCTGCACGTGGAGGCTCCCGCCCTCAGCGTCGCCGAACTGCGCGCGGATCGGCCAGCCGAGGCCTCCGCCCGCATCCGCGCCCGGATCCAGGCCGCCCGGGCGCGGCAACGCGCCCGCCTCGCCGGCCCGACCACCGCCGCCGTCAACGCCCGGATGACCCACGCGCAGATCCGTCGCGACTGCGCCCTGCCGGCCGCCCTCGGGGACCTCCTGCAGCAGGCGATGGAACGCCTCGCCCTCTCCGCCCGCGCCTACGACCGGATCCTGAAGGTCGCGCGCACCATCGCCGACCTCGACGCGAGCGCGGCCATCGGGGAACGCCACCTGCTGGAGGCGATCCATTACCGCAATCTCGACCGGCGGCAGGCCCTTTGAACCGCCGCCCGGACGCGCGCACTTGCGGCGACGCGCCCCGCTCACCAGCGTAAACCGATGCCGCCGCCCGCCAGTCCGCCGATCCTCTTCGCGATCCTTGCCTTCAACCCCGGCAACCACCTGGCCGTGCGTCACCTCGGCTCCAAGCAGGGCCTCGCCTTCACCGGCAGCGACCTCGCGATGGCCACCCAGCGGCTCGAATCCTGCTTCCCGCAGCACACCCCGCCCGCGGAAGTCCTGTCCGTGACCGCCGGCGGCCGCACGCATCGGGTCCTCCTGACGCAAGTTGCCGTCCCGGCGCGGGATTCCGAAGTCGTCTTCCGCCCGATCGCCACCCTCGAGGCCACCCCGGCGGACCTCGCGCCCTCCCTCGCCGCGGTGCTCACCGCGCTCGAACCGCACTTGGCGGAGATCCCGTACCTGCACCTCGGCGAGAACGATTTCATCTATCAGTTCCGCCCCGCCGCCGAGCGCAACCCGGGCATCTACGCCCAGGATGCCGCCGCGGCCGCCCTGTACCAGTCGCAGCTGTGTTCCGCGATCAAGGCCCTGGCGCGCCGCCACGAGCGCACCGCCACCGGCCCCGTCCCCCTCGACTTCGGCCGCGTCACCTACGTCATCGCGAGCCCCTGCGGCTTCTGCCTCGGGGTGCGCAACGCCATCGAACGCGCCTACGAGACCCTCGCCGCCAACCCCGGCCGCCGGGTCTTCATGCTCTCGGAACTCATCCACAACCCGTTCGTCAATGCGGACCTCCTCCGCCGCGGCCTGCGTTACCTGCAGTCGGAACGCGGCGTGCCCTGCCGCACGGAGGACCGTCCCGACGCCCCCCTGCTCTGGGACACGCTGACGCCGGACGACCTCGTGATCATCCCGGCGTTCGGCGCCACCGACGAGGACAAGCGACGCCTCGTCCGCAAGGGCATCGCGGTGTGCGCCTACGACGCCACCTGCATGCTGGTCGAGAAGGTCTGGAAGGCCGCGCGCGCCTACGGCCGGGAAGGCTACACGGTGATCATCCACGGCAAGCACGAGCACGAGGAGACGAAGGCAACCTTCTCGTACACGCGCCGGCACGCCCCCGCGGTCATCGTCCGCGACCTCGCCGAGGCCCGTGAGCTGGCCGCCCTCATCGCCGCGCCCGATCCGGCGGTCCGCGCCACCTTCCACGAGCGCTTTGCCGGGCGGTACACCCCGGGGTTCGACGTCGAACGCCACCTGCAACGCGTCGCCGTGGTCAACCAGACCACGCTGTTGATGAACGAAACCCTCGAGATCATCGAACTGCTCCGGGACACGTTCCGCCGGCTCCACGGCGACGCGTCGCGGGTGGGAGGCGGCGGCCGGCGGGATACGCTGTGCTACGCCACCCAGGTCAACCAGGACGCCCTCGCGCGGGCCCTCGCGGAACCGCTGGACGCCGCGTTCGTGATCGGCGGGCGCAACTCCTCGAACACCTACCAGCTCTACCGGCTCTGCGCGGAGAAGCTCGGGGCGCGGGCCTTCTTCATCCAGTCCGAGGACAATCTCCCCTCGCTCGCCACGATCGAGCACTACATCTACGAACGCGGTGGCCAAGGCCGGCTGGAGGGGCGACCCCTGTGGCCCGAAGGCCCGCCGCCCCGGCCGCGGATCCTGATCACCGGCGGGGCCAGCTGCCCCGACGGCATCATCCAGCAGGTGATCCACCGGCTGAACGGATTCTTCCCCGCCGGCTCGCTGCGCGGAATCGAGGCGGTCTTGGCGGAACTGCAGGCACAAACCGCCGCCGAATAGACCGGCCGCCGGCTAGCCGGCCCTGCGGACTGCGCTCAGAAGCGGATCGAGAGGCCCGCGCGCACGCCGCTCTGATTGCTCAGGTCCACCTTGCTGGCGTAGTTCGCGGTGTCGGACTCGAGCTTGTGGGAATAGTTGCCCGCCGACTGGAAGACGGCGCCCGCGTAGAAGCCCGCCCGCTCCGTCAGGTCGAGGTGCAGGGAAGCGTCCGCGAAATACCCGGGGAGCAGCTTGTAGGCTTCGCTGGAGCTGGTGTTGCTGATCTCCGCGCCGATCTCCGGCTGCAGCGTCTGCGTGACGGTGTAGCTCGTCCCGGCGAACACCATCGCCGCGCCGGCGCTGACGCTCGCGCGGAAACGCGGCGAAAAGGCGTAGGAGAGGGTCGGGCCCGCCCGGAACGTGTAGTAGGCGCCCTTCAGCTTCCAGCGGTTCTGCACGCTCGTCTCGTCCTCGGCCTCGCTGGTCACGCGCCCCGCGGGCTCGTTGGCCAACAGGACCGACGTATCCACGCTCAGGGTCTGCGCGAGGCCGTCGGCGCCGAGGACGGTGTTGCCCACCGCATCCACCACGTTCTCGGTGGAGGTGCTGGGGGAGGAATACGGCGCGGCGGGGGGCACCGCCCCGAAGAGGGAGAAGTAGTCGCTGAGGGTGCTCAGCCGGGCGCGGACGAAGTCGTTGCGCGAGGAATTCAGGTCGTTGATCGAGACCCCGGCGGTGAGGTTCCACGCGACGGCGGACCCGAGGAGCTTGCCCATGTCGCGGGAGACCGCGAGGTCCATGCCGGCCGTGGCGCCCCCCTTGGACTCGCGGGCGCGCGGATCGACGATCTCCGCGGAGTAGGTGCTGAAGCGGACGAACCCGGGCAGGGAAAGCTGGCTCGCGTCCGTGTAATTCCAGGTGTTCGTCCGCCCATCGGGCGCGATCGGGTCGAAGGCCGCCGTGTTGGTCTGCGGATCGATCAACGGATTCCCGCTGGAGTCGAGGCGGGCGACCGTCCGCTGGTCCGGCTGGACCGCCCCGTCGTGGTAAACCCGGGAAAGGTTGCCCCCCGTGACGGCGCCCGGGTCGTTCGGGCGCGGGATACTGCCCTTGCCGGAGAAGAACGTCTTCGCGCCCGTGAGGTAGCGGAAGCCCATGGTGACGACGCTCTTGGGCTCGTAGATGTACTCGTCGAGGTTGCTGAAATCCGGGATCTCGATCGGGGGGGCGCGCCGCTCCTCGTCCTGGGCGAAGGCCACCCCGAGGGTGGACGCGAGGGCGAGGACGAGGGAACGGAGGCGTTTCATGCGGAGGGAAGGCCGGCGTGGACCGCGAAAGCCGGCCGGAGTGCCCGGAAAACTCGCGGGGTGCCCCCGGCGCGTCAACGCGAGATTTGCCTCTCCCCGCCGGAACTGCTCTCTCTTCCCACCGTCGCGTGAACCCCTCCCCCCTGCTCTCCCCCGTCCAGCGCCGGATCGCGGCCGCCGCCCTCACGCTGCTGGCCGCGATGGGGCTTGCGGGCCTGCTCGGACTCGGGGTCGTCGCGCTGGGCCGGCTCCTCGCCCATTTCAGCTCCGTCCTCTGGCCCCTGGCCACCGCGGGGGTGCTGGCGCTGATGTTGCGCCCGTGGGTCGGCTGGCTGGAGACCCGGCTGCGCCTCGGTCGGTTGGGTGCGGTGATCGTGCTCTACGCCGTCTTCACCGGGGTCGTGACCGGGGCCCTGCTGCTGGCCGCGCCGGCCGTGATCGGTCAGATCGTGGACCTGGTGACCTACCTGCCCAAGCTGGCCGAGAAGCTCAGCGGATACGTCCAGGCCAGCTATCCGGAATGGAAGGCGTTGGCGGACCGCGAGGTCGGCCTGCCGCTCTGGACCCAGCTGGTGGAGCGCGCGGTCGAGGAAGCCAAGGGCCTGCTGGCGCACGCCTGGCCCTCGCTTCGCACGGCCGTCGGCGGGGTTTCCGCGGCCGCGACCTTCCTGACCGGCGCCGCGGTGGTGCCGGTCTACCTGTTCTTCTTCCTGCTGGCGGCCGGGTTCTCCACCCGCGGGCTCGGCGAACACCTCCCGTTCCTCTCGCCGCCGATGCGCGACGACGTGGTGTTCCTGGTCGGCGAATTCGTCTCCATCGTCGAGGCCTTCTTCCGCGGTCAGCTGCTGATCGCGCTGGCGATGGGCGTGCTGCTGGCCCTGGGCTTCAGCCTGATCGGCCTGAAGTTCGGGCTCGCCCTCGGGCTCGTGCTCGGCGCGCTGAACGTGATCCCCTACCTCGGCTCCATTCTGGGGCTCGCCGTCGCCCTCCCCCTGGCCTTCTTCCAGGCGCCCGACGGCGGGTGGCTGATGGTCGGGCTGGTGCTGCTGGTGAAGGTTGCCGTCCAGACGATCGAAGGCTGGGTACTCACCCCGCGCATCATGGGCCGCCAGACCGGGCTGCACCCGGTGGCGATCATCTTCGCGGTGTTCTTCTGGGGCACGGCGCTGGGCGGCCTGCTGGGGATGCTCCTTGCGATCCCGTTGACCGCCTTTGTCGTCACCGCGTGGCGCCTGGTCCGCCGCAAGTACTTCGCCACCTTGCATGCCGCCTGAACCGCGAGCGCCCGCGGCCTGCGCCCAATGCGGCGCGGACCTCGCCCCCTCCGCCCGCGCCTGCCCGGAATGCGGGGCCGACGAGCGCACCGGCTGGCGCGAGACCTCGGTCCACGACGGCCTCGACCTGCCGGACCACGCGTGGGAGGACGACGCGAAGCCCACGCGGCGCCCCACCCCGCGCGTCAACGGGCTCGCGTGGTATTGGTGGCTCTGCGGCGTCGCCCTGCTCGCGCTGCTGGTCCTTGGCCTGATCGGCGTACGGCTCTGAGCCCGCCGCTTGTGCTTCGCGGCGGGAGCCGCACGCTCCCCGAATGTCCTGGCGGGTGGAATATGCGGAAGGGGTCTGGTTGCCCCAGGTGGGCTGGTGGCTCGACGCCCGCCATGCCCGGGAGCGCTCGTTCGTCTCCCATGCCCATTTCGACCACCTCGCGCTGCACCGGGAAATCCTCTGCTCGCCCGGCACCGCGCGCCTGATGCGGACCCGGTTGCCCGGCGAACGCCGCGAGCACGTCCTCCCCTTCGGTCAGACTGAGCCGCTGACGCCCGACGTGGCCGTCAGCCTCCATCCCGCCGGGCACATCCACGGCTCCGCCCAATGCCTGCTGGAGCACCCCGATTGGGGGCGGCTCCTCTACACCGGCGACTTCAAGCTCCGCCCCGGCCGTGCCGCCGAGCCGTGCGCCACCCCGCGCGCCGACGTGCTCGTGATGGAGACGACCTTCGGGCGGCCGCAGTACCGGTTCCCGCCGACGACCGAGGTGATCGCGGCGCTGGCCGGCTTCTGCCACGCCGCGCTCGACGACGGGGAGACGCCGGTGCTGTACGCCTACAGCCTCGGCAAGAGCCAGGAACTGCTGTGGGCCCTCGCAGAACACGGGTTGCCGGTGATGCTGCATCCGCAGACGCTGCGGATGACCCAGGTCTACGCCGAACTCGGGCTGGAAGTGCCCCCCTACCGGGAATACGCCCCCGGCGAAGTCCGCGGCCACGTCGTCCTCTGCCCGCCCCAATCCCGGACCTCTCCCTTCCTCCGGCGCCTCGGCCCCTGCCGCACGGCGGTCGTTACCGGCTGGGCGCTGGATCCGGGCGCGATCCACCGGCATCAATGCGACGCCGCCTTCCCGCTCTCGGATCACGCGGACTTCGACGATCTCCTGCGGTTCGTGGAACGGGTGGCGCCGCGGCGCGTGTACACCCTGCACGGCTTCGCGCGCGATTTCGCCGCGACCCTCCGGGAACGCGGGATCGAGGCCTGGGCGCTGAGCGAGGAGAACCAACTCGACCTCGGGCTCGGCGCCGCCGCGTCCACCGCACTTGGCGCTTCCTCCGGCGCCCCGGGCGTCGCCGCCGTCCCAGCCCCGCGGCCCGCGGCGGAATCGGCGCCGCCCGCGCCCGCCGCCGGTCCGCTGGCCTTCGCGCGCTTCGCCGCGGTGGCGGATCAAATCGCCGCCCAGGCCCGCCGCCACGCCAAGGTCGCCCTGCTGGCGGACTACCTCGCCCCGTTGCCGGGACCGGCCGCCGCGATCGCGGCACGTTGCGCGTGCGCCCGGACCGGCGCCCCCGGGAACGAAACGCAGACCGGAGTCGGCTGGGCCCTGCTCCGCCGGGCCCTGCTGGAACGAACGGGGCTGACGGAAGCCCGGTACCGCGCCGACTTCCAGCGCTTCCCGGATGCCGGCGACGCGGCGGAGGCGGCGGTGCGCACCCACGATCCGGACCGCAGGGACCAGGGATTGACCCTGCCGGAGCTGGCCGCGGGGCTCGGGGCACTCGCCGCGGCGCGGGGGCCGGCCGCCAAGCTGGCCCAGGTGCACGCGCTCCTCACTCCCCTCGGGCCCGTCGAGACCAAGTACCTGATCAAGCTCCTGCTGGGCGACCTGCGGATCGGCCTGAAGGAAGGGCTGGTCGAGGACGCGATCGCCCAGGCCTGGGCTCAGCCCGCGCCGGCCGTCCGTGAGGCCCACCTGCTCGCCGGGGATCTGGGCGAGGTCGCGGCCCACGCCGCCGCCAGCACGCTCGGGGCCATCAGCCTGCGTCCGTTCCAACCCCTCCGTTTCATGCTGGCCACCCCCGCCGCCGATCCGGCCGAGATCGTCACCCGCCTTGGCGCGCCGGTCTGGCTGGAGGAAAAGTACGACGGCATCCGCTGCCAGGTGCACCGCTGCGGCGGGCGCGTGGAGCTGTACTCGCGCGACCTGAAGCCCCTCACGGCCCAGTTTCCGGAACTGGCGCGGGCCGCGGCGACCCTGCCGGAGGATTTCATTGGCGACGCGGAACTGCTGGCGTGGCGGGACGGACGCGCGCTGCCCTTCGCCGAGTTGCAACGGCGCCTCGGCCGCCGCGGCGATGACCTTTTCCTCGGGGCGGAAATCCCGGTCTCGCTCTCCTTCTACGACCTGCTCTGGCACGCCGGCCAACCGCTCATCGCGGAACCGTTGCGCGAGCGCCGCCGGCGCCTCGAAGGCCTCCTCGCCGCCGCCCGCGCCCCCGCCCTGCTGCTCGCCCCGGTGCGCTCCGCCGCCACCGCCGCCGAGATTGAGGCCGCCTTCCTCGCCGCCCGCCGGCGCGGCAACGAGGGCCTGATGGCCAAGGACCCCGCCAGCCCCTACGCCCCCGGCCGCCGCGGGCTGGCCTGGCTCAAGCTCAAGCGGGCCGGCGCCACCCTCGACGTGGTCGTCGTCGCCGTGGAACAGGGCCATGGGAAACGCCGGGACGTCCTCAGCGACTACACCTTCGCGATCCGGGAGGAGTCCACGGGGCGTCTCCTGGTCCTGGGCAAGGCCTACACCGGTCTGACCGACGCCGAGATCGCCCGTCTCACCGACCACTTCATCGCGACCACCACGGCCGTCCGGGGCCGCCGGCGAGAGGTCCTGCCGCAAGTGGTGCTGGAGATCGCCTTCGACGCGATCCAGGCCAGCCCGCGCCACGACTCGGGGCTCGCGTTGCGCTTCCCGCGGATCGTGCGCCTGCGGCCCGACAAGACCGCCGCCGAGATCGACACCCTCACCCACTGCCGCCGCCTCGCCGAAGTCCGCTTCGACCCGGAGGCGACGAACGCGGTTGAACCCGCCGGCACACCCGCGCAGCCTGCGCCGATGAACGCCGCCCCCGCCGCGTCTCCCGGACCATGCGAGGCCTGATCGCCGCCACCCTCCTCGCGGCCACCCTGCTCCCTCACGCCTTCGCCCTGCCCGTGCTGCCCGGAGAAGAACTTCAGTACCGCGTCGCTTGGGCCCTGCTGCCGGGTGCCGGGGAGATCCGGCTCCGCGCCGAACGGCAGGAGGATCCCGCCGGGGCGCGCCTGCGCGTGGTCACCGATACCCGGACCCTCGGCCTCGCCCGGATGCTGTTGCCCTTCGAGGCCCGCGCGACCGCGGACTTCACCCTCGCCGACGGCCGGCTCCGCTGGTTGCGCGAGGAAACCCGCCAACGCGGGGAACGCCGCGCCCATCAGGTCGCCTTCGATTACGCCGCCGGCCACGCCCTCTGGAGCGCTGACGACGCGACCGCCGCGACCCGCGCGCTCCCGCTCCCGCCAGGCGAACCCGCGGACATGATCCTCGGGCTGCTGCGGACCCGCGACTGGAACCTCGAGCCCGGCGGCCAGCGGGACGCCCTCGTGCTGTTCAACGACGAGTTCTATGAGTTGACGATCCACTGCACCGGACGGGAGGAAGTCGTGACGCCCCTCGGCACCTTCGCCACCCGCGTGCTGGAGCCGCGGATGGAGAAGACCGCGGCCAAGGGGATGTTCCGCCGCGGCGGCACGGTCCGCGTCTGGATCGCCGACGACCGCTGGCGCCTGCCGGTGCGCTTCACCGTGGAATTCAAGGTCGGCCGCGGCGTCGCCACGCTGACCGGACACCGCCCGCCCCCGAGCGATGCGCCGCCTGCTCGTCTTTAGGGGAGGCGCCCTCGGCGACTTCCTCGTCACCCTGCCCGCGCTCGCGCTGCTCCGGCAGCGTTGGCCCGACGCGGAGATCGAACTGATCGGCAACCCCGTCGCGGCGGCGCTCGCCCGGAACCGCGGCTTGGTCGACCGGGTGCACCCCCAATCCTCCGTGCGCTGGCTGCCGCTGCACGGAACGGATCCGCTGCCGCCCGACCTCGAAGCCTGGCTCCGCGGCTTCGATCTCATCCTCAGCTTCCAGCCGGACCCGTCCGGCGACCTCGCCGCCCGCTTCCCCTTGCGGCCCGGTCAACGCTTCCTCGCGGGCGCGCCGCACCCGGCCGCGGGTCCCGCCGCCGCCCACTTCTGCGCTCCGCTGCGGCAACTCGGGCTCGTGCCCGAGGCGCTGGTCTCCCCGCTCGTGCCCCTCGTCCCGCCGGACCCGGGTCCGCGGCCGGTGCTGATTCATCCGGGCAGCGGTTCTCCGCGGAAGAACTGGCCCGTCGAACGCTGGCTGGAGTTGGCCGGCCACCTTCCCGGCCCCGTGACGCTACTGCTGGGCGAAGCCGAAATCGCGCGGCCGCTGCCGGAGCCGCTGGCGACCGCCTGCCAGTCGAGAGCTGAAATCGTGGGCCGCGGAGACCGGGAACTGGGCCTGCTCTGGGAACCGTCACTGGAGGAACTGCTCCGCCGTCTGGCGGGCGCGCGCGCCTTCCTCGGGCACGATGCCGGCGTCAGCCATCTGGCCGCGAGCGCGGGCACGCCGAGTCTCCTCCTTTTCGGGCCGACCGATCCCGCGATCTGGAAGCCGCCGGTCGCGAACGTGCAGGCGCTGCGCCCCGCCGGTGGACTGGAGGGGCTGACCGTCCCGGAGGTCCTCGCCAGCGTCCGCGGGCTCGTCGCGGGCTCATCCACCTGAAATAAGCCTTGCCTTAACTTTTCCCGGAGCGCTTAACTCCACGTTTCCTTCCATGAAAGCGACGATCAAGACCCAAGGCCAGCAGTTCACTGTTTCCGAGGGCGACATCCTCACCGTCAACCGCTATCCCGGCACCGAAAAGGGCGCCACCGTGGAGATCAAGGATGTGCTCGCGGCCGGTGAGGGCGAGGCCTTCAAGGTCGGCACCCCGACCCTGCCCGGCGCGGTCGTCTCGGCGACCATCCTGGAGAACAAGCGCGGCACGAAGGTGATCGTCTTCAAGAAGAAGAAGCGCAAGGGCATGGAGCGCAAGCGGGGCCATCGCCAGGAACTTTCCGTCATCAAGATCAACTCGATCAAAGCCTAAGGAGACACGACGCCATGGCGCATAAGAAGGGTCAGGGAACATCCACCAACGGCCGCGAGAGCCACTCGAAGCGTCTCGGGGTGAAGCGGTTTGGCGGCGAGTCCGTCCTCGCCGGCAACATTCTGGTCCGCCAGCGGGGCACCAAGCTGCATCCGGGCAAGAACGTCGGCCTCGGCCGCGACTTCACCCTGTTCGCCCTCGCGACCGGCACGGTCCAGTACGACAAGGTGCACCGCAAGGTGTCCGTGGTGACCGCCTGAGCGCGGCTCAAATCCCCCTCTCGGCCGGTTCCGCCTCGCGGGACCGGCCTTTTTCTTGCCCCCCTTCCCGCGCGGGGCACCCTGCCTTCACCCCGCCCCCGATGCGCCCGTTTCTCCGCTGGCTCCCGCTTTGGCTGGCCCTGTTCGCGCCCGCCCTCGCCGGTTCCCCGCCCCCCAAGGTCCTTCACGTCGGGGTCGGCGTGGACCCGCAGGACCTCGACCCGCAAGTCATCACCGGCATCCCCGAGGCCCGCATCCTCCGCGCCTTGTGCGAGGGCCTGGTCGTCATCGGGCCCGACGGCAACCTTGCGCCCGGCGTGGCCCGGTCCTGGGACGTCTCCGCCGACGGCCGGCAACTGACGTTCCACCTGCGCCCGGACGCCCGCTGGTCGGACGGCCGGCCCCTCACCGCCCACGACTTCGTCGCCTCCTACCAACGCATCCTGACCGCCTCGCTCGGGGCCCGGAACGCGGAACGCCTCTACCCGGTGGTCGGCGCCGAGGACTTCCACCGGGGCCGGTTGCAGGACTTCAGCCGTACGGGGTTCGCCGCGCCGGAAGATCATCTCCTCCGCCTCACCCTGCGCCAGCCCGCGACGTTTCTGCTGCAATTGCTCACGATGCCGGAGTGGCTGCCAGTGCCGCTGCACGTCATCACGCGGGTGGGACGGCCGGACCAGCCGGGCAACCGCTGGACGCGCGCAGAACACTTCGTGGGCAACGGCGCCTTCGCCCTGCGCGCCTGGCGCCCCGGCCAGCCCCTCGTGGTGGCGCGCTCCCCCACCTACTGGGGCCGCGAGACGGTGCGGCTCGACGAAATCCATTTCCATCCGATCGAGGACGCCGCGGTGGAAGAACGCCTGTTCCGCCAAGGCCGGCTGCACCTGACGCAGACCATCCCCGCCGCGAAGATCGCCACCTACCGCCGGGAGCAGCCGGAAAGCCTGCGGGTCGATCCGTTCGGCGGCCTCTACTACTACGTCTGTAACACGCGCCGCCCGCCGTTCGATGACGCCCGGGTGCGGCGCGCGCTGGCCCTGGCGCTCGATCGTGAGGCCCTCACCCGGCACGTCAGCCAAGGCGGCGAGGAACCCGCCTACAGCGCGGTGCGGCCCGGCCTGGCCGGTTACCCCGGTGCCCCCGCCTTCCGGGCCGATCCCGCCGAGGCCCGGCGCTTGCTCGCCGCCGCGGGTTTTCCCGGCGGCCGAGGGTTTCCCCAGGTCGAATTGCTCTACAACACGGCCGAGCAGCACCGGGCACTGGCCGAGGCGGTGCAACAGCGCTGGCGCCGGGAACTGGGCATCGAGATCACGCTGCTGAATCAGGAATGGACCGTCTACCTCGACGCCATCAACCGCTCCCACTCCTTCCAGCTGGCCCGGGGCGGCTGGGTCGTCGCTGAGCCGCACATCCATTTGGAGCGCTGGCAGACCGGCCACGCGACCAATCAAGCCGGTTGGAGCCATGCGGGGTACGATGGTCTGCTGGCGGCGGCCCTCGCGGCCCCCACGACCACGGAGCGTTACGCGCGCTACCGTGAGATGGAGGCGATCCTCGGGGAGGAGATGCCGTTCATCCCCGTCTACTTCCACACCCTGCCGCGCCTGGTGAGCCCCAAAGTGATCGGCTACCGCACCACGCTGGAGGACGCCTTTCCGTGGGCGGCGGTCGACCTCCGTCCCTGAAGATCCGCCGACCGCGCCCGGTCGCGCCGCTCAAAGCCCCAAGATCGCCCGCAGCACCGCCGCCAAGAGATCGATCGGGCTGCCGGAGGAAGGCTGGCTGGGCTGCCCCGGCTGGCCCGGTTGGCCGGGCTGACCCGGCTGGCCACCCTGACTCGAACTGGAGGCGGAGGAACTCGACTGGCTGGAAGAACTGGGACTCCCGGGCTGACCCGGTTGCCCCGGTTGGCCGGACGGCGGTCTTCCCGGCTGGCCCGGCAACTGCCCCGGCTGACCCAGGCCCGCCAGAGGCGTCGGCGCGCCGAGTTTCCGGCCCTGCGCCTCCTGCCCGTCACGGCCCGGATTTCCCTGCTGTTCCGCGCCGCTCGCGGAACCAGCCGGCCGACCGCTGCCTGAATTTCCGTCCGGACCATCATCCCGCCCATACGGGTACTTGTCCTGGGCATTCGGAATGCCGTCGCCGTCAACATCCGGGTCCTGAGCGTTGGGAATGCCGTCCCCGTCCATATCGCCATCCGCGGCGTTCGCAGAGCCATCTCCGTCCAGATCCCCGCCGGGGCCATCGCGACCATTGCCGGCGCCGCCCGGACCGGAGGGGTCGGGATTCGTGCCAAAACGGTACTCGTCCTGGGCGTCGGGCACCCCATCCCCGTCACTGTCCTCGTCGCGATCATTGGGAATGCCGTCCCCGTCCATATCGGGATCCTCCCGATTGAGGATGCCATCCCCGTCGAGGTCGCCATCGGGCCCGCTGCGGCCGTCGGCGGAGATCCGCGCGAGGGCTCCGGCGCCCCGGCCGCCGCCTTCGCCTTCCCCGCCGCGCCCGAAGACCCCGGAAAATGTGAAGCGCACGTGGTCGACCTGACTGGTGCTCAGCGCGGCGCGGTGCTTCAGCGCGGCATCCCGGACCGCCTCCATCTCAACGCGGCGACGCCGGGCCTCCTCCGCGTCCGCCATCGGGCCGAAGAGGCACGTCAGGTTCTCGTGCCGGTAGCGGACGTACCAGCCTTCGTCGCTGGGCCCGAGCCCGGTGATGTTGATGCCGCCGTGGCGCTGGCGAAATTCCTCCGCCGGCAGCGTCCACAGATCCTCAATCGCGGAGACCGGGTAGATGAGCGTCGTGGCCCACCCGACGGTGGGCAGTGCCACGCAGGCCAGCCAAAACAGGAGTAAGCGGAGGGTCGGCATCGCCGGAGACATCACAGCCCAGAGGGGATTGTTCGGCCCTTCTCGGTGCGATTGGGTCCGCCCTTGTTGACCGGACCCTTGCCGCCCGTACCAGTGCCCTTCTCGTAGTCCTGCGTGTTCGCATTCGCGACCTGCTGGGTGCCCACGACGCCGGCGTTCCGCGGCTGCTGGGGGATGCGCATGGCCTGATCTCCGATCGCCATCGCGGTGGGCCGGGCGGGCGCCTTGCCATCCGGAGCCGGAGCGGCCGCCTCGCCCTTCAGTTCCGCGACCTGGATGCCCTGCGCCTGGTCCCCCGACCCGCCCGCGGGCTTCTCGGTCTCCTGGCCGCCCGCCCCGCCCGGCTGGTTCGCCTCGGGCTTACCCTGGCCGCCTGGCCGACCCGACGCCACTCCCGGAAGTCCAGCAGGAGCCTCGTTACCCTCCGTGCCCGGAGGCTGACTGGCGCCCCCCACCTTCTCCGTCCGCGCCGATTCATCGCCCGGCAACTCGAAGTCCCCGATCATCCCGATCGCGGAACGCTTTTCCGGCGCGTGGGCGGAACCGTCGAGCAGCGACGGATCGGGCAATACGGCCCGGCCGGCGGCGGACGCCCGCGCCGGACTCGGGCGCGCCGACCCACCCGCTTCGGCCGCCGCCAGCGGAAGCCAGGCGGCGCACCCCAAGCTCACCCAACCAACGACCAGCGAGCGCGCGACGGTCATTTCTGGTCGGAGGGCACGTTGCAGATCACGGTCACGACCGGTGGCGGCGTGCCCGCCCGGACCTGCAGCAGCAGGTTGAGGTCACGGTAACCCTTGCGCCGGCCGATCACCTCGTAATCGCCCGGCAGGATCCGCATCACCTCGGAATCGAACTTCTGGGGCGCGCGGAAATTGGTGATCTGGACCCAGGTGCTGCCGTCGGACTTGAAGGTCACCTCGACCGGCTTGTTCTGCTCCATCAATTGCGCGTGCAATTGCTGCACGCGGTCACTGTTCACGAGGTAGGCCGGCTTCACCGCCATCGCCTCGTTGAAGCGGCGGATGGCCCCTTGGAAGTCCGAGCGGTTGGCCAACTGCTCCGCGGCTTCGATGTACTTCTGGTATTGAAGCAGCGCGCGGATGACCGTCCCCACCCGCGTGTAGCCCTCCTTGGCTTCGGCGTGATCGGCATCCAGCTTCAGCGTTTCGTTGTAGGCCTCGCGGGCCTCCGACCACTGGTAGGCCTTCTCGTAGTCGAACGCCTTCGCGAGGGCCTTCTGCACCGCCTCCTGATGCGCGTTGGCGCGGGCCGTCTTCAGTTGGGCCTGCACCTCCGCCTGCTGAGGATTCACCTTGAGGGCGTTCTGCAGCTCGGCGATCGCCCGGTTCCAATCGCGCGCCTGAATCGCCTCGTCCGCAGCCGCCTTGGCCGTGGCGAAGCGCGTCTCCTTCTCCAGGCGAGCCGCCCGGGACTGCCCCTCCTGCGCCGCGGCGGAAACCCCGTCCAGCGCGAACGCCTGCTTGTAGGCCTCCGCCGCCTCCTTGAATTGCTTCTGCTGCTCCAACCGCGCCCCCTGCTGCAGCAGGGCATGGACGCGGTCGATGGTCTCCGCGCGCTTCAGGCCCTGTACGGCGGCTTCTAGTCCCGGGGACTTGGCCAGGGCCTGTTCGAAGGCCTGCCGGGCGGCGGACTTTTCGCCCGCCGCCAGCGCCCGCTGCCCGTCGAACAGCCTGGCCTTCACGAAGGCACCCAAGGCTTCCTCGGCGCGCTTGAGCTGGGCAAACCCGGCGTCGAACTGTTTCTTCGCCCCGGCAAAGTTGCCGTCCGCGAGGAGCTTGCTACCGGCCCCCGCTGCCTCGAAGGCGGCCTCGAGCGCGCCCGGCGCGAGGCTGCGCGCCAGCTCCAGTTCCTTGATGCGGAGGAGGATCGAGTCGTACCCCTGCCGCGCCTCACCCTTTACCTTCACGTTGCGGGTAAAGGATTCGATCTCGGGATTCAGCGTCTCAAACACGGCAAACGCGCGGCCGAAGTCCCGGTCGCGCAGCAGCGTCTCCCCCTGCGTGAACAGGCGCTCCATCGTGATCAACTGCTCGATCTGGGACGGATGGTCGGCCGGCACCCGCCGCAACTCCTTCAGCGCCTTGCCCGCCAACTCGAACGCCTGCTCCGCCTTGGCCTGGCTGATGAACGCGGAACTGGCGTCCGCAATGGACGGGGCACTGGCCGCGGGAGCCGGCGCCGGGGAGAAGACCTCGGGGCCCACAACCAGCTTGAGCCCGCGAATGACCAGACCCGCCGCCAACAATAGGGCGAAGGCGCCGCCCACGGTCCAGGCGATCACCCGCGGCCACGCGGGGCCGCGCCGGGCAGGTTCCTTGCCCGCCTCCGGGTTCCAGTGGATGATGCGGCGCCGCTTCGGGCCGCCGGGGGATTCCTCGGCCATGGGTGACGGTGGGTTCAGACGTGGGGGACGCGTGAAGGTTAACGCTGACGGCTCCTAAATCCCGCGGGGCCTCGGGAACGACGCCACTGTGCTAGGAACCCGCCAAAATGCAAAGGGGTTCGCGGGCCCGCGCTCGATGCCGGAAACTTGCGTCTGCCCCACTCGTCCCTTCCGTCCCCCGAGTCCGTTATGAACGCCCGCCTCGCCCTTTCCCTGCTCGCCCCGATCGTCCTGCTCGCCGGCTGCTATCAGGTGCCGGTCACCGGCCGGCGGGCGATGAACCTCGTCGACGACAAGGAGGTCACGAAGATGAGCGTGGGCATGTTCGACGACCTGAAGAAGCGCTACCGGCCCTCCCGCAACCAAGCCCATCAGGCCCAGCTTCAGCGGGTCGGCTCCCGGCTGGCGAAGGTGGTGTTCTGGGACATGCCGGACGCGGACTGGGAGTTCGTGGTGTTCGACAATCCGCAGATCAACGCCTTCGCGATGGCCGGCGGCAAGGTGGGCGTGTTCACCGGGATCTTCCGCATCGCGAAGACCGACGACCAACTGGCCTCGGTGATCGCCCACGAGATCGCCCACGTCACCGCCAAGCACGTCCACGAGAAGCTTTCCCGCGAACTGGCGGTCTCCACCGTGGGGACGGTGGGCGTGATCGGCGGCCTCGCGGGCGGCGCCTCCGGCTTAGCCGTGGACGCGCTCGCCCAGGTCTACGGCCTCACCACCGGCATCGGCGGCTTCGCCTTCGATCGGGAAAAGGAGCGCGAGGCCGACTATGTCGGCCTGATGTACATGGCGCGGGCCGGGTACGATCCGCAGGCGGCGGTGCAGGTGATGGAGGCCCTCGAGGCGGAGACGGGCAAGGATCCAATGCCGCCCGCCCTCCTCTCGACCCACCCCTCGCATCCGGAGCGCATCCTCAAGCTGATGGATGCGATGCCCAAGGCGCTCGACGAACGCGCCCGGAGCGGTCAAGTGGCCAATCCCATCCTCGTCCGCTGACCCGGCGCGGCCCCGCGACCCGCCGGGTCGGGTCCATTCAAGGCTGCTTGCCCTGCTTCTTCTTGGGCGCCTTGGTGGTCCCCCCCGCGGTGCGGCCGAGCCATTCGGGCGGAATCTCCGCCGGAACCTTCAGCTCCTGCCGCAACTGGGCCAATTGGCCCTCCAATTGCTTCCGGGCGGCCGCGTAAGCCGGATCGCCGAGCACGTTGCGCAGCTCGCGAGGATCCTTCTCGGTGTCGTACAATTCCCAATAGTCGTCCGCGGTGCCGAAGAAGTGCACCAATTTGTAGCGTTCGGTGACGACCCCGTAGTGGGGCCGCACGCGGTGCGGCGTCGGCCATTCGAAGTACTGATAGTAGAATGCCGTCCGCCAGTCCGCGGGCCGGTTGCCCGCCAGGATCGGCCGCAGGCTCCGGCCCTGCATATCCGACGGCGCCGGCAAGCCCGCGGCATCCAGGAAGGTCTGGGCGAAGTCGACCGTCGAGACGAGGTCCTTGCTCACCCCGCCGGCGCGGCTCACGCCGGGCCAGCGCACCAGCAGCGGCGTGCGCAGCGACTCCTCAAAGATCCAGCGCTTGTCGAACCAGCCGTGCTCGCCGAGGAAGAACCCCTGATCACTGGAATAGACCACGATCGTGTTCTCGGCCAGGCCCTCCTGGTCCAGGTAATCGAGCAACCGGCCGACGCTCTCGTCCACCGCGCGGACGGTGCCGGTGTAGTCGTGCATGTAGCGCTGGTAGCGCCAGCGGACCAAGTCCTTGCCCTGGAGGTTGGCCGCCCGGAAACGGGCGTTGCGGGGCTCGTAGTAGGCATCCCAGACCTTCCGCTGCTCCGGCGTCAGGTTGGGCGGCGGATCAAACTTGGCGTCCCGGTCGGTGAAGGTCTTCTCCAGCGACATGTCCTGATCCCGCACCGCAATGCCCCGGTTCGCATAATCATCGAACAAGGTGTCCGGCTCCGGATACACGCGATCACGGTCGGCACCCAGGTGCCGCAGGGCGGGCGCCCACTCGCGATGCGGCGCCTTGTGCTGGGCCATCAGGAGGAACGGGCGGCTCTTGTCCCGCTGGCGCAGCCAGTCGAGGGAAAGGTCGGTGATGATATCCGTAGTGTAGCCCTCCATCTTCACCTGTTCGCCCATCCGGATCATCGGCGGGTTGTAGTAGATCCCCTGCCCCGGCAGCACCTGCCAGAAATCGAACCCCGTGGGGTCGGAAACGAGGTGCCACTTGCCGATGACGGCCGTTTGGTAGCCCGCCGAGCGCAGGATCTTCGGGAAGGTCACCTGCGAGCCGTCGAAACGGGAGTTCGAGTTATTCACGAACCCGTTCAGGTGATTGTACTTTCCGGTGAGGACGACGGCGCGCGACGGGCCGCAGATCGAGTTCGGCACCAGGGCGCGGTCGAAACGCATCCCGGACTTCGCCAGCCGGTCCAGGTGCGGGGTCTCCAGGAGGCGGCGCCCCTCGCCATAGGCGCTGATGGCCTGGTAGGCGTGATCGTCCGAGAAGATGAAGAGGATGTTCGGCGCGCGCGGGGCGGCAGCCGGGGCGACCGCGGCGCACGCGAGCGCCAGGGTCAGGCAACGAAGCGCTGCAGGCATCATGGGAGCGGGGTAATTCAGCGCTTGGCGGTCTGGGCGGCGAAGAAAGCCTTGGCCTCGCTCACCAGCCGATTCGGATCCTCGGCGAAGGCCTTGCTGTCGGTCTCGATCGCCATCACCCCCGACCAGCCGGAACGCCGGATCTCGGCGAACAGCCCGACGTAGTTCGACTGGCCGCGCCCGATCTCGGTGTCGACGGGCGTCTTCTTCCCGTCGGCCGCCGCCTGCACGACCTTGTCCTTGAAATGGATGTCGTAGACCCGGTCCCCGTAGCTGCGGAAGACCTCCGCCGCATCGAATCCGGCGGCGGTGACCCAGCCCACATCGAGGCAGACCCCGATCCGCCGGTCGCGCTTGGCCAAAATGGCGCGGACCGTCGCGGGATCGCCATAAACGCTGCCGGTGCCGTGGTTATGGATCGCCAGGCGAATGTCGTACTCCTTCACCAGCTCCTCGAGGTTGTCCCACTCCGCCTGGTTGCGCGGCTCGACGATGATGACCTTGATCCCCATCAGCTTCGCGAACTCGAAGAGCTTGCGGTTCTCCTCCTTATTCATCGAGGTGCCGTTCACGCCGAACGTGTAGATCTGCAGGCCCTTGGCTTCGAGGATCGCCTTCTTGCGCAACGACTCGGCGGCCGGCCCCTTGGGGTCGATGTGCTTTCCGATCATCTGCAGCTGGGTGATGCCGTGCTTGGTCGCGAAGGCCACGACCTGGTCGAAGTCCATGTTGCGGCAGGTCCAGGTCTGCAGACCTAGGCTCGGCGCGGCGTGCAGGCCGACGGCGGAAAGGAGCACAGCGACGGCCAGGACGGCTCGCCGCAGGAGGGGGGAAGCGGTGATCATGGGGAGACGCCGACCGTAGGATCGGACCGCCCCGAGGCAAGCCCGGGGGCCCGCGGAGAGCGGCCTTGCCTCGTCCGGCAGGGAGCGGTCTGCTCGCACCGCCCCCCTCAACCGATGCCCTCTCCTTCCCCCACCCTGCCCCGCCGCACGTTCCTGCGCTCCGTCGGAGCCGCCGGCCTCGCCGCGCCCTTCCTTGCCCGGAACGCCCAAGCGGCCGCCCCCAGCCGCGTCCTCCGCCACGCCAGCTTCGGCGCGGCGGGGATGGCTTGGGCCGACATTCAGGCCATCACCAGCAACCCCTTCGTGAAACTCGTCGCCGTGGCCGACGTCGACCTCGCGCGGGTCAAGCAGGTCAAGGAAACGTTCCCCGAGGTCCGGGTCTACCAGGACTGGCGCCAATTGCTGGAAAAGGAGCAGGGCAACCTCGACTCGGTGAATGTCTCCACCCCGGACCACATGCACGCGCCCATCGCCCACGCGGCGATGCAGCTCGGCAAACACTGCTATTGCCAGAAGCCCCTCGCGCACGGGATCCACGAGACCCGCGTCCTCACCCGCCTCGCCCGGGAAAAGAACCTCGTCACCCAGATGGGGATCCAGATCCATTCCTACAAGGTGTACCGGCAGGCTGTCGCGATCGTGCAGTCGGGCGTGATCGGCAAGGTGCGGGAAGTGCACACCTGGAGCAGCAAGAAGTGGGGCGACACCGGGCGGCCGCCCGAACGCAGCGATCCCGTGCCTGCGTCGCTCGACTGGAACCTTTGGCAAGGCGTGGCGGCCGAGCGCCCCTTCGTCGCGGGGCACTATCACCCCGGACAGTGGCGCAAGCGGCTCGATTTCGGCACGGGCACCTTCGGGGATATGGGCTGCCACATCTTCGATCCGGTCTTTGAGGCCCTCGCCCTGACCTCGCCGCTTTCCCTCCGCTCAGACGGCCCTGCACCCGATGCTTGGAACTGGTCGGTCAACGCCCGCATCCGCTACGTGTTCCCGGGGACGGCCTACACCGAGGCTAAAACGGTGCCGGTGACCTGGTACGACGGCGATGAACGGCCGCCCGCGGAGATCCGCGCGCTGGTGGCGGACCCGCGCGACGCCGCCAAGGCCAAGGGTAGCCGGAAGGCGGATCCGGATAGCCAGGGTTCGATCATCATCGGGACCAAGGGGGTGCTGCACGTGCCGCACATCGCCGCCCCGCGCCTGTTCCCGGTCGCGGATTTCCGCGATTACGTGCTGCCCGAGCGGGCACAAGGCCATCACTGGTCCGAGTGGGCGGAGGCCTGCGTCAACGGCGGGCGCCCGGGCGCTAACTTCGACTACTCCGGACCGCTCACGGAGGCGGTCCTGCTCGGCAGCGTGGCCGTGCGCTTCCCCGGTCAGGATTTGCTTTGGGATGGACCCAAGCTCGCCTTCACGAACGTCGCCGCCGCCAACGCCCAGCTCCGCCGCACCTACCGACGCGGCTGGGAAGTCGCCGGGCTCTGACCTTGGGATGGCGACGTTCCGGGAAGTCTGCCAGCAGGGGCCGGTGGTAC